>JBCDLN010000033.1:0-19971 GCA_038745295.1 Pseudomonadota bacterium | reverse complement strand
TCAGCCGGCACAGTTGCCGGCCTCAGACGTTGCCGAAACGCGCAAGCGCGTTTCGGTGGGGTTGACCCATCAGGCCCACCCCGGGATCCTGACGGTGTCGGCTCCGGAGGAACGTCGCTGTTTGGTGTCCCACCAAAGGAATATGTGAAGGGTTCTTGGGGGCGCTTCTGAGTTTTGCCGGAGCTTGTAGTGGACAACCTTCAAAGCTTCTAAACCTAGAGCGGGTCACAGCCGGATGGAATCATCCGGCGTCCGGTGCACCCGCGGCTGACAAGTGAAGCCTGAGCGCGGCGCGCTTCCATGGGGGCGTGACGCGCTCTAGAGCACGATCCACTCAGTTTGAATCAAACTGAGCCGATGAAAACGTGCTCGCCCCTGAAGAGCGCGCATGTTGTCCTCGCGCGATCTGATCCAGGCCGAGCGAGACATCCGCTAATGGCCGTCTTTGGGTGCCAACAGGCAGGAGGTCTATGCCGGCCGGCTTTCTGAGGGGCGTTGATGAACGCTTGGCGTGCCTTGGCGGCTGGCCGAGCTTTGGTTGAGCATCTTGATCACAGCTTGCGCCGTCTCATCGGCGGGCTGTGTCGCGTCATAGGTAGGCCACTGAATTGTGCCAATCTCGCGGCCCAGTTGCTGTGCCACCACATGCGCATCGGCGTCCGACGCGTCGCCCTGCCGGGCATTCACGCGGCCCACCAGTGTCTCAGCCGGCGCGTCCAACCACACGCCGACCATGGGGACCTCAAGGTCGGCCGCCAGATGATCAGCGGCATCGCGCCAACGTTCTTCCAAAAATGTTGCGTCAAGGATCACTTTTGACCCTGCGCGCAGGGCTTTACGCCCATCGCGCAGTAACCGGCGATAAAGCGTTTGCGTGACCGTGGGATGATAGGCATCCGCGTCAAGCGGTGCATCGGGTTCCAGCCCGAAGAGGCGCTTGCGTGCAACATCTGACCGAAGCACCACCGCGCCGCAACGGGACGACAGAGCCGCCGCGACGGTGGATTTGCCTGAGCCCGAGCGCCCGCCGACAGCAATCACATGCGGCTCTGCGCGGCGCGACAACAATGTGTTCGCCGCATCGATATGAGGGGCGATCTCGCGACCTTTCTCCGCGCCAACCAGTGTGCGCACCATGTGGCGCAAGCTCTTGGCAAGGGGCAGGAGGGCAAGGCCGCCATAGTCCCGTGTGCGCTCCAAGTATCGGGACAGGAGCCGCGCTGAAAGAGCCGAATGCCCCCGCGCCTCTAGATCGATGAGCACAAAAGCAAGATCGTAGATGACGTCGATGGTACCGATGTCATCCGAGAACTCGATGGCGTCGAACATCTGCGGCCGGCCTTGCCAAACGCAGATATTGGACAAGTGGAGGTCGCCATGGCACCGGCGCACAAAGCCGTGGCGGCCACGCGCTGCGATGTAGCCGCTGAGAACCTCTATGTGCTGGCGGGCAAGGTGGCCAAAGCTGGAAATAACCTCTTGATGCTGAGGGCTGGCAGCACGCGTGCAGTCGCGCTCAAGCTGCTGGGCCAGGGTGGTGAGCCGGGGTAAAGCATCGGCGTTGCGGACCATATCGGCGCGGGTGTGGAGGGCGGCAATGGCGTCGGCCGTTGCGTCCATTAAGGCGGGGGTGAGGGCGCCGGCATCGGCCATCTTGTCGAGCTCAGCCCCGTCAGGGAAACGGCGCATGCGCACCACGTAGTCCACTGCTTCCCCATCGCCGCCCAGGTTAAGCGCTCCACCCTTATAGGTGATCGCGTCGACCCCAAGGTAAATCTCTGGCGCGTTCTTATGATTGATCTCGAATTCGTGCACGCAGCACGCCCGGCGCTTTTCTGGTGAAGAGTAATCGACCACGCTCCACGTGATGGCCTTTTTCAGCTTGTAAGCCATGTCGTCGGTGAGGACGATGTGGGATAGATGCGTCTCAATGTGGTGTGGCGTTTTCCCGCCGTAGCGCTTTGGGTCGAGCAAAAACGCCAGCACGTTTGTTTGATCGAACGGCTGTACGGACGCAGACGTTCTTGAAGACCCATCGTCTGCCATTGGCGCCAACGTCCCATGCTGGTCAGAGCGCGCTGGGTCTCCCAGCGCGCGTATGGACGGCTACGCAAAGGATAAACCCGGCTCCATGACAAAGATCAACTGGGCGGGTGATCAGCCGCGCTATCCCCTGTGTTGCGGCGCCTTGGCGCTCACACTTCCCGGGTGCTGTGGGACGATACATCCTGCTCGAATGATCGCCTAGAGCGCGTCACGCCCCCATGGAAGCGCGCCGCGCTCAGGCTTCACGTGTCGGTCGCGGGTGCACGGGACGCCGGTTGATTCCATCCGGCTGTGACGCGCTCTAGAAGAGCTCGATGTCAGGCAGATCTTCACGCGGTTTATCCGCATCTTCATCTCCGACGAGGAGCGCATGGAGCCGGCGTTGATCCTCAGTCACATACGTGTCTTTCAACTGCTCGATGAGCAGGCCGATGGACTGAATGTTTTGGGCATTGGGGTCTAGGAGGAAGATGCGCAAACCTTCTGAGAATGCACTCAACGCATCGATGGTGTTGGACACACTTTCAAGCTTTTGCCTAAACACATCCTGGGATTGGAGCTGGCCGGTGGCACTCATCACGCCATCGCTACACCGCTGGCTGATGTGGGTGAGCAAAGAAGTCATCCCATCCCACTGGCGTTCCAATTCCACGCTGGTGGCTTCGCGCCGGTTGAGCCGCTGGGCAAGGCCAGAGCGCTCGTTGCGCTCAGAATCTTCCTGGCTTGCAGCAAGATTTTCCAACTCGCCATAGGTGGCCTGAATGTCATTGAGGGATGTGTGCAGCGCGTGGGTAAGCGCAGTTGTGTCCTTCGACAGTTTGGCCAACTCCCCCACAATGACACTCACGCCCGATGCCTTAGAATCTTCCCCGCGCGAATACTCGATGGTGGCGTTGAATGTGAGCGAGGTGAGCCGGCTGATAGTCTGCTCCACATCGCGGGTGTGCTCGCGAAGCTCAACGAGCTGTTCCCCAAGCTTTCGCCGCACGAGCGCTGCTTTTTTGACGCCCTCGCCTTGGTGGTTGAAGTAGCCCCGAACAGCCTCCACCACCTGGCGCACGGTGTGGCCGTTGGCAGCCGCGTACGCCAGTATTGCAGCGCGTTCCTCTCGCCCGCGCTCCAGTGCGGCGCCGAATTCCACAATTGTGTCTGTGAGTGTGCGCAATTCGTGCAAGCTGCTCCAAGCAGCCTTCTCACTTTGGCGCGTTGCCTCGTCAAGCTGGGCTTTGCTGAGGCGGCACAACAGCGGGGTGTCGGCGATGGCGCCGGCGGCTTCTTCCGCCTTCGACTGTGAGGAAAGGTGGTTCTTCAGCACACCGTCGCGGGTCCGGATCATCAACGGGAGCCGGTCTTCTGTGGCAAAGTGGCTTTCGTTAATCCCGAGCGATTGGGCCCAATGATCGTCGTGGGCTCTCATCTTCTCCGCCGCCTCCATGGCATCTTGATGTTGCCGGCCTGAAACACCCAAGACGGTGCACAGATCCGCCATTGCATCGCCATAGGCGGTGTCGCGTTTGCGCGCTCGGTTCAGCACGTTTTTGAAGGCGAGGATGGCAGCACCACCCACGACGGCAGCGCAAATGGGCGCCGGGATGGGAAAGGCAAAGGATAAAACGGCCACCACGCCCGTGATGGCGCAAACCCACACGGTAGGGGAGATCCTGGCAAAAAGCACAATCATCGCAAGCACACTCCCCGCGTCAGCACGGCCCGCTAGCCGCCTGGGACGAGCTTCTTGACGATGGCGGTGAGTTTGTCGGCGCCCACTGGTTTCACCAGCCAACCCGTCGCTCCGGCCGCTTTGGCCTCGTTGCGTTTATCCTGCTGGGATTCGGTGGTGAGCATCAAAATGGGGATGAAACGATACGCTGCCATCTTGCGGATCTCAGCGATCAACTCGACGCCATTGCGACCTGGCATGTGGTAGTCAGTAATCAGCATGGTCAACGGCGGCTGACCTCTCACAAAGGCCAACGCGGCTTCGGCGGAATTGGCCGTCTCAACCTTTTGGCCGGCCTTCATCAGCATATCTTTCATGCTGCTCAAGATGGTGGCGCTATCGTCGACAACGAGGATCGGTTTCATAAACTCAACCTTACTGGCCAGGCGCTGCCAGGCCGCTGCTGACGGGGTGGTCCGGGGCACTGGACAAAAGCAGATTATGCTCTCTTCAGGATTGTGCCGCCAAGGCCACGGGCTCTTCAGCGTCTATGGAAGGGATGGGCGTTGCCGGCGCAGAGGCCCCTGCGGCTGCCGTGGTCATCGCCGGCTCCGGGCAGTTTTTAGGTCCTACCCGCGCAGTGGCAAGAACATCGCGGAACAAGGTGTTTTTCGGCAATGCGCTGATCACCGCATTGGGAGACGCTAAGATCACTTGCACTATGGCGGTATGAACGTGGTCGGCATTACCAAGGTCCACGAGGACAGAACGGCGGTCTTTGAGCCATGATTGCAGCATTTCAGCTTCTTCGATGGTGCAAATGCCTTCGCAGATCGCCGTAGATGTTAAGAATCGTATCGGCATTCGAGCATCTCCTTGAGATCCAAAATCATGATCACCCGCCCATCCCCCATCAGTGAGGTGCCCATGTATCCGCTGATCCCTTCCATGATCCCGTCCATAGGCTTGACGATCACCTCCATGACCTCGCGGAACGCATCCACAACAATGCCTGTCTGGTTGTTGCCCAGCGAGACCACCATCACCGCGTGATCATCTGGGTTGCCAGCAGCACGATCTTGCTTTGGCTTGAGATCCAGAACATGGGCGAGGCGGATCAGTGGAACGACGGTGTCGCGCAACACAAACACCTCCCGCCCCCGCACGCGCTGGAGGGCTGAGCGGTCAAGCCGCACGGTCTCGCAAATGAGATCCATCGGTACGCCGTAGAGTTGGTCGCCGCACTCCACAGTCATGATCCGGGTGACGGCGAGGGTCAGGGGCAAGGAAAGCCGAATGCGTGAGCCTTTGCCGCTCACAGTTGACAGCGAAACCGAGCCGCCTGCCTTTTCCACGGTGGCCCGCACCACATCCATGCCAACGCCGCGCCCCGAAATGTCAGAGACTTCATCTTTCGTTGAAAAGCCAGGGGCAAAGATGAGGTTCGCGGCATCGGCATCGCTCATGGTCTCGGCGCGTTCTTGATCGATGATGCCTGCTTCCATCGCCTTTCGTTTCACGCGGGAGATGTTGATCCCTGAACCATCGTCGACAATTTCAATGACGACCCTGTCGCCCTCGTTGAATGCGGTCAGTGTCAGTGTTCCGGTGCGCGGTTTGCCCAGTGCCTCCCGCTCGTCGGGCATTTCGATGCCGTGGTCGATGCCGTTGCGCACGATGTGAACCAGCGGATCGCGCAGGTTTTCTATGACTGTTTTGTCGGCTTCAGTATCAGCGCCCTCAAGACAAAGATTGATGTCTTTACCAAGTTTACGCGAGACGTCCCGCACCAAGCGCGGCAATCTTTGGAACACGTGATCGACAGGTAGCATACGCACCGCCATCACGTTGGCTTGGAGATCTTGCGTAATCCTTTCGATAACCGCGTAGTGATCTTTCAGTTCCCGCGCCATTTCTCGGGAGCCGTAAATATCGCGTGCCCGGCGGGCGAGATAAGGAAGACTGTTTTTTGCCACCACAAGCTCGCCGATGAGGTCCATCAGACCATCGATCCGAGATTGTTCGATCCGGAGCACCTTCTTTGCTGCCGTGCTCTTTTGATCGGCCGGACCTGGCGCGTGGACGGGTTTGGCGGCACCATCACGGGCGGTGTTTGGAGACGGTGCCGGCTCGGGCTCTGGCTCGAGGGGGGGGACGGGTGACGTCGCAGCTTCAATACCGGGCTCAGTGAGCCCTTTGGCGTTGCGGGGTGCCGGTTCTGACGGTGTGCCAGCAGCGGCGGGTCTTCGTTCTGCATGCGCTGGTGAATATTGGGCAGCGCTTGCTGGAGTGGCGTTCTTTCCTTCGCTCACCACGTCCTGCGAAGGGGCGGCGACGGCGTTGTCTTCGGTGTTGGGAACGGTCTTTGAATCGGTGTTGGGGCCTGCCGGCGGCTGATCTCCATCGGCCTCGCGAGTGTGTGCGATAGGCGCTTGCTGCGCGGGCCCGTCGGTCCCCTCAGGCGGCAAAGCATCTGCGTGATTGCCTACATGGTCGCTGTCGGTGTTCTCATAGCGGCTTGGCTCTGAACCGTTGTTTGCGTCGGGCACATCGCCTTCGTCGCCTGGCCCGTGCGCGGCGTCTGCTGCAATGGCCTGGGGCGGTGCATCTGTCGCTCCGTGAGCCTCGGCTAAACCCTCGGAAGTGGGCGGCTGGGCGACTTGTCTGGCGGGCCCATCATCGCTTTGGGGAGAAAGGCTGGTGCTCTCATCAACCGGCTTGGCTGGCCCGTCCTCTTCCATGTTGGGGGGAGGGGGCGTGGCCTCAGGGTCTTGGCGATTGGTGGGTGTTCGCGAGGCTGCAGCTTCCGGCTGTTGTTCGCCGTTTCCATCGGGAGGCGCTTCTTGAGGTGACTTTTGGGGGGGCTGTTGAGGGCCGTCGGCGGGGTCAGTGAGGGGCCAGTCATCAGGGATGCCTTTGCCCATGGACGCGATCAGTCGGCTCACAAAGGCTGGTGGCGAGGCTTCGGCTTCAAGGAAAACGAGAAGCGCCTTGAGGGGGTGTGCCTCCCGTGCGGGCGCAGGGGTGCTGCCCAAGAGAGCTCGTGTCGCCTCAATGAGGCCGGGCCGGTCTTCGTCTCTCAGTAGGGCGCCAGCCTCTTCAGCGAACCGTTCGCAAGCCCCGCTGTCGGCGATCTCTCCGGCGGGAAGTATCAGATCTTCTGGACGAAGCGTCCTCACATCCACTTCATCGGAATTGTATTGGAAGACGCTGGAAAGCTCGTCCATGTCCGCAGTGGATAAAAGGTCAAACCGCAAGTTAGCCACATAGGGGTCAAGCGCTTCTGGCGGAGCCCAGGGCTCTATTGCGGTGGCGCGGACCACAAGGCGACCCGGCACTTGCGCCACGAGGTTGAGGGGATCATCGCCTGAAAAGAAGCAGTGTGGATGGGGCTCATAGCGGATGGCGCAAACGGCGCGCCCTTCTTTCGCCATCACCTCCAGGGCCTTGAGGCGTTCGCTATCGGAGTATTCGCAAAGCCAATGCGGCGCTTCGTCTGACAACAACGCCTTTTCGGCTTCAAGCTCAGCGTGTGTATCGCCTGCTTGTGCGCCACCGGCAACAAAGGCGTTGAGCGCATTGATGATCGGGGCGGCCACCTCGGCAGCATCAGCTGGTAAGCTGCCCCCCTCCTCAAGATCCTTCAGCCACGCCGACATCTGATCAAGGGCGGACAACAGCAAATCCACCACGTCCGGCGTAAGGTGATGGTGGCCTGAGCGAACCATGGTTAGGACATCCTCTGCCACATGGGCGAGCCCTGTCAGAGGCGCACAATCGATGAGCCCGGAGGCGCCTTTCAGGGTGTGAATGGCGCGGAAAAGCGTGTTGATGGTGTCGCTGTCGGTGGGATCGCGCTCAAGATGGAGGATTGACGCGGAGGCCACTTCAAGCAATTCAGCCGCTTCGGTCACAAACTGTTCAAGCAGTGCGCTTGTCATTGCTTTGATTTCCTTGACCTTGTGGCTGGCCTATTGAACAATTGCTGCAAGTTTTTATAGATCATCAGTCACACAACCGGGTCGTGGACTTGCGCGCCGGTCGCCTGGTAGGCAACTGAGTTTTGGAACCGGACGGGCGCGAATAGTGCTTCCGCACGGTCGATCTGATCGGAGTGTCCGAAGCAAGCATAACCGTCCGCGGTGAGCGCGCGCCGGATGGCCTTCAGAGCAACAGCGCGAGATTCAGTGTCAAAGTAGATCAGCATGTTGCGGCAGAATACAATATCAAAATTTGTGTAATCGCGGGTGTCGACGGCATCGCAAATATTGACTTTTGTGAACGTGATCGACTGGCGCAGTTCGTCGCGGATGAGCCAGCCGCCGGTGGGGGATTTTACAAAGTACTTTGAAAGCACTTGTGGCTTTAGCCCCTGGATAGACCTTTGGCTATAAAGGCCGCGACGCGCACTGGCGAGAACACCTGTATCGATGTCAGAGGCCACAATATCCACGTTGTACCGATCCACATCAGACCATTCCTCCAACAGCCAGATGGCCAAAGAATACGCTTCTTCGCCGGTGGAGCAGGGAATTGACCAGATCCGAATGGATTGCCCGTAACTCTTGTGGGAGGCAATCTGCGGCAAAAGTTCGTCGACAAGTGTTCTGAACTGGAAGTCTTCGCGATTGAAATACGTTTCGTTGACTGTCATCGCGTTGACGAGATGCTGAAACTCACCGGCGTTGAGCTGGGATTCGCAGTGGTCCATGTATTGGTTTGCCGATGACATGCCAAGCGCTTCCATACGAGCGCTCACCCGCTTTTGGACAAAATATCTTTTGCTGTCGCTAAACATAATCCCGGTTGCCCTTTGGAAAAATGTTTGGAAGCGTCTGTATTCAGCGTCCGACAATGGGTACGCCGCATCGTGACCTGGAGGAACCTCGCCGAAGGCTCCGTAGCTATTGGGCGCGGGCATTTTAAAGCTCCGTCCGGTGGGCGGGAGATTGGGGCACGGCGCGGGAAGCGAAGGTCATAGCCGTTTGCGTCCTCCGGTCCACTGCAGGAGCCGCTGGGCCACAAGGTGGTTGGGTTCGACGGCGGACACATGCCCGGTTTCCACCAGCGCACCTGGCATCCCGAACACGACCGCCGTTTCTTCCGATTCAGCGATGGTGCGGCCACCATCACGGTGGAGCCTGGCCATGGCATCGGCCCCATCGCGGCCCATTCCGGTCAGGAGCACGCCCACAAGGTCAGATGCCGGCATGACCGAAAGCGCCGAGGAGACCATCCGGTCAACGGAAGGGTGATAGGCATGGTCAGGATCGGCGGGTACGGGATGCGCGGTGAGCCGGTCAAGGCGGCGTCTGATCTCAAGGTCAGAGCCGCCGCGGGCGATATAGGCTGCGCCAGGGGTGAGGGGCATGACGCGATCCACCTCAATCACGTCGAGCGCGCACACACTGTCAAGCCGGCGCGCAAAGACGGACGTGAAGTGTTCTGGCATGTGCTGCGCAATGACGATGGGCCAACGCAGGTTCTTGGGCAGTGCAGACAGCAACACTTCAATGGTCGGCGGGCCACCTGTGGACACGCCCACAAGGATAAGACCTGGGATCGTGGCAAGGCTTGTCAGCCGTCTTGGCGGGGTGGTCGTCAGGATGCGGCGAGCCCGGGTTTGCGCACGCCCCGAACTGCGCCGATTGGCACAAGCCCTGCGGGCGCGCACATGGGCCCGCGAAGCGGCCCGAATGGTGTCCACAAGTTCGGCGCGCACCAGGCCGATATTGCGCGAGATGGTTCCGCCCGGCTTTTCCACAAAACCCACTGCGCCGTGCTCGATGGCCTTCATGGTGATCGCTGCACCCTCGCGGGTGAGGGAGGAGACCATCACAACAGGCAACGGCTGCCGTTCCATGATGGTATCAAGGCAGGTGATCCCGTCCATTTGGGGCATGTTGATATCAAGGGTGACCACATCGGGTTGAAAGGATGCGACCTTTTCAAGGGCGTCCAACCCGTCACGCGCGGTTTCAACGCTGAAGTCGTCCTCATCTTCGAGCATGGCTCGCAGCTTTTTACGCATCAGTGCCGAGTCATCGACGACGAGTACCTTGATGGTCATCGTCGTAGGCTAAGCCGCTTCAGAAATGGACTTGATGTCTTCTTCTTTGAGAAGGCGAGACACTTCGATGAGTAAGATGACGCGCTTGTCTTCTTCAATATTTGCTACGCGGTTGATAAGCCGCGCTTGCTCTTCTGACAGATTCGGCGCCGCGCTGATCCGCGCTGTGGCAATTCTGAGGACTTCGCTCACACTGTCGACGATGAAGCCTGTTTTGCGGCCATTCAGGATCAGCACCATGATGCGTTGGCGGTCGTTGCGGGGCAGACTGTCCAGCCCCAGACGGCCCCGTTTATCGACCACGGGAAGCACAGCCCCACGAAGATTGACCACACCTTTGATGAACGAGGGCGTGCGCGGCACGGCGGTCAACTCTTCCGGCACGCGGACAATTTCTTGGACAGCATCGATGGGCACGCCGTATTCGCCGCCATCAAGCTTAAAGACCACGAACAACTCTTCTTCGTCGGCCCTGTCTTTGGAGGCGGAAGGCCCTTCGGGCGAAAGGAGCATCGGGATGTGTCCTTGCTGGGTGCTATCGTCGAGAGGGGGATGATCAGGCTGAGGAACGGCAAGGGCAGGCCTATCCGCGGTGTAGGTGGCGGCTGGGAGCGTTCCGGCAATGGTGCGCAAGAGATGCTCAGCGTGGATGATCGACACCAATCGCTGGCCGTTTTGAAGCCGGCAGATCCCTTCAATATCGTCGCGCTCAAGGCCCTCGTTGATGGCGGGTGGCACCTCATCGATCGCAGACCTTTGGATGCGCAAAACCTCTTTCACCGTATCGGTGACAATGCCCAAAGAAATGGGCGTGCCGTTTTTGTCGTTCATGGAGACGACAACGATGCGGTTGCTTTCCGCAGCGTCTGCGTTTGGCAAACCAAACAGCACCCGAAGGCTGACAAGGGCTAAAAGCCGCCGGCGCAATGTAATGACGCCGATGAGCGCCTCGGGCGTATTGGGCACATGGCTGATGCGCTCTGGCACTGTGACAATTTCTTGCACCAGCTCGATGGGGAACGCGTATTCCTGCTGGTCCACCACAAAGCTCACAAGTTGCACTTGATCGTGGACAACCGGATCTTGAAGGGATTGGTCGTGAGCGGTGACGGGGACGCTTCCGGCGAGCGCGGCACGCACGTGAGGTGGATGGCTCTGAAATTCGGCCGCAATCAGTCGCCGTGGCGAGACAATCATGACCACTTCGCCGTCAATCTTGATGATCCCGCTGACCATATCTTGTGGGATTGACGGGCTGATCCCACGGGGCTCTTCAATGTCTTCTTCGTCCACGGCCACAACCCGTGCAACACGGTCTACGATGAAGCCAACGGGCACGCCGTCATGAACCACAACAACTCTGCTGGCATCATCGGCGGGGGCGTCTTCTAGGCCGAAGATACGCCTTAAGCTGGCGATGGGGAGGACGGCACCGCGAAGGTTTACGATCCCTGCCAAGCTAGGGGGGCTAAGGGGAACGGTGATGAGTTCCGGCAACCGGATGATCTCTTGCACGTCCGTCAACGCCACTGCAAAGGTTTCCCCGCTAACGTTGAAGGTGACGAATTGTCGGACGTTTATGGCTGCTTCGCTCCGGGAGGGCGCGGCGACCGGCACAGAACGACTTGGGCTCCCGTGCCCACCATCAAGGTTGGTATCGCTTACGGCTTGGGCAGTGCGCTCTTCAAGCGAGGTCATGCTCGCAACCTCCGCGGCTTATGCCGCCGATTGGAGTTCATCGGCGAGTGAGGCAAGCTCATCCACCGAGCTTGCCAGGTCATGGATGCCCTTTGCCTGCTCGCGCATGGCCGAGGCGCACTCGCTGGTGGCGTGGTCGGCCTGATGAGCAGCTGCTGCAATATCTTGTGTGCCGGACTTGGCTTGACCAAGGGCGACCACCATCTCGTCAGCGCCCATGAGGAGGCTTTTGGCTCCATCCACCACGGTGCCCATTTGGGTCTCCACCATTTCAAGGCGTTGGGAGATGGCGCGGTTCTTTTCAACCTCGGCGAAGGCAAGATTGGAGATTTCTTTCAAATCGCGCCGTACGTGGACAATTTGATCTTGGATGGATTTAACGAGGTCTTTGATGCGCTCTGCGTTTTCTGACGAATCGTGCGCAAGATTGCGAATGTCGGTGGAGACCACCATAAAACCCTTGCCAAACTCACCCGCGCGGGCCGCTTCAATGGACCCGTTGACGGCCAGCATGTTGGTTTGCACCGAGACCGTGGTGATGGCGTCGACAGTTTTGTCAATGCGCCGGGCCAGCTGCTCCAGAACGTTGATGCGTTCCCTGTTTTGGGCATTCTCGTGGAGTGATTTGTCCATGCCGTCGATCAACGCTTGGACGGAGACCCGGTTTTCAGAAAGGGCCGACTGCATGGCCGCTGACTTGTCGCGCGCGGCCTCGCTTCGGACCCGAGAGGTTTGCGCTCCCCGTTCCATTTGGCCGATGGCAGTGGCCGCTTGCTCGGTGGCGGCGGCGGAGGTCTGGCTCGCCCGGCTGATCTCTTGGACCGATGTTGTGACTTGATCAGCGGCACGATTGATTTCTTCAACTGTCGCTGAAAGCTCTTCGGCAGAGGCCGCCACATCTTCTGCACTTTTGGCGATATCAGTGGAATCGCGCAAGATGTCTGCAATATCTTGAAGCTCAAGGGCAGCCTGCTCGCTCTCAGACAGCGCCGCCGATTGCTGTTCAACCATCTTCATGGTCTCATCGCACGCGGCCGATTGCTGCTCTGCGGCAGCGGCAATTGTTTCAGCGCCCCTCAGCGCTTCGTTGGCCGCAACGACAGCCTCTTCGGCCGAATCGCGGATCTCGTCAGCACCCTCTTTGATTTCGAACATCTCGGTGCGCATCGCTTCGAGCTGCGTTGTGACCTTGCGACCCCGCTCCACCTCAGCCTTGGCAGCTTGGGAGGATCGGTTGATCCCATCGGCGATGATTTTCACGTCCTTCTGGATTTCACCGATAAGATCTTGAATGTCCCGCGCACTGGTTTCTGAGGTTTCGGCGAGGGTCCTCACCTCGTCGGCCACCACGGCAAAACCTTTGCCGTGTTCGCCGGCCCGGGCAGCTTCAATGGCGGCGTTGAGCGCGAGGAGATTGGTTTGGTCGGCGATGCGGGCGACAGCGTTTACAATCTCGCCAATGTCGCCCGCTTGCCGCTCAAGTTCAGCCACCTGCACAACAGAGGCAGCCTCCCGCTCCGAGGCCATGGCAATGGCGCCCACCGACTGCATGATTTGTTCAGAAACCTGCGAAGTCATCAGCTGCAAAGAATCAATGGTGCCGCTGACCTCTCGCGAGCGAACTTTCGAATCGTTCGTCCGGCGATTGATGGCATTAAGGGCGCGGGCCGAACCCTCCGCCGCACGGGACGCTTGGCCACTGCCGGTGGCGATTTGCTCCATGGAGCGGCGCAATTGTTCAGCCGCTGCCGAGGCCTGGGTCATCCCGCTCGCAAGCTGCGTGGTGGCCGCCGCAATTCTTTCAGCAGCTTTTTGTGTGCGCGCGTGCGTGCGTGGGCGATTGCGCATGCTGCGGATCGCATGGCCCTTGGGGGAGAATGTGGGGGCAGGGACGGGGCTGCCGGTGCCGTTATGAGCCGAGCGTGCGTTGCGGTTAAGTTCGTCGGTTTTAATGAGAGGCATTATCTCGTCCGCTAAGGGAAGGGGGATCGCGTTTCGCCGCGCCTCCATTATTCGCCCCCGGACTTGTGTGGGGCTGCCGAAAACCCGGTATGCAGGGAACAACCCGTTTACCCGCTGACCCCAGTTTGGGAGCCCGTGAAAAATCAGGCCCCTTTCAGCGGTGGTTTATCGGCTGCAGCCCCTGCAAACATCCGCTCAACCAAGCGTAGATTGGCACCATATTGCGTCCGACCTTCACCTTTGCGAGCGGTCGATGGACCGCTGGCGCGCTCCACAAGGTGTTGGTGCAGCCAAAAATGCTAATGGGCGCTGGCTGCATCGGCGGGACCGGCTAACAGAGCCCTTTCAGCAGATACCGCAATGGCAGCCAGACAGCGGCGCACGGCGGGAGAGAGCCTCAGCTTGGCGGAACGGTCTCACTTAAGTTCTTCTTAAAGTCCGGGCGGCGGCAAAGGTGTTACAGCACCCAAGTGAGATCCGTCTTCAACGTCTCCCCTATTGTGCTCCAGGGCGCGCATGATTTTTGGATATTGGCTTTGTTCTACAACGGTCACGCAGCATCAATTAGGTGCCATTGCACAAATTTTCTTTGCGGCAAATATGAATGCGTGATGAATCTGATCCATTTTGCGTGAAATGTCTGATTTGCTGCCAAACAATCACTTTTCCCAAGTTGTGAAACGTAAAAGCCCATAATAAATCAATGTCCGCCAACCGAATGGATGGTTTCCAATCTAAATATCTTTAGTGAGGGTCCAGGACATGCCTTCGACACCAGAAGTCTGGGAAAGTGAATTCCAAGCCAATACCGTAGACAGCGGTACATCGGGGAATGATCAAAACGATTCTTTCGTAATACAGCTCGATAATGGCAATACAGTTGTCTTTTATACTGACAACTCCGACGCATCGCCCGCCACGCAAAACGGGCTCGACATTGTGGGCCAAATCTTCGACCCGCTCGGGAACCGTATCGGCACCGAGTTTGTGGCCAACGGCTTCAGCATCGATGATGAAAGCAATTTTGACGCTGTGGCGCTGCCCAACGGCCGCTTCGTCGTGGTCTATGAGGACAACGCCGGCGGAACCGTATCGCTGAGAGCGACGGAATGGAGCACTGACGCCTCCGGGGCCACCGCTCCAGCAAGCAAAACAATCACATCGGCGCCCGGCGGTGGTGACACGGTCAGCAAACCCTCAGTCGACGCGTTCGATGATGGCAGCTACGTGGTGGCCTACGAGCACTTCGACCTATCCGCCAGCGACTTCGATACGCGCTTTAAAATCGTCGACAGCAGCGGTGTCGTGGGTACTGAGCAGATCTCCATGTCCGGCTCCAGCTCGGCCAGCGCAGATACCGATGTGGCAGTCCTCTCCAACGGCAACATCGCCTTTGTTTATGACTTTGACGGCGCCGACGATGCGCTCAGCTACCGGGTGCACAATTCCTCAGGTACCCCACTCACCACCTCAACATTCGTTGCCAACACAAACACCAACGGTGATACCGACAGCGATGCCTCCATTGTCGCGCTGGAAGGGGGTGGCTTTGTCATCTCCTGGACCAACAATGACGTCAATGACACCGACATTGAATTCCAGCGCTACGACAATGCAGGGACCGCGCTCGGCGGTGTCGTCACTGTTGAAGTGGGTGGGTCCACGGACAACAACAATGAATCCCATCTCATTGCTTTAAGCGATGGCGGTTTTGTTGTCGCCTACGATGATGACGAACAAAACAATATTGCCTTCCAACGATACAACTCTTCCGGAACCACGGTGGGCAGCCGAGTTTTTGTCACGAGTGACGCAAACGCAGAACTCGATCCCTCAGGCATCGGCCTCGAAGATGGCAGATTCATCGTCGGCTGGACTGACCGCGTCAGCGGTGACGATGATGTGCGGATCGAATACTATGATCCGCGCGATGCGCCGAACAACCCAGGGGTTTATACGCCCGACCAATGGGTGGTGGGCACCATCGGCAATGACGTCTTCACGCCCGCTAGTAATGCTGAGTTCGTCCACGGCTGGGATGGCGACGATGTGATCACCGAGTCAGGTGTCACCCGCGAATACTATGGCGATGCCGGCAACGATACCATCAACGTCGTCTCCAGCATCAACGCAGACCGCCATGACGGCGGCACCGGGATCGACACCATCGACTGGTCGGCGGCAACCTCCGTCATCGGCGCAACCTTCAACCTTGTGACCGGCACCGCCACCCAAGGCGCCTTCTCAGAGGTCATGGTCAACTTTGAAAACGTGAACGGTACCGGCAACAACGACACCATCATCGGCAACTCCGCCGGCAATACGCTAAACGGCAACGACGGTGATGACCGGATCGAAGGTGGCTTGGGCAACGATGAAATCGATGGTGGTGCCGGCAACGATACGCTCTTGGGCGGGTTCGCCGCCGACACGGTGAATGGCGGCAGCGGTGATGACCTTATCATTATCGAAGATGGCCAATTCATTGACGATGTGGACGGCGGTGGCGGTGTCGACACGCTCGATCTGAGTGACATCGTTGGCGCTGGTGAAGCGGTCGACATTAACGACGGCACCTTCATTGGCCTGGGTGGCGCGCGGACCATCGCGTCCATCGAGAGCATCTTGGGCACGCAAGAAGATGACTTCATCCGCAACGATTCAGGCACCGACACCATCGACGGCCAGGGCGGTGACGACACGCTTCAAGGCGGGTTTAACACCGACAGCATCAATGGCGGCGCCGGCAATGACTTAATCCAAGTCCTGAGCGGCGAGTTCTTCGACAACGTGGACGGCGGTGCGGGCAACGATACGCTCGACCATTCTGACGTGACCCGCTCCGGCGATGTGTTCGACTTTCTGGCCGGCCAAATTGTCACCACCTTTGCGACCGGCACGCCGACCCTTGCCAACATCGAAACCTATCGGGATGGGTCGGGTAGCAACACCATCATCTCAGACGGGAGCGGCGCCTACTTCGGCAATGGCGGCAATGACCTGATGCTTGCGGGGCTCGGCACATTTGAAACGCTGAACGGCGGCGCCGGCAACGACACCCTCGACACCACCTCCTTCAACGGAAACTACGAGGTCAACCTTGCCACCGGTGCGACGAACGCCCCGCCAGAGTTCTTCATCAACTTTGAGAACATTATCTCTGGGGCCGGTGAGGACACGCTGACGGGGACGAACGGCGCCAACCGCATGGAAGGTGGAGCAGGCACCGACCTCATCATGGGTGAAGCCGGCAACGACACCATGGACGGCGGAACCGATCGTGACACCATGGAAGGCGGTTTGGGCGATGACACCTATTTCGTCGACGACACCCGCGACCGTGCGGTGGAAAATGTTGGCGAAGGGGAAGACACTGTTATCTCCACCGCCGACTTCCGCCTGCGTGACAACGTCGAAAACCTCACCCTTGATGGGCTCGCGGTCGACGATCTGACCGGCACCGGCAACGGCTTGGACAACACCATCATTGGCGATGATGGCGACAACCGCCTCAGAGGCCGCGGCGGCAGCGATACCATCGAAGGCGGCGACGGCGAAGACCGCGTGGGCGGCGGCTCCGGCGCTGATGACATCTCTGGCGGCGCCGACAACGATAGTCTGCGCGGTGAGAGCGGTTCCGACATCATCGACGGTGGTTCCGGCGTCGACACCATCAACGGTGGCGTGGGCAATGATGACCTGATCGGTGGTTCGGGAGACGATATCTTCCGCTTCACTGACAATTATGGGCGCGATGAGATCTTCGACTTTGAGGATGGTTTGGATCGCATCAACTTGCGCGATATCCGCGAGGAAAACGGCGGTGTTGCGCTTGACATCACCCAGCTCCTCATCACGCAGGTGGGGGCCGATGCTAGGATCGAGCTCGATCTTGATAGCGATGGTGTGGCCGACGCCATCGACCTCGACGGAGACGGCATTGCCGACAACAACCGGATCGATGTGCTGAACACAGCCATCGCCGATTTAACGGCGGCCGACTTCGTCTTCTGACGCCAGTGGTGCGGTTTGGGGGTCAATTCTCAAGCCGCCCCACCAAGGCTCAACTCGGCGCACGACCACCCCTTCAAGCGCCGAGGGCGCCACCTGGGCCAGCGCTGTCCGGGTGGCGCCGTCACGTCGAGGCCATCGTCAGCCATACTGGTGAGCGCCACGGCAATCGCTGCGGTCACGTCACATCGCCAGACTGCAAGAGCACTCACGCCTGCAGTGCAAATCGCAGCCCTTGAGCGCCATGCCCGCCCTCAGACGTGTTGACCGCCGTTCACGTGGATCTCGGCGCCTGAGATGTAACTCGACGGGCTGGAGCACAAAAAGAAGATGAGTTCAGCCACTTCCGCAGGGGCACCCAGGCGGCGCAGCGGGATATCCACAATCATCTCTTCGGTGCCGGGCGACAAAATCGCGGTGTCGATCTCACCGGGCGCAATGGCATTGATCCGCACGCCAAGGGGGCCGAAGTCGGCTGCCATCTCCCGGGTGAGCGCTGCAAGCGCAGCCTTCGACGTGGCGTAGGCGGTGCCGGCAAAGGGGTGCACGCGGCTTCCGGCAATGGATGACACATTCACCACAGACCCACCCGAGGCCTGAAGCTCTCGGCGCAACCCACGCGCCAGCATAATGGGGGCGAAGAAATTCACCTGAAACACCGTGCGCCACAGGTGCATGGGCGTATCAATGGAGTTGAGGCGGCCGCCCCCATCGCCCTTGGGGCTGATCCCAGCATTGTTCACCAAAGCATCAAGCCGGCTGCCATTGGCCTCCAACCGGTCTCTCATTTCAGCAATGGCGGTGCCCAGATTCTCGGGGTCGGCGAGATCCACCTGAATGTGGTCTTCCTCCCCAGCAGGCCACGGGCACTTATCGGAAAAAGGCTGACGCGAGCATGTGATGATCCGCCACCCGTCTGAAGAGAAGCGCTTAACCGTCGCGTGCCCGATGCCACGGCTTGCCCCGGTGAGGACCAACGTCTTGCGATCATCCATACGTTACCCTCTCACCCATCAGCACTCTTGGCACCGACCACGCCCCATGAATGAGGTTGTGTCAAACCCTCACGCGGCGTGCGCCCGCGATACTCTGCCCGCATAGGCCCGAAAGCTCCCTGTATACAGCCCGCTCCGCCTTGCTTTAGAACAGCTTCATGTTGACTTTCCCCGCCCACGACTACTCCGCCGCCACTGGCTTTGGCACCAACACCCTCGACCGTCTTTCTGAACGGCGCGAAGATGCAGCCTTCATCGCCTCGCTAAGGGCCGATACCGCAGCGCGCGCCATCTTATTTGTCGGCGAGCTCATCGTGGTGGGTGAGGGCGCACAGGTCATCCACCCAAAAGGTTTGGTGGATGCGCTCGGCGGGCAATGGGATGAGGCTGTGCTCCTGGGGGTGGACGGCACGGGTCCATTGTTCGCAGCCACCGTGGAGCCCTTCGGCGAAGACGCACCCTTTACCCTTGAGAATCTGCGTCCCCTGGCCGTTGAGGGGGCAGGTGGCGTGCCGGTCCCAAGGGATGTGCTCGGCGCCGTCGCCCAAGCGCGCGGTGTTTTGGGCTGGCATATGCGCCATCAGTTTTGCTCCAATTGCGGTGCTCCGACCGTGATGGCTCAGGCCGGTATGCGGCGGGACTGCCCATCCTGTGGTGCTCACCATTTCCCGCGCACCGATCCGGTGGTGATCATGCTGGCGGTCAATGGCGATAAATGCCTGCTCGGCCGGCAGACCCGATTTGTGAACGGTGTCTACTCGTGCCTGGCCGGATTTATGGAGCCTGGCGAAACGGTCGAAGCAGCCGTTCGGCGCGAAATTTGGGAAGAAGCGGGCGTTCAAACCTCGCGTGTCTCTTACCACGCCAGCCAGCCCTGGCCATTTCCGTCATCGCTCATGATCGGCTGCTTTGCGCAAGCGACCTCCACAGACATCGATCCACGGGACGCAGAGCTTGAAGACGTGCGGTGGTTCGACCGAGCTGACATCGCCCCCATGCTCGACCAAACCCACCCCATCTACGCGGCCCCGCCCCCTGTGGCCATTGCCCACCATCTTTTACGGGCCTACTCCGTGCATGGCGCGCCAGTTGTGCTCGCTGATGCACCGACCCCGGTGAGCGCATAACCGCTAAGGGTGATCGTGCCTTTCCTCATAGGCACAGCACCAAGGCGTTGAAGGAGCGCGCCGCCTCCAAAGGCACCTGTGCTCTTTTTCACCCAGCTTCACCCAGCGCTTAAGAAACGAAAGTCTTGTGCGCCAAAAAAAGCGCGTCACGGGCCGCTGGCACAAGGTCCCCTGAGAGCGTAACGCAAGGCTCACGCGGACGCTTAACTGTCCAGCCGTGGTTTTCGTCCGCCGGAGCCGCTCGCACTCAGCTGCTCGCGAAACGGCGCTGCGGGGTAGGTGCCGATGATGCGCAGCTCCTCTGAGTAAAAATGGAGCTCTTCAAGGGCTTGGGAGACATGATCATCACCTGGATGGCCCTCGATATCGGCATAAAACATGGTGGCGTAGAAGCGCCCATCC
>JBCDLN010000032.1:0-20562 GCA_038745295.1 Pseudomonadota bacterium | reverse complement strand
CCGCGCTGGGTGCTCGCCGCACCACCTTTGCCGACGCGCCCACCACCAATGCCGACATTGTCGCCGAAGCGATGATTGAGCGCGAGCCTGTGACCTTGGTGCTATCGGAGAAGGGCTGGATCCGTGCCCTTAAGGGTCATGTGAAGGAGCTTGATGGGCTCGCCTTCCGCCAGGATGATGGGTTGCGCAGGGCACTCCACGCGGAAACCACCGACAAACTCCTCGTCCTCACCACAGACGGTCGCGTCTACACGGTGGGGGTGGACAAACTGCCTGGTGGCCGTGGCCACGGCGAGCCTCTGCGGCTTCTTCTGGAGCTTGAAGGCGGTGTCGACGTGGCAACGCTCTTTCTTTACGAGGCGGGCACACAATGGCTTTTCGCCACCAAGGTTGGGCGCGGCTTTATCGCCAAAGCTGAGGACCTATTTGCCACCACGAAGCGCGGCCGGCAGGTGGTCTCGCCAGCCTCGGGCGACAGGGCGACCTTTGCTGCCCGGGTCGAGGGCGACTTGGTGGCGACGGTGGGAGAAAACCGCAAGCTCCTCATCTTCCCCATCGAGCAAGTTCCGACCCTTTCCAAAGGCAGAGGTGTCCGGCTTCAAAAGTTCAAAGATGGCGGCCTTTCTGATCTCACGACATTTGACGCTGAGGAGGGGCTCTCCTGGGTGGATGCTTCAGGCCGGCGCCATGTGCGCACCATGGATCAGATGGGCGAGTATCGCGGTGAACGGGCGACGGCCGGCCGCATGGCCCCGCAAGGCTTTCCCAAAACCAACACCTTCAACGACTGAGCGCAGCTGGCGGCGCTGCGCCCCACAACAACACGGACAAGGGGATGGCCATGGCACAGGTGGCGTTCATCGGTTTGGGGAACATGGGTGCGCCGATGGCCGCCAACCTTGCCAAAGCTGGCCACACGGTAAGCGGGTTTGATGTGTTTGCCGCAGCGCGGGAGGCGTTTGCCGCCAACGGCGGGGCAGCGGCTGGAAGCCTTCACGAGGCTGTGACAGGGGCCGATGTGGTGATCACCATGCTGCCGTCCGGGCGGGAGGTCGAAAGCGTGGTGTGCGGGGAAATGGGGGTTCTCTCCCACGCGAAGAACGGTGCTCTCCTCATCGATTGCTCCACCATTGACGTGACGACAGCGCGGGCTGTTTCGGGCCAAGCCGTCGCCGCGGGCTTTCAGATGTGCGACGCGCCGGTCTCAGGTGGGGTGACGGGTGCTGCAGCAGGCACACTCACGTTTATGGTTGGCGGGGCTGTGGCAGCGTTTGAGGCCGCCAAACCCGTCCTTGACGTCATGGGCAAGACGATCGTCCACGCTGGTGACGCTGGGGCAGGGCAAGCTGCCAAGATCTGCAACAATATGGTGCTTGGCATTTCCATGATCGCGGTATCGGAGGCGTTCAACCTTGCCGATCGCTTGGGGCTCGACCGGCAGAAGCTGTTTGATATTTCGAGCACAGCGTCGGGTCAGTGTTGGTCGCTCACCACTTACTGTCCTGTGCCTGGGCCCGTCCCCACGTCGCCCGCCAACAGGGATTACCAGCCAGGCTTCACTGCCAAGATGATGCTCAAAGACCTCCACCTTGCCGAAGGCGCTGCGGATAGTACCGGCGCGCAAACCCCCCTCGGCAAGGCGGCAACGCGTGTTTACGAATCCTTTTGCGAAGGCGGCGGGGAGGCCGTGGACTTTTCGGGCGTCATCAAACATTTGCGCCGATCAGCTGACGAACCCCCCATGTGACCGCAATGTCACGCTAGCGCCGTTCACCTCCGATTCACCTTTCGAATTAAGAAGCGCTTTAACGCCAGAACGCACCCTCGCGTGAGAAGGAGGCCCCCATTCATTGGCCTCATCCAAAGAGGCATGTGATGAACCTGGCAGTGCGGCAGGCCGAAGGTGACCCCGTCGGCGACAGAGCCCTTGGGGCGTATCTTGAGGCAATTCGGCTGATCGAGCGCGGTCACCGCCGCTTCCTGGAGGTGGTGAAGGACGAACTCGATCGCCTCGGGCGGGACGAGGTGAACAACGTCCAAGCCGTGCTCCTTCACAACCTTGGCAAAGAGGTGCTGACGCCCAGCGAGCTGAAGTCGCGCGGCTACTATATGGGCTCCAACGTCTCTTATAATCTGAAGAAGTTGACCGAACTCGGCTACCTTTCCCAAGAGCGTTCAAGCCGGGATCGGCGGACGGTGCGTATTGCACTCACCGATAAAGGTGCTGAAATCGCCTCGTTGGTGGATGCATTGCTGGAGCGGCACATGCGTTCACTGGGGCCCATCGGCGGGGTGGATGCGGCAAGCCTGGACGGCGCTGCCCAAACGTTGAGGCGGCTGGACCGTTTTTGGAAGGACCAGGTGCTTTATCGACTTTAATGTCACACTCGCCAAGTTTGCCTCAAATTCAATGTGAAGGCTGGGTGCATTGTCCAGCGTCGAATCCCATGTTAGCGCCATAATTGGTATGCGTATTTGGGGAGCGAGGCGATGGCGGGAGACCGGCCTAAGCGACAGGGGCGTAAGCCTGGTGAGCGCGGTTTAACGCGGCGTGCAGCGCTTGCTGCTGGCGCTGCTCTCATGATGCCGTCCGCCCTCCTGCCACACAGCGCCCTGGCGCAAAGCGGTCAACGCACGCGCCAAGCCGAATGGTCGGATAGTTTTGACGCCACCTTGCCCGAGGTGCGTGCGGTCAACTCTCTCCAGCCCACACTCTCTCCTGCAGCGCTCGGCAGGATGCAAGTGGCCATCCAGCGCTATCGCGCGCTCCAAGCCTCGGGCGGCTGGCCATTCATTCGGCCCACATCGCGGCGGGCGCTTCAGCTCGGCTCGCGCGACAAGCTTGTGGTGACCTTGCGTCAGCGCCTCTCAGCGTCGGGGGACTTGAGCCAACGCGGCGGCCGTGGCGACGTTTACGACTCTTACGTGGCGGCCGCTGTCCGGCGGTTCCAATTGCGCCACGGGCTTCAAGCCAACGGCATCCTCGACCAGCCCACCATTGACGCGATGAACGTCCCCGTGGCGGTGCGGCTTCGCCAGCTTGAGACCAACCTTGGCCGGATCAACGAAAAAGCCTCTGCGCTTGCCGATCGTTATGTGCTGGTCAATATCCCGGCCGCGGAAATTGAGGCGGTGGAGAATGCACGGGTGCGTTCGCGCCACACCGCTGTTGTTGGCAAGGTGGACCGGCCCAGCCCCATTCTCACCTCGCGCGTGCACGAGCTAAACTTCAATCCATATTGGACCGTCCCCGTATCCATTATCCGGCGTGACCTTATCCCGAAGGTCAAAGAGGACCCCAGCTACCTTACCGACCAAAAGATCAAGATCTATCGCTGGGGTGATACCACACGCGAGTTCGCCTACACTGAGATCGACTGGAATACGGACGAAGCGACGAAGTACATGTTCCGGCAAGAGCCTGGCGAGCTGAACTCGCTGGGCACTGTGAAGATCAACTTCCACAACACCCACCAGGTGTACTTACACGACACCCCCCAAAAGTCGCTGTTTGGCGATGGTGCGCGCTTCCACTCGTCTGGCTGTGTGCGGGTTCAAAACGTGCGCGAGCTCATCACCTGGCTGGTGCGGCCCAACGGTTGGGACCGTGGGCAGGTGGATGCGGTGATCCGCTCCGGCCAACGCCTTGATGTGAAGCTGGATCGGCCGACGCAGATTATGTTCGCCTACGTGACCGCCTGGGTGAATGCCGACGGCGTCGTCCACTTCCGCGATGACATTTATAACAGAGACTCAGTGGGCGATTTAGCTCTGCGGTAGAGTATCGCGCACACCACACGGCGCGGGTGAGATCTCCGCTCATTTTGAAACCACCCTGGTAGCGGGGTGGCCATCGCGCCGAGCCCCGCCGACAAATGACGGGCTAGAGCGGGTCACAGCCGGATGGAACCATCCGGCGTTCTGTGCACCCGCGACCGACAAGTGAAGCCTGAGTGCGCCGCGCTTCCATGGGGGCGTGTTGCGCTTTACATGTAGGTGCCATCAACGTTGTTCATGGCGGAACCGCCGCAGGGGGCCGTGCCTCACTGCTCCCGCCTATGAGCAATTGTCCCGCGGTGGGCCTGATGCATCAACCCACGCTTCGCTTTTCAGGGTTGACCCATCAGACCCACCGCGGGCTTCTGACCGTGTCGGCTCCGAAGGAACGTCGCTGTTTGGTGTCCCACCAAAGGAACATGTGGAGGGTTCTTTGGCGGCACTTCTGAGTTTTGGCGCAGCTGAGCGTGAACGACCTTCATAGCTTCCACAGCTAGGCAACTTCGATCCCGTAAATGCTGATATCGGCATCGCCAATATCCGCGGCCTGATGGCGCGACATACCCGCGCTTGAGGCCCGTTGCGCACGCGCGCTGAGGTCGATATGGTCCGCCCGCCCCCCAGTAGGAGACCGGCGATGAGCCTTCGCGAATCCGCGGAAACAGGGTCGTTTTTCGGCAGCGACCTTGGCGACACAGATCCAGATATCGCCGAAGCCATCGCCCGCGAGTTAGGCCGCCAACAAAACGAAATCGAGCTGATCGCCTCGGAGAACATTGTCTCCCGCGCGGTGATGGAGGCGCAGGGCTCGGTGATGACCAACAAGTACGCTGAAGGCTATCCGGGCCGGCGTTACTATGGTGGCTGCGAATTTGTGGATATTGCTGAAGAGCTGGCGATCGACCGGCTCAAGGCACTCTTTGGGGTGGAGTTTGCGAACGTCCAACCCAACTCCGGCAGCCAAGCCAACCAGGCGGTGATGCTGGCTCTGGGCAAGCCGCACGACACCATTTTGGGCATGAGCCTTGATGCTGGCGGTCACCTCACCCACGGCGCCAAACCGAACTTGTCGGGCAAGTGGTTCAACGCGGTTGCCTATGGGCTCGATGTGAACACCGGCCTCATCGATTATGACGCGGTGGCAAAGCTTGCCGAAGAGCATAAGCCGCGGTTCATCATCGCCGGGGGCTCCGCCTACTCGCGGTTGATCGACTTTGCAAAATTCCGAGAAATCGCTGACAGCGTGGGCGCGATCTTCCATGTGGACATGGCCCACTTTGCCGGCCTTGTAGCGGGCGGTGCGATCCCTAGCCCGTTCCCCCACGCCCATGTGGTCACGTCGACGACCCATAAAACCTTGCGTGGACCGCGCGGAGGAATCATTCTCACCAATGACGCCGACATTGCCAAAAAGATCAATTCGGCGGTGTTTCCTGGCCTCCAGGGTGGGCCGTTGATGCATGTGATTGCCGCCAAAGCGGTGGCGTTCGGTGAAGCTCTGCGTCCTGACTTTAAGATTTACGCGAAGAATGTGGTCGAAAACGCTAAAGCGTTTGCAGAAGCCTTGCGCGGGTACGGGTTCGATATTGTATCGGGCGGCACTGACACGCATGTCATGCTGGTGGATCTGAGGCCCAAAGAGATGACTGGGCGTGCCGCCGAGACCATGCTGGGCCGCGCTGGCATCACATGCAACAAGAACGGGGTCCCCAACGACCCGCAAAAACCGATGGTCACCTCAGGCATCCGCCTGGGCACGCCAGCCTGCACCACCCGCGGGTTCGGCATTGCCGAATTCCAGGAGGTGGCCCGGCTCATTGCCGCAGTGGTCGATGCAGCTGATGGCGATGGTGTTGTGGCGGACGATGTGCTTGCGTCGATCAAGCAGGAAACCCAGGCACTTACGGGGCGCTTCCCCATCTACGGATGAGGGCAGCAGCCTGATACCGGGCGGGCCCTTTGATGCGCTGCCCCTTCTGCGGCGAAGAAAACTCGCAAGTAAAGGACTCGCGCTCCACCGAAGACGGCGCGGCCATCAGGCGTCGGAGGGCATGCAGCGTTTGCGGCGGCCGCTTCACCACATTCGAAAGGGTGCAGCTTCGCGAACTCACGGTGGTGAAGCGATCCAACAAGCGTGAACCCTTTGACAGGGCCAAGCTTGAGCGTGCTGTCGTGATTGCAACGCGCAAACGTCCCGTGGACGAGGCGGTGATCGACCGGATGATCTCGGGCATCGTTCGCCAGCTTGAAAGCACCGGCGAAGGGGAAGTCACCGCCGCCCACATTGGAGATCTTGCCATGGAAGCGCTGCGTCTTGTGGATGATGTGGCTTATGTGCGCTTTGCATCGGTCTACCGTAATTTTTCAGAGGCCAAAGACTTTGAAGCTTTTGTCGCTGACCTTGCCCAAACTGTCAGCGCACGGCAGAGCAGCGCGCTGCCCGATCCTGACGATCCGGCGTGACTGATCAGCGGCACCTTTTCACAGATGATGGGTTCATGGCCGCCGCCCTTGCCCTTGGCCGCCAAGGGTTGGGTCTGACGGCGCCCAATCCGTCTGTGGGTGCCGTCATCGTGCGCGATTTTGGCGATGGCCCCCGCGTGGTTGGGGCAGGGCGCACGGCCAATGGTGGACGCCCTCACGCTGAGCGGATTGCCCTTGCCCAGGCGGGGGCGTTGGCCGAAGGCGCTACACTTTATGTGACGCTCGAGCCGTGTAGTCACTACGGGAAAACGCCCCCCTGTGCCGATGCGGTCATCGAGGCGCAGGTTGGAGGCGTGGTGATTGCCACCTTGGACCCTAACCCCTTGGTGGCGGGGACTGGCGTCGCGCGGCTGGAGGCGGCTGGCATTCCAGTACGCAGCGGTGTGCGCGCTGGTGAGGCGCGGCGGGATATGCGGGGGCACATTTCTTTGATGCGACGCGGACGGCCGTTCGTCACGCTGAAGATGGCGATGACCGCTGACGGCGGGATCGGCGCGCCAGATGCTGGCCAAGTGGCCATTTCGTCTCCCCGCTCGAACCAATTCACCCATCTGATGCGCGCCCAGCATGATGCAATCCTGGTGGGTGTCGGGACAGTGGCGGCCGACGATCCGCGCCTCACCTGCCGGTTGCCTGGCATGGCCGCCTGGTCACCACGCAAGGTGGTTATCGATCCCAACGCCAGAATGCCCCTCACCGCATCAATGCTGGCGGGCGGAGCGCCGGTGATGGTGGTGGTGGCCGATGACGCCGACGCCGTGCGTTGCGACCAACTTGCGCAGGCTGGGGCGCACATCGTCAAAGTGCCGCGGGGGAAAGAAGGCCTCAACCTTGAGGCAGCGCTAAAGGCCATTGGCGCAGCGGGCGTCGGCACGGTGATGCTGGAGGGCGGCGCGCAGATGGCGCAGGCCTTTGTGGCTCGCCGACTGGTGGATGAGGCCCATATCATCGTGTCAGCGCAAGAGTGCGATGAGTGCACGATCCGGCCGTTTGGCCCGCATCCGATTGCGACCTTGCGGACGCACTTTACACAAACGGGGGAAGCCCTCGTCGGCGATGATCGCTGGCTGAGCTTTGTGGGGCCATGTTCACAGGAATAATCACTGATGTTGGGGAGGTCTCTTCCATTGAAGAGACCGGGGGCGGCATGCGGGCAGCCATTCGCTGCCACTACGCTGCTGAGACAATTGACTTGGGTGCGTCCATCGCCTGTGCAGGCATCTGTCTGACCGCCACCAGCATTGAGGTCACTGCCACGGGGAGCTGCTTCACGGTGGATGTGTCCAAAGAGACGCTGAGTAAGACGACGCTCGGGTCATGGCGGACGGGCAGCAGGGTAAACTTGGAACGCTCGCTCAAACTCGGGGATGAACTGGGTGGGCATCTTGTCTCAGGGCACGTCGATGGCGTCGCCAAAATTGTCGAGAGGCAGGATGAGGCCGACATGCGGGTCTACCGGTTTGCCCCGCCGCACGATTTGTTGCCACTCATTGCCCACAAAGGGTCGGTGGCGCTTGATGGGACCTCGCTCACGGTCAATGAGGCGGATGAGACATTCACGGTCGCGATGATCCCGCACACGCTGTCGGCCACCACATGGTCTGAGCGGAAGGCGGGCGATACTGTGAACATCGAGGTGGATACGATCGCTCGCTATGTGGCGCGGCTGGCTGCCATGCAGCCGATGGCACGTTAACGGGTTTGCGCAGGCGGGTCGCGCCGCTATGGTCCGGCTCCCAGAGCGCAGGGTCGGGTGCCCTCTTCCCCCGCGCGCTCAGACGTGTAGTGGAACCAAAAACAGTGCGTTTTCTCGTCGCCAGGCGAGTGCTGACCGATCAGAAAGCGCATGAGAAGGACGGGACATGGCGGCGCGTGCGCTCATTATTGAGGCCGGATTCTACGAAGACATCGCAAAGATGCTGCGCGAGGGCGCCGTGGCGGAGCTGGAGCGCAACAAGTTCCGCTGGGAGGTGGTGAACGTTGCGGGGGTGCTGGAGATCCCCGTGGCCCTTGCCATGGCCACCCATTCCTCACGGCGCAGCAACGACCCGTTTGACCTTTATGTGGTGCTGGGTTGTGTGATCCGCGGCGAAACCGGTCACTATGATGTGGTGGCGGGAGAGGGGAACCGCACCATCACAGACCTTGCCGTCCAGGGCCGTTTGGCGCTTGGGAACGGCGTTCTTACCACGGAGAACCGCGAGCAGGCGGTTGAGCGGGCGGACCCTGAACAGAAGAACAAGGGCGGTGAAGCGGCCGCTGCTGCCATTGGATTGTTTCAACTGAGAAACACCCTCGGATGAGCGGAAACAAACGGTCAAAACCAGCCAACAAGCGTGCTGTCGCGCGGCTGGCTGCTGTCCAAGCGCTCTACCAGATGGAAGTGACCGGCGGCGGCGCGCGCGACATCGTCAAAGAGTTCGAGCTCTTTCGCCTCAGCCAAGATGTGGACGGGCAGACGCTTCGCGCCATCGACCGGACTTGGTTCGAAGGGTTGGTGTCGGGTGTGGTGACCCATCAAAGGGCCGTCGATACCGCCATAGACGATGCGCTCAAGGTGGGCTGGCCGCTGGCGCGGATCGACCTCACCTTACGGGCGCTTTTGCGCGCTGGGGTCTTTGAGCTGATGGAGCGCAAGGATGTGCCCGTGCGGGTGATCATTTCTGAGTATGTTGAAGTGGCCAAGGCATTCTTTGGAGAGGACGAGCCGCGCCTTGCCAACGGTGTGCTTGACACCATCGGCCGTTCGGTACGGCCGGACGAAACGGCAGCACCCCAGAAGGTGGCCGCCGCCAGCAAGGACAGCGCTTGACGATGGCAGGCATTGGCCGGCCAAGCTGGCATGGATGATCTCGTTGTGCGGTGTGTTTAACGCAGCTGATGGATGAAGACGGGCTGATAGAAACCTACTTTGCGCCGCTGGCCACCGCAGAGGGTGCGGCCCGTTTGGGCGATGATGCGGCGACATTTAGCGCCGGTGGTGGTGAGGTGGTGGCGACGTGCGATGCCTTGGCTGCGGGCGTTCATTTTTTCCCCGATGACCCCCCAGCCGCCATTGCTGCCAAAGCGCTGCGCGTAAACCTTTCTGATATCGCCGCAAAGGGGGCCGAGCCCTTTGGCTATCTTCTTGCCCTCGCGCTCGCAGACGGAACGTCGCATGACTGGGTGAAGGACTTTGCAAGCGGCTTGGCGGCTGATCAGGCGCGCTACGGTGTGGAGCTGCTGGGAGGCGATACACTTCGCGCTTCGCCGGGCGGTGGCACCACAATCGCCATCACCGCGTTTGGTCGGGTGCCGAACGGGGCAATCGTCCGGCGCGGTTCGGCGCTGCCGGGTGACCATCTCGTGGTAACCGGAACGATCGGCGATGCTGCCCTCGGGCTCGTGAGCCGGCTTAACAACAACCCTTTTTCTCTCTCGGCGGCTGCCGAAGAGGCACTGACTGAGCGTTACCTATTCCCCAACCCGCCCGTGGGCGCCTGGCGTGCGGTGCGCGATTACGCCAACGCCGCCATGGATATCTCTGACGGTTTGGTGGGCGATGCGCTCAAGCTGTCCAAAGCGTCTGGCGTATCGGCGGTCATTGATGCTGAGACAGTGCCCCACTCGCCTGAAGTCCTTCGCGCCGTCGACGCACTTGCTGAGGCGCGCGATCTCGCGCTGACGGGTGGGGACGACTATCAGATCCTTGCCTGCATCGCGCCGGACCGGGTTGCGGCTTTCACCGCGGCCTGCGCGGATGCTGGTGTTTCGGCGTTCCGGATCGGCCGGCTTGGCGAGGGACCGCCAGCGGTCAAAGTGCGTTTCAAAGGGGCGGATGTGACACTGCGCGACGGGCGCTTTCAGCACTTTTGAGGGCTTTGTCTCTGGCGGCGACCCGCAGCCCGACGTAGGAAGGCGTATGTTATCTGAACAGGACCAGATGGCCCGCCGGAACGCTGTGGTTCTTGCGATGGCCCAAGCGATGGGTGGGGCTTTGATGTCCATCACCGTCTCGCTGGGTGGGCTTGTGGGGGTCTACCTCCTCGCCGCGCAAAGCGAGATTGCCACGATGCCTGTCACCACCATGGTGTTGGGGACAGCGTGCGGCACCATCCCCGCGGCCTACATACTGGAAAAGATCGGCCGGCGGTTTGGGTTCATGTTGGGCGCTGTGGTGGCGGCCGTTGGTGGATTGGTTGCCTTCACCGCCATCATGCACGGCCACTTTGTGGCGTTTTGTGCAGGCACCTTCATCGGCGGCGTCGCGGGTGCGTTTGTTCAGCAGTACCGCTTTGCAGCCGCAGAAGGGGCGAGCGAAGCCTTCAGGCCCATTGCCATCTCCACAGTTCTCGCTGGGGGGATTTTTGCCGGCATCATTGGCCCTCAGACCGTGATTTGGACAAAGGACCTCTTTTTGCCCACCGCCTATGCCGGTGCGTATTTGGCGCAAACAGGCCTTTGCATCATCACCTTGGGCATCTTGATATTTTTCAAACCGGCGGCGCTGCCACCCAAACCCATTGATGCCCCACCCGGCCGTCCGCTCCATGTGATCTTGCGCCAGCCGAAAGTGGCACTCGCTGTTTTGTGCTCGGTCGTCTCCTACTCCATCATGACGCTGGTGATGACGGCGGCGCCCCTTGCCATGATTGCCTGCGGCTTCACGGCGACGGACGCTGCCCTTGGCATCCAGTGGCATGTGATTGCCATGTTTGCGCCGAGCTTCTTTACCGGTCGTCTCATCAAAAGGTTTGGTGCTGAGCCTGTGACCGCAGTGGGCCTGGTCCTTTTGGGCCTTTGCGGGACAACAGCGTTGATGGGAATTGCCATCGGCCACTTTTACGTGGCGCTCATCCTTTTGGGGTTGGGCTGGAATTTCGGCTTTATCGGTGGGACGACGATGCTCACCAATGCGCAGCGGCCTGAGGAGCGGGCACGCACCCAAGCTGCCAATGACTTCATCATGTTTGGTGTTGTGGCAGTGTCGTCCTTGTCGTCAGGCTTCCTGTTTGTGACGGTTGGATGGGACAGCATCAACTGGGCGATCTTTGCCATCATCCTGGTGCCGCTGGTGCTTCTTGCCCTGACCGCCACACGGGAGCGTCCCGCAACGGCCTAGACCCTGTGCGCCCCGCGGAAAGCTCTTTGGCCCACCGCCCCGTTCAAGCGCTGATCTCTTTGGGGAATGCTTGATTTTAAGGAGCGCGCCGGGCACAGATGCCGCACCGCACAACGCGGCCTCACAACCTTAACCACGACAGTGCGTCTCAGGACGCTGGGGGAAATATGATCGCGACGTTGTTAGTCATCGCCTGCGGGCTTGTCTCGCTGGTGTACGGGGGCTGGGCGATTCGCAGCGTGCTAGCTGCGCCGGCCGGCAATGCGCGGATGCAAGAGATTGCTGGCGCCATTCAAGAGGGTGCGTCAGCCTACCTTGCCCGCCAATATCTCACCATCGGTATCGTCGGCGTTCTCATATTCCTTCTGGTATTCTGGCTTCTGGGCGCTCTGGTGGCGATCGGCTTTGCCATTGGCGCCATCCTTTCAGGCATTGCTGGCTATGTGGGGATGCTGGTGTCGGTGCGGGCCAACGTACGCACCACCCAAGCCGCGTCCCAGTCGCTTCAGGGCGGCCTCGATATTGCCTTTAAATCCGGCGCCGTCACGGGCCTTTTGGTGGCCGGTCTCGCGCTGTTGGGCGTTGCGGTCTATTTCTTCATTTTGAAGGATGTTTTGGGCTTTGAGGCGACCTCGCGCACGATCATCGACGCGCTTGTGGCACTGGGCTTTGGCGCCTCGCTGATTTCCATCTTTGCCCGTTTGGGCGGCGGGATCTTTACCAAGGGTGCTGACGTGGGCGGCGACCTTGTGGGCAAGGTGGAAGCTGGCATTCCCGAAGATGACCCACGAAACCCCGCCACGATTGCCGATAATGTGGGCGACAATGTCGGCGACTGCGCTGGTATGGCGGCTGACCTTTTCGAAACCTATGCGGTGACGGTCGTGGCCACGATGGTGCTGGCTGCCATCTATTTTGCAGGCTCAGCCGCCCTTGGCGCGACCATGCTCTACCCGCTCGCCATTGGTGCGGTGTGCGTGCTGACCTCCATCGCAGGCACCTTCTTTGTGAAGCTTGGGCCGTCCCAAAATATCATGGGCGCTCTTTACAAGGGCTTCGTGGTGACGGCGGTGCTGTCTTTGGTGGCGCTCCTTCCAGTGACTTACCTTGTTTTCGGCTCTCTCACCGAAACCATCTCGGTCGGTGCTGCGGCTGTTGCCGCTGATGGCGAAGCGGTCCAAGAGGTTGCCAACGCGGCAATCACCTTTACCCCGTTAGACCTTTATCTGTGCGGCGTGGCTGGCCTTGTGATCACCGGGCTGATCATTTGGATCACCGAATACTATACGGGCGTTGGCTATCGGCCTGTGCGCTCCATCAGCCAAGCTTCGGTGACAGGCCACGGCACCAACGTCATCCAAGGGCTGGCTGTGTCCCTTGAGGCGACGGCGCTTCCTGCCATCGTGATCATCGCAGGGATCATCACCACCTATTCGCTGGCGGGCCTGTTCGGGATTGCCGTGGCCGTCACCACCATGTTGGCGCTGGCGGGCATGGTTGTGGCGCTCGACGCGTTCGGCCCTGTGACGGACAACGCTGGCGGGATCGCTGAAATGGCCGATCTTCCCGAAGACGTGCGCTCCACCACCGATGCGCTCGATGCGGTCGGCAACACCACCAAAGCGGTGACCAAGGGCTACGCGATCGGCTCCGCCGGCCTTGGCGCGTTGGTGCTCTTTGCCGCGTACACGGAGGACTTGCGATACTTCATCAGCAATTCGGCAGAGTATCCTTATTTTGCAGGGATCTCCGAGGACACGCTGAACTTCTCCCTCGCCAACCCGTATGTGGTGGTGGGTCTCTTCTTTGGGGGCCTCCTGCCGTTCCTCTTTGGCGGGATCGCGATGACTGCGGTGGGCCGGGCAGCTGGTGCCGTTGTGGAAGAGGTGCGCCGCCAGTTCCGCGAGAAACCAGGGATCATGGAAGGCAAGGACCGGCCAGACTACGGTCGCGCGGTGGACATGCTGACGAAGGCTGCCATCCGGGAGATGATTGTCCCGTCGCTGCTGCCTGTGCTGTCGCCGCTGGTGGTGTTCTTTGTTATCAACGCCATCGCTGGCAAGGCAGAGGCCTTTGCGGCCACAGGGGCAATGCTTCTGGGTGTGATCGTGACGGGGCTGTTTGTTGCCATTTCGATGACGGCGGGCGGCGGTGCCTGGGACAACGCTAAAAAGTCGTTCGAGGATGGCTTTGTGGACCGCGACGGCGAGCGCCATCTCAAAGGCTCAGAAGCGCACAAAGCGTCCGTCACCGGCGACACTGTCGGCGATCCTTATAAGGACACGGCGGGCCCTGCGGTGAACCCGATGATAAAAATCACCAACATCGTGGCGCTGCTGCTTCTGGCGGTGCTGGCGCACTAGCCTCCAGACGTCGCACACGCCGCACGACAAGTGTGGCGTGTGTGTCTCCTACAAGTCCAGCGTGGCGCCCTGAAAGGTGACATAGCACGCATTGCCGTGATCGCTCACGAACCTATGTCCTCAGTGCACAAACTAAGGATTGGGGCTCATGAGCGCTTTACCGATCGACCTTTATTATTGGCCCACCCCCAACGGCTGGAAGGTGTCGATTTTGTTGGAGGAGCTGGAGCTCCCCTACACCGTCCACTATGTGAACATTGGCGCTGGTGATCAGTTCAAACCAGATTTTTTGGCCATTGCGCCTAACAACAGAATGCCGGCTATTGTTGACCCCCAAGGGCCGGACGGTGCGCCGATATCCATCTTTGAGTCCGGGGCAATTCTCCAATATCTCGCCCGCAAGCATGGCAAATTCTACGGCCGCAATGAGCGCGAACGCGTTGCGGTCGATGAGTGGGTGATGTGGCAGATGGGCGGGCTCGGCCCCATGCTCGGTCAAAACCACCATTTCAATGTGTATGCGCCTGAAGATGTGGCGTACGCGAAGCGGCGCTACACCGATGAGACCCATCGGCTCTACGGTGTTCTCGATAGCCGGCTTGAGGGCCGTAACTTTATTGTGGACGCATATTCCATCGCGGACATGGCGTGTGTGGGCTGGGTGACTGGCTGGGAGCGTCAGAAAATGGATATTGACGAGTTTCCCAATATCAAGCGTTGGATGGAGGCTCTGAAAGCGCGGCCGGCGGTGGCACGCGGGCTCGCTCTGGGGTTGGAAGAGCGAGACAAAATGAAGTTAGCCTCGGACAAGGATCAACAGGCGATATTGTTCGGGCAGCGTGCCCGCCGCTAAAGGTTGTGTTGACGGTGGTCGGCGCGATACTCTAGTTCTTGAAGATCGGAGCTGTGGCCGAGCGGCTGAAGGCGCTCCCCTGCTAAGGGAGTAGGCGTTAACGCGTCTCGAGGGTTCGAATCCCTCCGGCTCCGCCAAACATCAATAAAACCAATACGCTAGAATAGGTCACGAGACGGTGGGACGACCGATTTCGTTTATGGGAATGTGGGCTGCTGGCTGACTCACTGGAGCCCGGCCGATGACGCGGCCTCCTTTGGTGGCGCAGAGAGAACGCGCTACGGCGGCGCTGGCGGACGGCGCGACCTGCCAGCAAGGGGCGACGTGGTTCGCCATTTCGGTGTCGGCGGTGGTGAAGTGGTCGCAGCGGCTACGGCAGAGCGATAGCATTGTACCCGACAAGATGGGCGCGCCAAAGTGATCAACGCTTGCGAACGAGCGCGAGTTCATCCTGTCTCGACTGGCCGCGCACCCCTCCATCCCCACGCGCCAACTGGCTCACGAGCTTGGCGTAGGCGGGATCAGGACAAGCCAGATGGCGATTTGACGGCTCCTGCGCGTCCCGAAAGCATGACGTTTAAAGAAACTGCGCTGGCTGGCGAGGAGAGCTGCAAGGATGTGGCCTCGCGCCGTCATCCCTGGCGGCGTCATGAGAAGACGCTTGATCTGCACTGACGGGTTTTCGTGGACGAAATCTGGGCCAAAACCAGCATGACGCCCCTGCGCGGCTGGGGCCGTCGCGCCTGTCGCCTCGTTGGATGCGTTCCCAAGGCCAGTGGCGCACGATGACAATTCTTGCCGCGCTTCGCGCAGACCGCATCGACGTGCCGTTTACTTTCGAGCGCCTCATCAATGGGATGGGTTTTGAGGCTTTGGTTGCGCAGCGTCTCGCGCCGATCCTTTTCCGCGGCGACGTGGTCATCATGGACAATCTGGGCAGTCACAAGGGCAAGGCCGTGCGCGCTGCCATCCGGGCCGTTGGCGCTCACCGTCTCTCCCTGCCTTCCTATTCGCCCGATCTCGATGCCATCGAATAGGTCGTTACCCGCTTATCGATCCATTTGGTTTGGGTCGACCTAAGACCACCATGGTGGAGGCGCTACGCGCCGGGTGCTTCTCCTTTCGGTGACTCGGCTGGTCCACATTAATAAGTTGCAGCAATGCCTGCTACCCGTCGAGCGACTTCACTCGGACTTGCCTCAATACGTATCCGTAAGGGGCAAGGCCACGGGTGTGCTCGCCTGTGTGGCCCAAGAAAGGCGCTTGCCGGGCGTTCGTCAGCCTCGGCTCGATTTCGTCGAGTATGGCTTCAAAGCGCGCGTCCGCCCCCTCGCCTTATTCAAGATCAATTGGCCCGTGGGTGGCCGTCATCAGATCTAACTTAGGATTGTCGCTACTAGCCTCAGTCAGTCCTTTGCGCGCGAAGTAAGGCGCACGCATTTCCATCGCGAGAGCGTCGTCAATGGCGAGCTGCTCTGCGGGCCTTGGCGTTTGGCAAGCTTGTTGCCGGCACCCTTAAAATTGCTGGCCCGCTTGGCGTTGATCGGGCCATGCGATGAGGCGATCTTGATCACGCGCAGTGTGCCCCCTTGTCGTTTCCTTAAGAGGCTACCGCCCGGGCTAGCGCATGTCTCGCTCGATCTGGGTCAGATCGAGCGAGGAAAACATGCGCGCTCTTTAGGGGCGAGCTCGTTTCCATCCGCTCAGCTTCATTCAAACTGAGCGGATCGTGCTCTAGAAGATGAAATCAGCTGCCGTTAAATCGCCGATTGTTGTGTTCAAGACTTCAATCCTGTTGTTGTCGGGGGATGAATCTGCGTTGAGGTCGATCGTGTCGGCCACGCCATCGCTGTCGAGGTCGAGTTCGATCCGGGCATTGGCGCCCACCTGGGTGATCAAAAGCTGGTTGATGGTCAGCGCGACGCCGCCGTTCTCTTCGCGGATGTCGCGCAAATTGATTGTGTCGAGGCCATCTTCAAAGTCAGTGATTTCATCGCGACCGTAGTTATCGTTGAAGCGGAAGATGTCACTGCCGGCACCTCCGGTAAGGATGTCGTTGCCGACACCGCCGTCGATGGTATCCTCGCCGGCCCCACCGTCGACTGTGTCTGAACCGCTATCGGCCCGCAGGCTATCATTGCCCAGACCACCGGTCAGTACGTCGCTTCCCGAGCCGCCGGTGAGGCGATCGTCGCCGTCCCCGCCGTCGACTGTGTCGGCGCCCCCGCGGCCGTTGAGCCTGTTGTCGTACTTATCGCCGGTCATGACATTGCCAAGGCCATTGCCATTGCCGGTCAAGTTGTCGGAAGCGGTACCGTCGACGATGAGGTTCTCAACCTCATCGCTGAGTTTGAAGTTCGATGAGATGATGGCGGTGTCATCGCCCTCGCCGGCGAATTCGTAGATGCGGTCTCGATTGTCGTCGATGATGAATGTGTCGTCGCCTTCGCCGCCTTCCATACTGTCTCGGTCGGCGCCGCCGTCGAGCGTGTCATCGTCGTCGCCGCCACTTAGGGAGTCTCGGTCGGCGCCCCCTTCGAGGGTGTCTTCCCCGGCATCGCCCAGCAGCGTGTCGTTGCCATCTTCGCCCAACAGGCTGTCGTCGTCGGCATCGCCGTAAAGGAAGTCGCCGGCCTGACCACCGTTCAGTGTATCGTTGCCGCTCCCGCCGTAGAGGACGTCAGAACCGCCATCGCCATGAAGTTCGTCGTCATCGCCATAACCGTAGAGATAGTCGGTGCCGGCCCCGCCTGTTGCGGTGTCGTTACCATCGTAGCCGTAAAACGTATCGTTGTTCCCGCCACCATCGAAGCTGTCGTTGCCGTTGCCGCCTTGGCCAACATCGTTTCCGCTACCACCGACGAGGGTGTTGTCACCCGCATTTCCGTAAAGGTAATCGTTGCCAGCGTTCCCTTCGAGCGTATCGGCCCCTTCGCCGCCATAAAGGGTATCGTCGTCGTCGCCACCTGACAGGCTGTCGTCCCCACCAGCGCCCCGCAACGTGTCTTCACCAGCATCGCCGTTCAAGGTGTCATCACCACCGCGCAGGTCGGTGGTTTCGCCGATAAGGCTGTCGTCGCCGTCGCCGCCGTTTAAGACGTCATCCCCGCGGTTCCCATCGAGGGTGTCATTGCCGCCGACGCCGGACAGCGTGTCGTCGCCCGACCCACCGACAATGGAGTCGTCGGTGGAGCCTCCAGAGACAGTGGTGTTTAGGCCAGCGATCAAGAAGTCATCCACGGAGAGTTGGGCGACCGTCCGGTTTTCGAAGATGATGGCGTTGCCGCCACCGAAATCGATTACCGCATCACCCGCGACATCGCTGGCGCGCGATAAGATATCAGCGAAGGAGGTGACGGCCGCCACGCCGGTCAAGTCGATGACATCTTGTGACGCTGCCCCGGTTTCGAAGTCCCTAAAGGTATCGGTGCCGTCAGCCTCGTTCCACACGGCGAGGCCGTCACCGCTGCCGAAGTCTATGGTGTCGTTGCCGAAGCCACCTATGAAGTCATCATTGCTTGAAGAGGAAGCAACGATATAGTCGTCGCCGGCCTCACCGAACACCGTATCGTTGCCGGAGCCGGCGTAGATCCTATCATGGCCGCTTCCGGCATTGATGAGGTTGTTGCCGCCGCGGGCGAAAAAGTAGTCATCACCCGCGCCGGCGACCATGGTGTCATCGCCGTAGTCGCTCCCAGAGAAGGAGTTATCACCGAGAGTATCGGTGAGGAGGTTGCCAGAGTAGTCATAACGACCTGCTTCGAGGGTGTCGTCACCATCGCCGCCGTTGAGCGTGTCCGCGCCATCGTTACCGTATAGGTAGTCATTGCCGGCTTCGCCGAGGACGGAGTCATCGCCATCACCACCTTCCAGTCGGTCGTTGTTGTCACCGCCTTCAAGGGTGTCGTCGCCTTGGTTGCCGTAAAGGCGGTCATCGTCGGCGTCGCCGAGGAGGCTGTCGTTGCCGGCATTGCCGTATAGGCTGTCTGCATCGTCTCCGCCGTACAAGACATCGTTGCCGCCATGGCCGCGCAGGTGATCGCCTTCTCCCTCGCCGCGGAGCGTGTCGTTACCCAGCCCGCCTTCCAGAAGGTCACCAAGCCCGCCGCCCAAAAGGCTGTCATCACCTGCCTGACCAATGATGGTGTCGGCGCCAAAGCCGCCGTTGAGGTTGTCATCCCCGGGAGTCCCAAACAGGATGTCATCGCCGTTGGTTGGAATGCCGCTGCCTGTTGTTGGCGCGAGGACAACAAACGTTTGCGTGCTGCTCACGCTTTCAAGGCGACTAACGAAAGTACCAGTGAACGTTCCATTCAAGGTGACCGCAGTCTCGAAGCTACCGTCTTGGTTGACATCGACCGAGATGATTGTGTCGCCAGCATTGGTCGCCACCACCATGTCTTCATCACTGAAGAGCGAGCTGAAGACGATGGTCTCGCCGGCAGTAAAGTCGGTGATTGTGGTGCTTAAATTATAACTCGGGACCTCAAACCGATCATTGCCAGCGCCGCCGGTCAGCGTGTGCGTGACGTTGCTGCCGCTTCCGGCACTGAGCGTGTCATCGCCGTCACCGCCATCCAGAAGGTTGGTTTGGCCACTTCCGGAACCGGTTGAAAGATAGTCGTTGCCTTCCTCGCCAAAGAGGGTGTCGTTGCCATTCCCGCCGTAAACGGTGTCATTGCCGCCCCCGGCATTGATCAGATTGTTGCCGCCGCGACCGTTGAAGTAATCATCGCCGGCACCGCCGACCATCGTATCGCCATTGTACTGAGTGCCGTAAAAATCATTGTCGCCGAGAGTGTCGGTAAGGAGGTTGGACGCGTAGACGTAGCGGCCTGAGTCGAGAACGTCATCTCCGTCACCGCCGTTGAGTGTGTTGGCGCCGGCGTTGCCATAAAGGTAGTCGTTGCCAGCTTGGCCGAGGAGCGAGTCGTCGCCGTCCCCGCCTTCGAGCCGGTCGTTGTTGTCGCCGCCTTCCAGGGTGTCGTTGCCGGCATCGCCGTAGAGGCTGTCCGCGCCGCCGCTGCCGTAAAGAAGGTCATCGCCGCTGCTACCGTAGGTTCGGTCATCGCCGGCGTTGCCGTCGATGGTGTCGTTCCCAGCCCCACCGCGGACGAAATCATTCTCAGCCCCGCCGTTGATGGAATCATCTCCGAACCCACCTTCAACGATGTCTTCCCCGGGACCGCCATCGAGGGTGTCGTCGCCAGTCTGACCAACCAATGTATCATTGCCTTCAAGGGCATTGATCACATCATTGCCAGGCCCACCTATGAGGAGGTCATTGCCTGTCGTGGCACTGCCGCTACCCGTCGCCGGCGCCAGCTGGATGAGCGTTGGCGAGCCATCGAGATCCTCTGCAAAAACGACAAAGTTATCGACGAAAAGGCCGCTCAGAGTAATCGCTGTTTCAAATATACCGTCATTGTTGACGTCTAGTGAGAGCGTTGTATTCACGCCATCATCAGACACAGTGATGTCTTCATCGCTTATTGTCGCGTTGACTACAATTGTGTCGCCAGCGGTAAAGTCGGTGATTGTGGTGCTTAAATTATAACTCGAGACCTCAAACCGATCATTGCCAGCGCCGCCGGTCAGCGTGTGCGTGACGCTGCTGCCGCTTCCGGTACTGAGCGTGTCATCGCCGTCACCGCCATCAAGAAGGTCGGTTTGGCCAGTTCCGGAACCGGTTGAAAGATAGTCGTTGCCTTCTTCGCCATAGAGGGTGTCGTTGCCGCTCCCACCGTAAACGGTGTCATTGCCGCCCCCGGCATTGATCAGATTGTTGCCGCCGCGACCGTTGAAGTAATCATCGCCGGCACCGCCGACCATCGTGTCGCCGTTGTACTGGGTGCCGTAGAAATCATTGTCGCCGAGAGTGTCGGTGAGGAGGTTGGACGCGTAGACGTAGCGGCCAGAGTCGAGAACGTCATCTCCTGCACCGCCGTCGAGCGTATTGGCGCCCGCGTTGCCATAAAGGTAAT
>JBCDLN010000031.1:0-20685 GCA_038745295.1 Pseudomonadota bacterium | reverse complement strand
GTGGGCCTGATGCATCAACCCACGCTTCGCTCTTCGGGGTTGACCCATCAGGCCCACCGCGGGCTTCTGACCGTGTCGGCTCCGAAGGAACGTCGCTGTTTGGTGTCCCACCAAAGGAACATGGGAAGGGTTCTTTGCCGGCACTTCTGAGTTTTGGCGCAGCTGAGCGTGAACACCCTTCGAAGCTTCTACATCGAGGCGCCCCAGACGTGCAAAAGCGCCCCGTGCTGAGGCTCTTGTGTGGGGGTGCAGCGCGTTGGCGCTACCCCTTAAGGGCCCTTGCCAACTGCTTCATCCGTTGAGCGCGTGGCTTGCGCTCCATGGCGGCAAGCCGCGCGTGATAGTTGGCGTGCGCCGCCCCTTGGCGCATGGATTTGGGGCCGCTCGGGTCAAGCTTGCCAGCACCCTTGGCAAATGTGCGCTGACCCACCACCGCAAAGAAGTCAGCCCAGGCGATGGCATCGATCTGTGCCTCAATGGGGCCGAGGGAATTGCCGGCCCATGCCACGCGAAGCCACGCAGGCCTGGTGAGCGCCCGGGCAAACATATCCCACGTGGTGGGGGAGTTCGTTGCCACCATCCGTTCAAAGATCTGGCGCGGCTCCACCCGCAATGCCAGCAAAAGGTGCACCAGCCTGAGGCCAGCGTCCGCGCGGCCAGGGCGATGCCCGCCGCCATGGGAGTAGAAAGGGTCACAAAAGGGGTCGGTGCTGCCGCCTTCAAAGAAGCCCACCATGGCGCAAGCGGCCGCGTCCACCACCGCCTCCTGGTGGGACGCCGGCAACTCCGTGAGACCGCAATAAAGCGCGATCGCGGTCACATCGGGGTAGATCATCTCATCGAAAAAGAGCGTCTCCAGAACTCTCGGAAAAATATGGAAAAATCCATCTACACCCACAGAGCACTCAATGTGTTCTGAGAAGATGGGGCTGATTTCATCGGGGGGCGCATCACGGATGGGGTTGAGGCTTAGGATGCGCCGCTCGGCCTCTAGGGAAAAACAATCTGCGCAGAAGGGGCCGACCGGTGGGGGCTGGTCGCTAAAGACGTCATAAAGATAGGCCAGCGCTCGCTCTGGCTGAGGCAGGGGCGCGGGGAAGCTTCGCAAAGGATGACGGCTGCCACTCATGACAAGGACATGGGCGTCTGCCACCCAAACCTTGTGTGACCGGGGTCACACAAAGACGGTGATGGTCGGGGCGGTCGTCTACGCCTCGGCCATCGGGCATCGATTGCAAAGACACCAAGAAGGCTGCTCAGGTGCTTAGGCGTTCAGTGCGCAGGCGTGTGGTCGCCTCCAGATCAAGACCCCAGTCGTAGCCATCGTCGGTTGCGGTCAGAACGACGCCGTAGTCAGCATGGGCTGATTCAGCAGAGATGAAGCCATCGAGCACATCGTCGAGCACCTTATCGGGCTCGCGCTCCAACGGATCGCCAAAGCCGCCGCCGGCTGGCGAATAGTAAGAGATCACATCGCCCGGTTCGACGCGGAGGCCGGAAAGCTTGGCGGGCTCATTGCGCACCTCGTCCGGCCGGGCGGTGTTGTGCACTGTCAACATACCCACCGCGCCGTCTTTGCCGCCGAAGATGCCCCACGGCGCGTCTTCATGGCGATCGCTTTCGTGAGTCATGAAGCCTGGCGTCAGAAAACGCTGCGATTTCACCACGCCCTGACCGCCGCGGAACCGGCCGGCGCCTGGGGCCACATCATCGCGCACTTCATATCGGTCGCATAGGAGCGGCAGGTGCATCCCGAGGTCTTCAAGGGGATTGTTGCGCGTGTTGCGCATCAGCTCTTCGATGGTGTCTGGCCCGTCCGAGGCAGGCCGGCCGCCCATGGCGGCTTCGTTCACCTCCAAAAACACCCAGTAGTCGCCATTGGGGCGAACACCTGAATAGGCCGCGAAGGAGAGCGTGGCTCCGTTGCCGGCGGTCACCTTGTCGGGAATGACGGGGGCAAGGGCTTTGATGATGAGGTCCACCATCCGCTGGATCTGGCAAAAGCGTGCTTCTGCCGCGACGGGCGCAACGGGGTTATAGATGGAGCCCAGCGGGGAGGTCACTTTGACGGGGCGGAACGAGCCTTCGTTTTGCGGGATGTCGCTTTGGTGGGTGTAGGTGTCCAACAGGAGCGCACGGAAAGCAAAGTAGCACGCGACCTTGGTGGAGCCATCGAAGGGCACGTTAAAGCAGGTGGGCACTTGGTCTGCTGAGCCCGTTGTATCCACCTCCACCCCGTCACCTTCCACCCGCACGGTGACTTTAACGGGAAGCGTTTTGCCGCGTGTGCGGCCGTCATCGTCAAGGAAGCCTTCAGCGGTGTATTCGCCATCGGGGATTTTGGCGATTTCGGCGCGCAGCATGCGTTCGGTATAATCCATGAGCGCGTTGCAGGCAGCCTGGACATCCTCCTTCCCGTAGCGGGCAAAGAGTTCTTCCAGGCGCCGCACGCCCAGTTCGGCCGAAGCGATCTGCGCCTCCAAGTCGCCCATGACGAGGCCTGGGACGCGGGTGTTGTCGGAAATGTACTGCCAAAGGGCCTCGTTGCGCCGGCCCTCTTCGTAAAGCTTCAGCCCGTTGAAGAGCATCCCTTCAGCGTACATGTCCGGCACATCGATGATGAGGCCGGGGGTTGCAGCGCCAATATCCACGTGGTGGGCGGTGTTAGCCGAAAAGCCCACAAGCTCGCCCTCAAAGAAGACCGGCATCACAATGGCAATGTCGGGCGAGTGGGAAGCGCCCTCATAGGGGTGATTGTGGATGATGCAGTCACCGGGCTTGAAGGCATCGTTGGGGACGCGCTTGCCGATGCCGCGCAGGTAGCCGGGCAGCGAGCCAATGTGCATGGGCGTGGAATCGCTTTCGCACAGGGTGTTATAGTCGGTATCGAAAAGGCCTGCGCCCAAGTCCTGGCTTTCGCGGATGATGGATGAGTAGCTCATCCGGTAAAGGACATTGCCCATCTGCTCGGCGATGGAGTGAAGCGCCCCGCCAATGACCTGAAGCGTAATCGGGTCGATGTCCTTGCCCATAAAACCCCCTCAAAGCTGCGCCGGGTGCCGCTTGGGCGGGCGCATCGAACCAAAGGGCGGCCAGTCTGCCGCCGGCACTGCGAGTTAAGAAATGTGGCCTACCTGCTGGAGGAAACGGTGCATGTCCCAGTCCACCCAGCTTTCTTCGATCTTGCCATACCGGATCACGTCAATCTCAATCCCGGTCCAGACGGCGCGGCGGCCGGACGGTGCGCGGCCCAAAAGCTCGCCCGTGTTGGTTCCGTGAAAGCGCCAGCGGGTGGCGACTTTATCACCCTCGGCAATCTGGATGAGGATTTCCACGCCGCGGTCTGAGAATGCGGACTTGTAATCGCTGAGAAGGCCCAGCCACCGATCGAGATCGAGGTTGTTGGACCCCGTCAGGAGGGAGGGCTCTTGGCGGTTCACATAGTCAGCTGAGATGAACGCGCGCGGGTCTTCCTCGGACGTCCCCCACAATTCCAGCATGCGGCGCGCGAGCGCTTTGTTGGCTTCAAGATCACTCATCATCTCACCTTTATGTTTTTGTGAGCCGCAGATCGCCGTGAGGGATGACGTTTGCGTCCCAACCGGGCGGCACCAAGGTGGTGGAGTTGTGCTGCAAGATGATCGCGGGGCCGGTGACGCTGTCATGGGCGCGAAGGGCTGATCGCTTGTAGCGGGGTGTGTCGTGCTGGCCCTCATCAAAGCGAGTGGGGCGGCTATACATCACCGCGTCGGCCGGGTTGGTGCGGCCGCCCTCCCCCAACGCGTCGACGTTCAGCGAGCCGGTGCCGGCTGCTGCCACCAGACGCAACGTGATCACCTCGGTCAGCTGATCGCGGAAGGCGTGGCCGTAGACCTGTTTGTGGGCATCAAAGAAGGCTTCCACCACATCGTTTTTGTTCGCTTGTGTGACAGGGCCGCCGGCCACATCGGCGCGCAGCTCGAACCCTTGGCCCACGTAGCGGCATTCGGCGATCTTTTTGTAGGTGCGGGCCTCAAGCGCGACGCCGTCAAGGTCGAGCTGCGCGTCGGCAAGGGCGCGCAGCTCGTCGAACCGGGCGTTGAGCTCGGCAAGTTCATCATCGGTGGCGTGATTGAGCACGGTGAGGACGGAGTGGGTGTACTCGTACTGCAAGTCGGTGACGAGGAGGCCCATGGCCGCTGTGATCCCGGGCTGGAGCGGGCTGATGACGTCCTTGGCGCTGATAAGGTCGGCGAGGGCTGCTGCGTGAAGGGGGCCAGCACCACCAAAGCCCATCAACGAGAAGGTGCGCGGGTCAATCCCCTTCGCCACCGAGTTGGCGTTGATGGCAAGGGCCATGTTGTTGTTGATGATTTTCAAGATACCGAGGGCGGCATCTTCAACGCTGAGACCGAGCGGCCCGGCGATGTGGGTTTCGATGGCGCGGCGCGCGAGGCTTTCATCAATGGTGAGGTCGCCCCCCAAGAACTGGTCCGGGTCAAGCCGTCCCAACACCACTTGGGCGTCGGTGACGGTGGGCTCGGTGCCACCACGCCCGTAGCACGCCGGGCCAGGATCAGCGCCAGCGGAGCGGGGGCCAACGCGAAATGCCCCGCCTTGATCGATATAGGCGATGGACCCGCCGCCAGCGCCGATCGCATCAATATCAATCATCGGCACCAGGACGGGCAGCGAGGCGACTTCGGTATCGCGGGGGTTTTTGATCCGCACCTCACCGCCCTGGATGACGGAGATGTCGGCCGAGGTGCCGCCGATATCGATGGTGATCACATCGTCAGCGCCGGCTGCTTCGCCAGTCCATTTGCCGCCGATCACGCCCCCAGCAGGGCCCGATAGAAGGAGGCCCACCGGCCGTTCAGACGAGTTCTTCACCGTCGAAATGCCACCGTTCGACTGCATGATGCGCACCACCGCCTCAACCCCCGCCGACCGCAGGCAGCTTTCCAGGTTTTTGAGGTAGAGGCTCGTTTTGGGGCCGATGTAGGCGTTCATGGCGCAGGTGGAGAAGCGCTCATATTCGCGGATGACGTTCACCACCTCCGATGAGCATGACACGAACGCGTCCGGCATCTCTTCGGCAACAATGGCCTTGGCGCGCTTTTCATGATCGTCGTTGAGGAAGGCAAACAGGAAGCCGATTATGACAGCGTCGAGCCCGCGCTTTTTGAAAAGCCGGGCCGCCGCGCGCACTTCGTCCTCATCGAGGGGAACCGCCACCTCGCCTGTGGGCGGGGAGAGGCGCTCGGTGATGGGCAGCCTGTCGCGCCGCTTGACGAGCGGTTTTGACTGCCAGGGCACGTCGAATTGGAGGGAGAAATTGTGCGGCCGCTTATGCCGCGCCATGTGCAAAATATCGCGGAAGCCGCGCGTGGTGAGCATGCCCACCCGCGCGCCTTTGCGCTCAATGACCATGTTGGTGGCAACGGTTGTGCCGTGAAGCACCATGTCGATGGCGCTGGGCGCGACGCCGGCCATGGCGCAGATCTCGGTGACGCCTTTGACAACGCCCTCTGACTGGTCCGCTGGGGTGGAGGGCACTTTGTGCACCACAATCGCCTGCCCTGGCCGGTCCAGCACCACATCGGTGAAGGTCCCGCCCACGTCCACTCCGACCCTAATCATGCAACGCCCCGCTCTCTTTGCGCCGCATTTCATGCACTCCTCTTGCCACTTGCAAGCCTTTTACTGCCGCTGAGAGGCGCGTTAAACGTTTCACCCCGCGTTGGGGCTGCCAAAGACTCGGCTGAAGATCGTATCCACATGCCTGAGGTGGGCATCCTCATCGAAGGCCGCTGCAATGGCCTCAGCACCAAGGGCGCCTGTGATGTCCTGATCCTCTTCAACAAGGTCGCGGAAGCGGCCCTCGCCATGGTGGGCGCGCATGGCGTTGCGCTGGACCATGGCATAAGCGTCCTCCCGCGAGACGCCGGCAACGGTGAGGGACAGGAGGAGCTGTTGGGAGTGGATCAGTCCGCCCAGTGCGTGAAGGTTTTGCGCCATCGCCTCAGGCTTCACCACCAGATCGTCCACCACGCCGGCAAGCCTGTGGAGCGCAAAATCCAGCGTGACGGTGGCATCTGGGCCAATCATCCGCTCAACGGACGAATGGGAGATGTCCCGCTCATGCCACAAGGCAACGTTTTCCATGGCCGGCACCACGTACGCGCGCACCATCCGCGCCAGACCGGTTAGGTTTTCGGTCAGAATCGGGTTCTTTTTGTGCGGCATCGCGGAGGAGCCTTTTTGGCCTTTGCCGAACGCCTCCTCCACCTCACCCACTTCGGTGCGCTGTAGGTGGCGGATTTCGGTGGCGAGCCGCTCCACAGAAGAGGCTACCACGCCAAGGGTGGCAAAGTAGGCCGCGTGGCGGTCGCGGGGGATCACCTGTGTGGAAATGGGCTCCACCTTGAGGCCCATTTGCTCAGCAACGTGCGCCTCCACCTGTGGATCAAGGTGGGCAAAGGTGCCCACGGCGCCTGAGATGGCGGCCGTTGCCACTTCCTCTCGCGCGGTGATCAAGCGTTGCTTTGCCCGCGCGAACTCGGCGTAGGCCTGGGCCAATTTGAGGCCGAACGTTGTGGGCTCGGCATGGATCCCATGGCTGCGGCCGATGGTGGGCGTGTTTTTATGCTCGTAAGCCCGGCGCTTGAGACTGTCGAGGAGGGCCTCCACCTCGGTGATCAAGAGATCGGTGGCTCGGGTAAGCTGCACGGCAAATGTGGTGTCGAGCACATCTGAAGAGGTCATGCCTTGGTGAACAAAGCGTGCCTCTGGCCCGACGATTTCGGCAAGGTGTGTGAGGAATGCAATCACATCGTGCCGCGTGACCCGTTCGATCTCATCGATCCGCGCCACGTCAAAAATGGCAGAGCCGCCTTTTTCTCGCACGGTGCGGGCGGCCTCGGCGGGGATAGCGCCCATGGCGGCCATGGCATCGGCGGCATGGGATTCGATTTCAAACCAGATGCGAAACTTGCTCTCGGGCGTCCAAATGGACGCCATCTCTCCACGGGAATAGCGGGGGATCATGGGGTCGCTCCTTGGTGCGTATCAGGCCGCCACGGCCGGGCTTGGACGGGAAAATTACGCACGCCAATCAGGGTGTTACGCATAGTCCTTGTTGGTGAGATTGGTCAATCTGATGGGACGACGTCGTCACAGCGTTCACGCCGGTGTTGAAAAATTCCATGGGATCGTCAACTGAGCGAACATTAAGCGTCAGTGTGTGGCGAACGCTGTTGGTCTTTTCTTTCGCGTTTTGAAACGCATTGAAAATCTTCGGTAGGAGGCTTATCACTTTGTAAGCGTAACTTAACGAACCGGTCGCATAGAACATAACACCAAGAGCCGGGCGCACGCATTCTCCCGCGCTCGTGTTCAGAGCCACTTCTTTCCAGCGGAAAAAACCGTCAATCGACTAAAATACGTTCTTTTTGCTGTATTTGCGCGCAATGGCGTTCCATTTAGAACACCGCCTGACTATGGTGCGCTCGTCGTTGTCGTCGCGTAATACAAAGGCAACGGTGGGCTTTGGATACAGAAGACAGGACTCGGGATGGACGACTGGAGAGTGCGGCTGCGAGAACAGTTGAAAAAAAGTGGAAAGACACGCTCACAAGTCTGTAGTGAGGCCGGACTAAACCCAGCATACCTCACGCAAATATTGGAACAGAAGAGCGCGACTCCACGTATCGACAATCTTGCGAAGCTTGCATCTGTACTGGATACTTCGGTGAGCTATCTCGTCGAAGGAATTAATCTTGACCCATCGGCGATACAGCTGGTCGCCTATTTTGGAGTGTTGAGTGACGACAGAAAGCAGGCAGCCCTCATCTTGATGCAGGACATGGCCGCCGCATCAGCGCGAGATTAAGATACGCGGTTAAGCATACGCCAAATGTCGCGCTGTGTTGACAACTTTGTGCGAAGATTTGGATATTTACAGCGCTTCGAATCAGCCCATTTGCCAAGATAAAACGAAGATCGCAATTGTCTGACAACTGGTGCGGTTTGGTTTGGCGGCAGCCGCCGCCCACCACCGGCCCGGAACATCCCCCTCAAAACCCACAACGATACCAAGGCCAAACCACGCCCTATGCCGTCCGCTAAGGCGCACATCAAACCGGCCGGGACCAGAAATCGCCTTACTTCAGCCGTATTTTAGTTTAGGACAACGATCATAAGTGCTCCTGGCCTCACTTGAGCGACTGGGCGGCAACACGGACATGGCTCATCTTCAAATGATCGTGTTGCGTTCTCTTGGTAACCTCATCGTGGCCCGGGGAGAATACACGGCGCTCCCCCACCGACTTGACAGCTCTGGTGGCAGTTGTTGGGTGGGTGCGGAACCAGCGTGGCGCCTTCCACCTTAAAGTCAGTGACCCTTCCCATGCCCCAAACACCGCACACTATTGTCTGCATGAAGTGGGGCACCGCTTACGGGGCCGAGTACGTCAACATTTTGCTGTCCATGGTGTCCCGCAACACGAGCCGCCCGGTGCGCCTGGTCTGCTTCACCGATGATCCCACCGATCTTGACCCGCAGATTGAAGCGCAACCGCTGCCCGCCATCGACATGCCTGAGCGTTATGCCACGACGGGTTGGCGGAAAATCTCTTTGCTCCAAGCCGATGTGGGCGGCCTTTCCGGCGACTTTCTGTTCCTCGATTTGGATGTGGTGATCACATCCTCCATCGATGACTTTTTTGACTTCCAGCCGAGCGCCACTTTCTGCGTCATTGAGAATTGGACCCAGCGGGGGCTCGGGATCGGCAACACGAGCGTCTATCGCCTTAAAGTTGGCGCGCACACTGAGGTGTTTGACGCTTACATGGCCGACCCTGTCGGGACCATTGAAGGGTTTCGGAACGAACAAACGTTCAAGTCCCGCACCATCAGCAGCATGGTCTATTGGCCCGAGCCGTGGTGCGCCAGCTTCAAGCACTCGTTGTTGCCGCCCTTCCCGCTCAACTTTGTGCGCACAGCCCCGCTTCCAGCCGATGCCAAGGTGGTGTGCTTCACCGGCCGGCCAAATCCAGACCATGCCCGCGACGGCATTTGGCCGGAGAAGAAGTGGTACAAGCGTCTGCGCAAAAAGGTGCGACCAACCCCATGGATTGCTGAGCACTGGCGCTAAGCGCTCTCGCCGCCGCCCCCTTGGCTGCGCGCTCAGTGGTCTGAAGTGGTCTGATGGGGCGGCCCGCGGCGTGCAGCGGGTTGCGCGCTCAATCGCTCCATGTGGACACAGCTGGGGGTTGCCGTAGAGTGTGGGCAGAACAGACACGCGCATCTTGACGGAGGAAGCACCATGGGTCTCAGCCCGGAGGACGTCGCTCGCTATAAAGAGAGCGGATACCTCTTCCCAGTTCGGGTGATGGATGCGCAAGACGCGGCCCACTATCGCGCCGCATTGGAGGCATACGAAGCAAAAACCGGCGGGCCCATCGCCGGCAATCTGCGCCACAAGACCCATCTTCTTTTTACCTGGGCCAGCGAGATCGCGCACAGGCCAGAGATCTTGGATGCAGTGGAGGCGCTTCTCGGGCCCGACATCATGCTGTGGGGCTCGTCCTTTTTCATCAAAGAACCGCACACCAGCGCGTTCGTGTCCTGGCACCAGGATGCCACCTACTGGGGGCTTGATGGCTCTGATGTTGTGACAGCCTGGGTGGCACTTGCAGATGCGCCGGTTGAAGCAGGTGCCATGCGGTTTTGGCCGGGCAGCCACAAAAAGCTTCAGATTCCCCATCGCGACACCTTCGCCGGCGACAACCTCCTCTCCCGCGGACAAGAGATCAACGTTGATGTGCCCGGTGATGAGGGGGTGGACGTGCCGCTCCGCGCGGGCGAGATGAGCCTGCACCATGTGTTGCTCGTCCACGGCTCCAAGCCGAACCGGACCAGCGACCGGCGGATCGGGTTTGCGCTGCGCTATATCCCCACCCGTCTTGCCCAGACCAAAACCCGAGACTTTGCCACCCTCGTGCGAGGGGAGGACCGCTACGGCCACTTTGTCCATGAGCGCCGGCCGGTTGCCGACCTTGATCAGGCCGCCAAGGATGCGCATCAGGCATCAATGGATGCGCAAGTGTCCGCGCTTTACGAGGGGACCGACAAAACCGAGTTCCGCGCATGAGCGCCGCGCCTCCATCGGGCGACATCATCGATATTCCGGCGCGGTCCGATGGTCCGTCTGCCCAAGAAATCGCCGCCCGCGCGAGCAGTGATGTGCTTTCGGCGCTGATTGAGGCGCGGGTCACCCACGGCGGGGCACAGATCGCCGTGGAAGATGGCGACAAGAGGATCCTCAGCTATGAGGACCTGTTGCGGGCGGTGGCGGCATTTTCGCGCGTGATCAAGCGTGAGATCCCTGGCGATGTGGTGGGGATCTTTCTGCCTTCGAGTGTGGGCAGTGTGGTTGCGTTTTATGCTGTGCATGCGGCGGGAAAGACACCTGCGATGCTCAACTTCACCGCAGGGCGCGGGCCACTTCTGGCGGCAATGAAGGTGGCCAATATTAGCGCGGTGCTCACGGCCGATCGGTTTTTGGCCGTAGCAAAGCTTGAGCCCATCGCCGACGCCCTCAGGACCGTTGCGCCCGTGCTTGCGCTTGAAGCGCTGCGCACCAAAGTGGGGTGGCGGGACAAGCTCTTTGCCGTGCTGGCGCGGCCGCTGAAGCTGTTCCCGAAACCGGCGCCGGATCAAACTGCGGCCATTGTGTTCACATCAGGCTCAGAGGGCGACCCTAAAGGCGTTGCGCTCAGCCATAGAAACTTTCTGGCCAACTGCGTGCAGGTCACCGAATCGCTTCCCATTGAGCGGGCAAAGGTCTTCTTCAATCCTTTGCCGGTGTTTCACTCCTACGGGCTCGGCCCAGGAATGATCTTGCCGTTGGTGCTGGGGCGCAAACTGGTGCTCCACCCCTCCCCGCTGCGCGCTAAAGAGGTGGCCCAGCGCATCAAAGATACCGGCGCCAATGTGCTCCTGGCGACCGATACGTTTTTGCGCCAATACGCCCGGGCGGGTGATGCGGACAGCTTGTCCACCCTTCTAATCGCGGTATGCGGGGCTGAACGGGTTCGCTCAGAGACGCGCGAGCTGGTGGCAGAGCGATTTTCATTCGCCGTTCTGGAAGGCTACGGCGTGACTGAGACCAGCCCGGTTTTGGCATCCAACCACCCCGATGATAACCGCGATGGAACCGTGGGGCGGCCTCTTCCGGGGATCGAGTTGCGCCTTGTTCACGTGGAAGGGCTCGACGACGGACGCCGGCTCCTGGTGCGCGGGCCCAATGTGATGGCGGGCTATATTGACGCCCAAACAGGTCGCGTGGTGCCCCCCGAGGATGGCTGGCACGATACGGGCGACGTTGTGGCCTATGAGGATGGCTTTCTCTCCATCCGCGGTCGTTTGAAACGCTTTGCCAAGATTGGTGGTGAGCTAACCTCGCTGACACTGGTGGAGCAGCTGGCGGGGGCGGCGTGGCCGGGGGCGCTCCATGCGGCCACGGTGGTGCCGGGGGAACGCCGTGGGGAGTCGATTGTTTTGCTCACCGAAGAGGCGTCGCCCGATCAAGATGCCTTACGCGCCGCCCTTGGCACGCTTGGTCTTCCGGAACGATATCTGCCGGACAAGGTGCTGACGGTGGAGGCTGTGCCCGTGCTCGGCACAGGCAAGGTCGACAACGTGGCCGTCACCAAGCTCGCCAAGGAGATGCTGGCCGCCTAGCGCATGATGCGCCGCATGGGGGCCGAGGGAGGGCGCTCACACGTTTGAGGCGCAGGCAGGTTTTCTCGGTCAGATGAGTGGGTTGGATCGGGAGCCGACCTTGCGACGAGACGCGCTTCTTTTGGGCGTTCTTTGTGCCTGACTGGTGGGTCAGAGTTCGGTCGGCAGCATCGCGCGTGGGCGCAAAAGTTTCAGTTTGGGCATGATCCCTATAGCGCTCGCCACGTTCACGGTCGGGACACTTGGTGCGCGGCTTGCCGCTTATTGGGGAGGGTCGACCTCACGGCTGCCAGAAACCAAAACGCGGCCTCTAGGTCTTTGGGGAAGACTTCTGACTGAAGGCTTCTGGCGACAGGCTTGGGCTCAAGGGCTTTGGCACAGAGGCGCCGGCTCAGAGACTGCGCGCAATGACGAAACCGCTCAGACGCCCGTGCGGACCGTTAGCGGCAGGGACCCAAGAAACTGAAGCTCAGTTCGTCGGCGACCGTGCTTCCGGTGGCGCGGCACTCGTCGCGCACATCCCGAACGCCATTGAGGATGATGGAATAGTCCTGCTGGTAACCGCCGGTGACAACGTACTGGTCTGGGCGGCCAACGCATCCTTGCGCGTAGTGGCGTGCTGTTCCGTAAAGGGCACCATTGCTGGAGGTGCCAAAAACAAGGACACTTCCCGGCCTGACGCCAGCGGCTTGAAGATCCTCGCTCGGTTCATCGAAGGTGATGCTGAACCGGCCGCCCCTGTCGATGACCCGCACAGTGGACCCGTCAAAATTGTAGCAGGGATCGTAGGCTGTGGCCTCCGCGGGGACGAACACTGCGCTCGCCAGCGCCAGAAGCACCATTCCAAACCGCCCCATAGGACCTCCCAGCCGACCATGCCGCCGCGGGAGTAGCTTGCACCGTGGGTGCTTGCGTCAGCCTTGCGGCGAGGTGGCAGGTGGATCAGCGATAAGGGGCGTCGGCGGCGATATTGGCGGCGATGGCTTCTTCCCAACGGTCACCATTGGCGAGGAGTTTGTCCTTGTCGTAGAGGAGTTCTTCGCGGGTTTCGGTGGCAAACTCAAAGTTTGGGCCTTCCACAATCGCGTCGACGGGGCAGGCTTCTTGGCACAGGCCGCAGTAGATGCACTTCACCATGTCGATGTCGTACCGGGTGGTTCTGCGGGTGCCATCGTTGCGGCGGGGACCTGCTTCGATGGTGATGGCTTGTGCTGGGCAGATGGCTTCGCACAGTTTGCATGCAATGCAGCGTTCTTCCCCGTTGGGATAGCGGCGTAGGGCGTGCTCACCGCGAAAGCGCGGCGAAATGGGGTTCTTTTCAAACGGATAGTTCACCGTCGCCTTGGGCTTGAAGAAGTATCGCATCCCCAAGATGAACGCTGACACAAACTCTGTCAGGAACAGCGACTTTGCGGTGCCTTGAAGGGCTGCCATGTCATCCTCCTCTCAAAGCAGCGTCGCCGGTCCGACCGCGCGCGGTCGGACCTTCCCCAGACGACAATGCTTCAACAACACACATGTTCCAGGTTGACCCTTTCGGTCCAGCTGGTTAGCCGACCAGCGCTACGGACTGCGGGTCAAACCGCCAATCCGTCAGCTTCAGCACAAAGGCCACCACAACGACGACCGCCAGCGAGGCCGGCAGAAACACCTTCCAACCAAGCCGCATAAGCTGGTCGTAGCGGTACCGGGGGACGATGGATTTCACCATCGCAAACATAAAGAACACCAAGAAGCACTTGAGCGCGAACCAGATCACCCCCGGCACCCACGTGAAGGGTGGAATATCGAGCGGCGGAAGCCAGCCCCCCAGGAAGAGCACGGTTGTGAGGGCGCACATCATGGCAATGGCCACGTACTCGCCCAGCATAAACATCATGTAGGGTATTGATGCGTACTCGACCATGAACCCGGCGACGAGTTCTGACTCAGCTTCAGGCAGATCAAACGGCGGGCGGTTGGTCTCAGCCAGTGCTGACACAAAGAAGATGATGAACATGGGGAAGAGCGGCAGCCAATACCAATTGAGGAATGACAGCCAAGGCACCCCGAGCATCGTGGCAAGCCCACTGGACTGGGAGATAACCACGGTCGTGATGTTCAAAGATCCCACGCACAACAAGACGGTTATGATGACGAAGCCAATGGAGACTTCGTAGGAGATCATCTGGGCCGATGAACGCAGTGCGCCCAAGAACGGATACTTGGAGTTGGAGGCCCATCCCCCCATGATCACGCCGTAGACACCCAAGGATGAGATGGCGAACACGTAAAGAATGCCAAGGTTGATGTCGGCAATGACCCAGCCTGGTGCGACCGGCATGACTGCCCAGGCTGAAAACGCTAAAACAGCGGTCACAAATGGAGCAAGCAAGAACACCGTGCGGTCGGCGCCCGCAGGGATGACCGGCTCCTTGAAGGCAAACTTTGCAAGGTCAGCGAAGGACTGGAGGAGGCCAAACGCGCCCACAACATTCGGGCCGCGGCGCAGCTGCACGGCCGCCCAAATTTTGCGGTCCGCCAAGAGCACGTAGGCGATCAAAACCAGCAAGATCACCAAGAACAGGACGCTTTGCAGCGTCATCAGCAGGCCGGGGGCGAGAAAATTGCTCCAAAAGTCAGCCATGATGTGTCCTCACCCGCTGGGCTCTAGCGACCTTAGCGCGGCCGACGGTAGACGCGTTGTATGGGACGGGAAATGCACCTCCCCTCCCCGCCTGCGATGGGCGACCGGCACTACTCGGCAGCTTCGGCGACATGGCCTGCCCCTTCAAAAAGCTTTGCGCACTCCGCCATGACCGCCGATGCGCGCGCGACCGGGTTGGTGAGGTGGAACCGGTCGATTGGGTTGATCAACGGCGCATCGCTCATGTCGCCCGCGCGCTGAGCAAGCCTTTCAATGGCGCCAGGATCTGCAGCGGTCACCTCATTCACCGCGCCGAGCCAAGGCGCCCGCTTCACCATCCCTTGGTTGAGTGCTGCAAGGCTGTCGAACGGGAGTGTGCGCTTCAACTCTGCCGAAAGGGCCCTCAGGATGGCCCAGTCTTCCCGCGCATCCCCTGGAGCGAACGCAGCGCGCGACAGCCGTTGGGGCCGCCCCTCGAGATTGACGATGGTGCCACTCTTTTCGGTGTAGGCGGCGCCGGGGAGGATGACGTCAGCGCATTGGGCGCCAGCGTCACCATGGCTGCCGATGTAGACGACGAACGGCGCACTGAGGGCGCTTGGCTCAAACTCGTCAGCTCCAAGGAGGAATACGAGGTCCAGCGCCCCTGACTTGGCGCTTTGGAGAATTTGGGGCGCCGCCATGCCACCACGCTCTGGAATGCACCCCACATCAAGCCCGCCGACCCGCGAGGCTGCGGTGTGGAGGACGCCGAACCCGTTCCACCCGTCCTTCACCGCGCCCACGTCAAGAGCAATCTGCGCAGCGCGCGCCAAGATCGCTTCCGGCGTTGAGGCGTTGAGGGCGGCGGCCCCGACCATCACAATGGGACGTTCAGCCTTGGTCAGAACATCGCCAAACGCGCCGAGGTCGGACAAGGAGCTTGCGCTGCGGCCCAGGTGGCTTACGGGGTAGGTGAGGTCCACCCGCTCGCCGATGAGACCGACTTTGGTGCCGCGATGAACGGTGGCCTGGCGGATCCGCGCGTTGAGAATGGCAGCATCCCAGCGCGGGTTAGCGCCCACGACCAAAATGGCGTCTGACTGATCGATCCCGGCAATGGTGGGATTGAAGATATAGGACGCGCGGCCAAGGTCGGGGTCGAGTGCTGCACCGTCTTGGCGGCAATCCACTGAGGCCACATGGAGGCGGTACATCAGCTCTTTGAAGGCGAAAAGCTCTTCTGCTGTGGCCAGATCGCCGCCTATGGCAGCCATCTTTTCAGGGGCTGTTTTATCAACTTTGGCGCGGATCGCCGCGAACGCTTCCCCCCAGCTTGCGGGCTGGAGGCGACCGTTGTGGCGCACATAGGGCCTGTCGAGCCGCTGGGTGCGCAGCCCGTCCCAAATGAACCTCGACTTGTCGGAGATCCACTCTTCGTTCACCGCTTCGTTAAGGCGCGGCATGATGCGCATCACTTCGCGCCCGCGCACATCCACACGAATGTTGGAGCCCACCGCATCCATCACATCGATGCTTTCGGTTTTGGTGAGTTCCCAAGGGCGGGCCTGAAACGCGTAGGGTTTGGAGGTGAGGGCGCCGACGGGGCAAAGGTCGATGACATTGCCTTGAAGCTCAGAGCCCATGGCCCCTTCAAGGTAAGTGGTGATCTCCATGTCCTCGCCGCGGCCGATGGAGCCAAGGTCTGGAACACCCGCCACTTCCGTCACAAAGCGGACACAGCGGGTGCAGTGGATACACCGGTTCATGATGGTTTTGACGAGGGGGCCGATGTGCTTGTCTTCGACGGCGCGCTTATTCTCAGAAAAGCGCGAGCCCGAGACCCCGTAGGCCATGGCTTGGTCTTGAAGGTCGCACTCGCCGCCTTGGTCGCAGATGGGACAGTCTAAAGGGTGGTTGATGAGGAGGAACTCCATCACCCCCTCACGCGCCTTTTTCACAAAGTCTGATCGGGTGGAGACTTGTGGGGGGGAACCATCACGCCCAGGCCGCAGGTCACGCACGCCCATGGCACAGCTTGCCACTGGCTTTGGCGGGCCACCAATGACCTGAACCAGGCACATGCGGCAGTTTCCGGCGATGGAGAGACGTTCATGGAAGCAAAACCGGGGGATCTCCGCTCCCGCTGCCTCGCATGCTTGCAGGAGTGTGTAGTGGTCCGGCACTTCAAGCTCCGCGCCGTCGATGATCAATTTTGTCATCTTTGCGACCTCCACCCCAACCTCCGGCGGCGCCCCAGCTCCGCACAATTGGTCTTATAAAAATTCTGCACTGCGTCCAAGGGGTTTTCCCTTAAGGCCCGGATTGCCGCACAACCCATGGTATGCGCTTATCCTGGTGGACACCTTGCCGTCTCAGTCACGGCTTTACGGGCCATCTCATGCGGCAGGGCAATTCTAGAACCCGCTTAAAACCGCGCCCGCGCCCCGGCCATTTGCACCGCGCGTCCGCACGGCTTCAAGCGGAAGACCGATGACGACCCTGGTCGCGGGTGATGGGCACGGATGACCCTGAGTTGCCCTTTACTCCGCCGCCACAAGGCGCGTCTCAATGCGCCGTTCGATCTCGGGCCGGAAATGGCGGATAAGGCCTTGAATTGGCCAGGCCGCCGCGTCTCCGAGGGCGCAGATGGTATGGCCTTCCACCTGTTTTGTGACCTCTAAGAGCGCATCGATCTCGCGCTTTTCGGCGCGCCCATCCACCAAGCGCTCCATGACACGCCACATCCAACCCGTCCCCTCGCGGCACGGTGTGCATTGGCCGCAACTCTCGTGCTTATAAAAATATGACAGGCGGCTGATGGCTTTCACAATGTCAGTGGACTGATCCATCACGATCACAGCAGCCGTCCCAAGCCCCGACTTTTTGTCCCGCAGCGTGTCAAAATCCATGAACAGCTCATCGCATTCCCAGTGGGGGATGAGCGGCACGGACGATCCCCCCGGGATGACGGCGAGTAGATTGTCCCATCCGCCGCGCACGCCGCCGCAGTGTTTTTCCACAAGTTCGCGGAAGGTGATGCCCATCTCTTCTTCGACCGTGCAGGGCTCTTCCACATGGCCTGAGATGCAAAAGAGCTTCGTGCCCGTATTGTTTGGCCGGCCGAGCGCTGCGAACCATTGGGCACCCCGTCGCAAAATCTCTGGGATGACGGCGATGGTCTCCACATTGTTGACGGTGGTGGGGGCACCGTAGAGTCCCATGTTGGCGGGAAACGGGGGCTTCAGCCGGGGCATCCCCTTTTTGCCCTCAAGGCTTTCCAGGAGCGCGGTCTCTTCACCGCAGATGTAAGCGCCTGCGCCGTGGTGGACGTAGATATCGTAGTCCCAGCCGTGGATGTTGTCTTTGCCGATGAGTTTGGCCTCGTAGGCCTCGGCGACGGCTTGTTCCAGGTGCTCGCGCTCTTTGATGTATTCGCCGCGCACATAAATGTAGCAGGCATGGGCATCCATGGCCCGTCCGGCAAGCAGACACCCCTCCAACAGAAGCTGAGGGTCGTGGCGCAAAATCTCGCGGTCTTTGCAGGTTCCAGGCTCGGATTCGTCCGCATTCACCACCAGATAATGGGGACGGCCCTCGCTGCCTTTGGGCATGAAGCTCATTTTGAGGCCGGTGGGAAAGCCCGCTCCACCACGGCCCCTGAGGCCCGAGCCCTTCAACTGCTCGATGATATGGTCGCGACCTTGATCGATAAAGGATTTCGTATCCGACCATTGGCCCCGCGAACGGGCGCCTTTCAGCGACCAATCGTGGAAGCCGTAAAGGTTGGTGAAGATCCGATCCTTGTCTTCAAGCATGCCGATTAATCCTGTCCGACCTGCGTCTGGGCTGAAGCGCTTGCATGGGACGCGCTAGGGTTTTTGATTGACGATGGCTTTGGCTTGCTCGACCCAGCTTGCAGCGTCAATGAGGCCCTTTGGCCCCACGTAGGCGCTCACCCATTTGGTGTGCGTGTCATCCCACTGAGCAATTTGGGCAAAGGTAAAAATACCCAGAGCGTGAAGCCGGCCATGCATTACCGGCCCGATCCCTGTGAGCTCCTGAAGGTTGTCGGCCGCAGCGCGTGCGGCAGCCTCTGCTTCAGGTGGACGGGTCCCTTCACCATCGGCGCGTGCGACCGCGGCAAGGTCCACCTCAGCGGCCTTCACTGACGGGGACTTGCGGGGCTTTTTCTCAGCCACTTTTTGAGATGCGCTGGCCGGTGCGGCAGCTGGCTCCTGGGCCGCTGCCGGCTTCGCTGCGGCCGTCTGCTTTGCAGTTGATGCCGGCTTGGCCGCGTTTGCGGGCTTGGCCGGCTTGGCGGCAGGTTCTGGCTTCAGCCGTTTTAGCTTGGCTTCGATGTTGCGCTTGGCGTCCGGGTCGAGCGAGGAGACGCCGGTGATGGGCTCGGACGCCTTGCGGGCGGATTGGGGACCAGGGCTTGTGGGTTCGCCCGCCTCCAACGCGTCGAGGAGGGCATTGAAGGTTTCAGGCGTCAGGTCTTCGTAGGTGTCTGCGCCGATTTGGACCATGGGCGCGTTCACGCATGCGCCCGCGCACTCAACCTCTTCCCAGGTAAACTTGCCGTCGGCGGAGCGCTGGAAGGGCTGCGGGGCGATGCGCTTTTTACAAATGTCGACAATCTCAGGTGCGCCGCGAAGCATGCACGGTGTTGTGCCGCACACATTCACATGCGCCACGGTCCCCACGGGTTGGAGCTGAAACATTGTGTAAAACGTGGCGATCTCAAAGACGCGGATGTACGGCATCTCCAGCATGTCGGCCACAAGCCTGATGGCGGGCTCTGGCAGCCAGCCCGCGTTCTGCTCTTGCGCCTTCCACAAAATCGGGATGACCGCGCTGGCCTGGCGACCCTCCGGATAGTCCTTCACTTTGTTTTTTGCCCAAGCGAGGTTCTCCCGCGTGAACGTAAAATCATCCGGCTGCTCCGCGGCAAGGCGCCGTACCGCCATGGTCTCGCTCCAAAGCTATTGGGCGGGTTCGCCGCCCTCGTCCTGATTGTCCCGCTGGCGCCGAACCAACCGGCCGCGATGCCGGCGGCGGCGCCAGACTGCAAAAGCACTCTTTGCGCGTGTGGCGCCTACCGATCGACCTCGCCGAAGACAATGTCGAGGGAGCCCAAAATGGCGGCCACATCGGCAAGCATGTGACCCTCGCAAATGGTGTCCATGGCTTGAAGATGGGCAAACCCGGGCGCTTTGATTTTGCACCTGTAGGGTTTGTTGGTCCCGTCCGCCACCAGGTAGACGCCGAACTCGCCCTTAGGGGCTTCGACGGCGCAGTAGACCTCACCCTCGGGCACATGGAAGCCCTCGGTGTAGAGCTTGAAGTGGTGGATGAGCGCTTCCATCGAGCGCTTCATCTCTCCGCGCTTGGGCGGCGCCACTTTGCCGTCTGAGGTGTGGACCGGCCCTTTGGTGATTCTGAGTTTTTCAATGGCTTGGCGCATGATGGAGACTGACTGACGCATCTCTTCCATGCGGATGAGATAGCGGTCGTAGCAGTCACCATTCTTGCCGATGGGCACTTGGAACTCGAATTCCTCGTAGCACTCATAAGGCTGGGATTTGCGCAGATCCCACGGCGCACCGGACCCGCGCACCATCACGCCGGAAAAGCCCCAGGCCCAGCACTCGTCGAGTGTCACAACGCCAATATCGACGTTGCGCTGTTTGAAGATGCGGTTTTCGGTAATGAGGGTGTCGAGATCGTCCACCACTTTGAGGAAGGGATCGCAGAACGCTTCGATGTCGTCGATAAGATCGTCCGGCAAGTCCTGATGCACGCCGCCTGGCCGGAAGTAGTTGGCGTGGAGCCTTGCACCGCAGGCCCGCTCATAAAACATCATGAGCTTTTCGCGCTCTTCAAAACCCCATAGCGGCGGGGTGAGCGCCCCCACATCAAGAGCTTGGGTGGTGATGTTGAGAAGGTGCGACAAAAGCCTACCGATCTCGCAATAAAGCACCCGGATGAGCTGAGCCCGTTTTGGGATGTTGATCCCGAGCAGCTTTTCCGTGGCCAGCGCAAACGCGTGCTCCTGGTTCATCGGGGCCACATAGTCCAGCCGGTCGAAGTACGGCACGGCTTGGACGTAGGTTTTATGCTCGATGAGCTTTTCGGTTCCCCGATGAAGGAGGCCGATGTGCGGGTCGACCCGGGTGACCACCTCTCCATCAAGCTCGAGCACCAGCCGCAGAACCCCGTGGGCCGCAGGATGCTGGGGGCCGAAATTGATGTTGAAGTTGCGAACCTGCCGCTCTTCCGAGCCAGCCTCTGAAACGTTCACCTGTTGCACGGGATCACCTGTTGGCTTTGCGCAAGCGCCATGGTCT
>JBCDLN010000030.1:0-20699 GCA_038745295.1 Pseudomonadota bacterium | reverse complement strand
GACGATCATTGAGCCGGGAAGCGGCGAAGCCATCAAAGTGCGCCCGCTCATTGAAGCCTTGGGCGCGCGGGCGGACGCCTACGTTCCCATCGACATTGCAAGCGACCAGCTCGATGCTGTGGCCAAAGAGCTGTCCGCCCTTTACCCCGACCTCACCGTGCGCGGGATCGCCACGGACTTTTTCAGCCCGTTCAAGATCGATCAGCCCGACAACGCCGTCATCTTTTTTCCAGGCTCGACAGTGGGCAACATGACCGAAAGTGCCGCTGTCGGCTTCCTGCGCAACTTGAGGCGCGCCACGGGGGCCAAGCGGTTCCTGATCGGGTTTGACCTCGTCAAAGACCGGCACGTGCTTGAAGAAGCTTATGACGATCCCGCAGGGGTCACCGCTGCGTTCACCAAGAACGTCCTGCAGCGCATCAACCGCGAGCTGGGCGGCACGTTCGACCTCGATCTTTTTGAGTTCCGCGCCGACTATGAGGACGAAAAGTCCGCCGTGGTGATGCAACTGGTGGCGCAAGAAGCCCATTCGGTGAGTGTTGCTGGCACCACCATATCGTTTGAGGCGGGTGAAACGATCCACACCGAAGACAGCCGCAAATACACCGTGGACCGGTTTGCAAGCTTTGCGAAAAAGGCCGAACTTGTCCCCCTCAAGACGTGGACCGATAAAGACCGCTACTTTGCGGTCATGCTTCTCGACACCATCGACGCTTGAGGCATTCTCGGCCCAAGAGACCGCACCGTGGATGATCCTGCGGCGCGGGGGTTGAGTAAACTATCCGGCGAGAGCGGCAAAGTTGCGCACGATCAGGATCTGCAGGAAGTAAAGGCCCAAGAGCAGTACCAATGGCGAGAGGTCGAGCCCGCCCAAATCCGGCAAAAAGCGCCGGATGGGGCGCAGTGCCGGCTCAGTCAAACGGTAAAGGGCATTGCCGATGGCGCCGATGAACTGGTTGCGCGTGTTCACCACATTAAACGCGTAGAGCCAGGAGAAGATTGCCGAGGCAATCACGATCCAAGTGTAGATCCTGATGACGGTGAGGATAAGCTCTAGGATCGATCCCATGGAAGCGCCTTTATGTCACTGCTGGCACCGGCGGCGCCGGGTTGCGCTGCCACTGCCTTATCTGTCGTAGCGAGACCATCGCCGCCGGGCAAGCGGGGTGGTGGGTCGGCCCTAACCCCTCAGCGTCGCACCGGTGGCCTTCGTCACCGCAGCAACAATGGCATCGGCCACCCCTTCAATGTCGCGATCGGTGAGGGTCTTGTCCGTTGGCTGCAATGTGACTTCGATGGCGACTGACTTGTGCCCGTCTGCCAACCCGGTGCCGCGATAGACATCAAACACAGCAGCGTCGCTCACCAAGTCCTTGCGCGCCCCGAGCGCGGCTTTGGTGATGGCGCGTGCGTCCACCGCTTCGGGCACCACAAACGCAAAGTCGCGCCGCACGGGCATGAGGTCCGACGCATGGAAGGCGGGCTTGCGCGTTGTTTTGCGCCGGGGCTCCGGCACCGCTTCAAGGGTGAGTTCGAACGCCACCAACCGTTCCGGTGCGTCCATGGCCATCAGCACGGCTGGGTGGAGTTCGCCGAATGTTGCAAGCACCTTGGGCCCAAGCCGCAACACCCCTGACCGGCCAGGGTGGTAGTAGGCGGGCGCATCGCGGGTGGGCTCAGCCCGTGCCGCCGGACCGCCGATAGACTCAAGCACAGCAAGAAGGTCGGCCTTCACATCATAAAGGTCAGCCGCACCGCCATTGTGGGACCAGTGCCGGCCCGGGCGGCTTGGCGAACTCTTGCCCTGCCGAAGGCCCGCTGCCGAGGTCGTCTGGTCTGACGGCTCATCGCCGCCAAACACCTGTCCCACCTCAAAGAGGGCCACATTGGGATGCCCGCGGTTGACGTTGCGCACCACCGCGTGAATGAGACCCGGCAACAGGCTCGGCCGCATGTCGGAAAGGGCCTCTGCGATAGGGTTATCGAGCCGCACGGATGGGTCGCCGCCGCCGAACGCCACCGCATCGTTATGGGAGATGAACGACCAGGTGACCGCCTCCACCATGCCGCGGGCAGCAAGGGCGCGCCGCGCTGTGGCGACGCGCGATTGGCGCACCGTCAGGATTTTCTGCGCAACGGGGCTCAGCCGCTCCAGCGGGGTCGGCGGCACGTCATCGATCCCGATGATGCGCACCACCTCCTCCACAAGGTCGGCCTTACCTTCCACGTCGCCTCGCCACGGCGGTGTTTTGACCGCCCAGGGGCTTGCTGAGCGGTCCACCTCAAAGCCAAGCGCCGTGAGGACGGTCGCCGATGTATCGTCGGCAACATCAAGGTTGGAGAGCCGCTTCACCTCTTGGGGCGGGAATTGAATGGTGCGGGTGTTGTCCGCAATGTCGCCGGCAAGGGTGACGTTGCCGGCCCGCCCGCCGCAGAGCGACAGGATCAGCGCGGTGGCATGATCAAGGCCCGGCAGGGTGAAGGCGGGGTCAACGCCGCGCTCAAACCGATGGCGGGCGTCGGAGTGGATGCCAAGGGCACGGCCCGTTCGGGCAATGTTGATGGGCTCCCAAAGCGCCGATTCCACCAGAACGCGGGTGGTGCCATCGTGACAGCCTGACGCTTCACCGCCCATCACTCCGGCAAGGGATTCCACGCCATTGTCATCAGCGATGACGCACATGGACGGATTGAGCGTGTACGTCTTACCATCGAGCGCCAACACCTCTTCGCCATCGCGGGCGTTGCGCACGACAATGTCGCCCGACACACGGTCCGCATCAAACACGTGAAGGGGGCGACCCAAGTCGTAGCTCACATAGTTGGTGACGTCGACGAGCCTATTGATGGGGCGCAGGCCAATGGCGGTGAGCCGCTTCGTCATCCAGCTGGGTGAGGGGCCGTTTTCGACCCCTTCGATAAGACAAAGCCCGAAGGCGGAGCACAGCGAAGGACCATCGCCAAAAGAAAGTGTCACCGTCGGGGTGACCACATCGGGCGATACAACCGGCTGAGGGATTGTGAGCGGCTTCAAAGTCCCAATGCCCGTTGCGGCAAGATCGCGCGCAATCCCGCGCACGCCAAAGCAGTCACCACGGTTGGGCGTCACCCCCACTTCGATGACGGGATCGGCAAGGTCGGCCCAGCTGACGTAGCTGGTGCCGATGGGGGCATCCGCGGGAAGCTCAACGATGCCGTCGTGCTCATCCGACAGTCCCATCTCGCGCTCTGAGAGCATCATTCCGCGGCTTTCAACGCCCCGGATGGTGCCCACTTCAAGGTTGATGCCCGTCCCTGGAATGTGTGCGCCTGGCGCGGCAAACACACCCACCAGCCCCTCGCGCGCATTGGGCGCCCCGCAGATGACCTGGATGCTATCGCCGCCCGCATCCACCGTTAGCACCTTGAGCCTGTCAGCGTTGGGATGCTGCTTGGCCTCCCGCACCCGAGCAATCACAAACGGGGAAAGTGCGGCGGCCCGGTCCTCCACCGCCTCCACCTCAAGTCCGATTGTCGTCAGCCGCTCAACGATGGCGTCGAGCGAGGCGTCGGTGGCAAGGTGGTCCTTAAGCCAAGAGAGTGTGAACTTCATCGGGACGGCCAATCAAATCTAGGGGCGCCACTCATAGCGGGCGTGTTCTTCCATCGCCAGAGCGCTGGCGTGCGGATGAGGGGGTTGCGCGGGGCAAAGTGCTGGTCCGGCTTGGGCCGATCGGTTGCGGTTGGCAGAAGAGGCGCTCCCGAGCCGGTCCGCTGCATGAAATGTGGGCGGCCTATGTCCCGAATGCGAACCCGCGGCTGCGCAAATAGCGTTGAAACCGGGGGAGGTCCGTCTCATCAAAAAGGCGCTGCTCTGCGCTATGCCGCCCAAAAATCTGATCGGCCTCGCTGAGCAAAGACGCCTCCAGCGCTTCGCAGTCGGGCGCGCTCAGGCGCCGATATGTCTGCTCTAGGATTTTGGCGTACTTTTGGCTGATCTTGATGTGCCCATTCTCGTGGATCACCGCGTAGTCGCTATAAATGTCCCAAATCTCGCGCACGTCGGGGGCTGCGCGGTCCCGCTGGCGCCACTCGGGCAAGATCACCTCAGAGCGTAACGCCACCCGCCCATCGCGGTTGTAGCGGCAGGCGGTGCCTTGCTTCTTGGCTTCAAAGCTGTGGAGGAATGAGGTTTCCACCGCAGCAAATGCGCGGCCCTGTAGCCCCGGCACACGCGGACCGTGGGCCGCGAGGGAGCGTTCCAGCGCATTCAGTGTGGTGCCCGTCACCGAATAGGTGCGCACCGACACCTCGGTGGGTGTGTCACTCACACACGCAGCAAGGCCCACCACCACCAGTCCCGTCATAAGCCGAGACGCGATGTCTTTCATCGGCTAAGGCCTCCTGCGAGCGAGGGTCGGTCGAGGGTGCTGAACCCGTAATGGGCAAGCCAGCGCTCGTCCCCGTCAAAGAAGGCGCGCAGGTCCGGCATGCCGTACTTCAGCATGGCGATCCGATCGATCCCCATTCCCCACGCAAAGCCTTGATAAACATCGGGGTCGAGGCCGCAATTGCGCAGCACATTGGGGTGGACCATACCGCTGCCCAAAATCTCGAGCCAATCGTCACCCGTGCCGAGCTCGATGCCGTCCTCACTGCGCCGGCATCGAATGTCCACCTCGTAGGAGGGCTCTGTGAACGGGAAGTACGAGGCACGGAAGCGCATGGCTGCATCTTCAACCTCAAAGAACGATTTGCAGAATTCGCGCAGCACCCATTTGAGGTGGCCCACATGGGCGGTCTCGTCGATGACGAGCCCTTCCACTTGGTGGAACATAGGCGTGTGCGTCTGGTCAGAATCGCACCGGTAGGTTCGGCCCGGCGCAATGATCCTGATGGGGGGCTTTTGCGACAGCATGGTGCGGATCTGCACGGGCGAGGTATGGGTGCGCAAAAGCTTGCGCGTCCCATCCGCCGCCTGCGGCAAAAAGAACGTGTCATGCTCATCGCGCGCAGGGTGGTCTGCCGGGAAGTTCAGCTTGGTGAAATTGAGATCATCGGTCTCAATGTCGGGTCCTTCCGCAACGGTGAACCCAAGGTCTGAAAAGATCGCGATCAGTTCATCCATCACCTGGCTGATGGGGTGAATGCGGCCCGTGGTTGACCCCGCGTCGGCCGGCATCAACGAGATATCCATCGTCTCCGCCTCAAGCTGACGGGTGAGGGCGTGCGCGCGAAGCGTCTCTTGGCGTGCGGCAATGGAGGCGCCCACTTTGGCTTTCAGGCCGTTGAGGGCAGGGCCCATGGTGCGCCGCTCATCAGCGCTCATGGAGCCCAGCAGCTTCATTTTTTCAGAAACGCTGCCTTTTTTGCCGAGGGCCGCGACGCGCACAGTTTCAAGGGCCGCCTCGTCGCCCGCAGCGGCGATGGCAGCCTCAATGTCGCGCTCAAGCGCCGCTAGATCGTCTGAAAGGGCGGTCGCGGCATTCATCAGCGTACTAACCTTATGTGAATGAGTTTTAAGCCTATCAAACTCTGTAGGCGGGGAAAGCGGGCACCGTGCCACGCGTTCACCATGATTGGTAAAATGCGATCAGGCGTTGCTGAAGTGCACCAATGATACGTCAGCTTGCCAAGGCGTGCCCACGGGCCATGTTGTGCTTGAGGCGCAAATCATGCCAACAGGGCACAGTGCTTGCACAAGCGGGCGCAGGGGGCGCGTCATCACCATCTGGTGATGCAGTCGATGTGGTGGGGGAGTCGATGTCCATCGATACAGCAATCGAACCCAGCGCCGGGCGCAGGCGGCCGACGCCCTTGTCCATCATCAAAATGTCGGGTCTGCGCGAAATCATTGCTGTCAGCTCTGGCATGGCGGCCGTGTTCATCATCGCGGCGCTATTGATGACAGGTGATCCGCTGTTTGTGCTCGCACTGGTACTTGTCGGCCTCTTTGTGTGGACGTTCTTGGAATACATCCTCCACCGGTGGATGCTGCATTGGGAACCTGAGGAAAAGTTTTATAAACTGATCCGTAAATGCTTCCCAAGCCATCGCTCGCATCATGATTCACCGATGAACGAGCGCAAGAATATTAAGCTGCAGCTTAAAATCGTTGTGTATCTGTTTGTTGCTTACACAGCGTTCTTGTGGCTCATCGGCATCCCGCTTGCGTGGGCCTTGCCGGTGAATGCTGGCATTTTGTTCGGTTACCAGGCGTATGAGTACGTGCACGTTGCCTGTCACCATCTTCCCATGCGCAATGCATGGGCTGCCCTCTTAAAGCGTCATCACGGCATCCATCACCATCGCGATGAGACGGTGAATTTTGGCGTCACCACCACCATTTGGGACAGCGTTTTCCGCACCACATGGAAGCCGGCCATCGCCAAGGCAGGCTAACCCTCGTGCACGGGTGACGGAGCAAGGTGCGGCAGGCTGGCCACACCTTGCACATGAATGCGCGGGCTTACGCCGGTTGCGCCGCTTCGCCTTGGAGTTCTGCCGGAAGCGCTTTGCGGGCTTCTTCGACAATCGCGGCAAACGCCGCAGGCTCATTCATCGCAAGATCGGCGAGCATCTTCCGGTCCACATCAATACCGGCTTTGTTCAACCCGTCGATGAGGCGCGCATAGGTAAGGCCCATCGGGCGAACAGCGGCATTGATGCGCTGGATCCAAAGCGCACGGAAGTTGCGCTTCTTCACCTTGCGGTCGCGATAAGCGTACTGATTGGCCTTCTCGACCGCTTGCTTTGCGGTGCGGATCGTATTTTTCCGCCGGCCATAATAGCCCTTGGCCGCCTTCAAGACTTTTTTGTGCTTAGCGTGGGCCGTGACGCCCCGTTTCACGCGTGACATTGTGCGGGCTCCTTAGCCGTAGGGCATGAATTGTTTAACGATACGCTTGGTGTCCGCCTCGCTGAGGGTGGTTGTGCCCCTCGCGTTGCGGATGAACTTGGGCGTCCGCTTAATCATCCCGTGGCGTTTGCCCGCTTGCTGCGCTTTGAGTTTGCCGCTCGCGGTCATCTTAAAGCGCTTCTTCACGCCCGACTTGGTCTTCATCTTGGGCATTTTAAACTCCGTCGCTGGCGGCCGCCTCGGCATGCCCGTGCGTTCCGGCAGATGCCGGAGTGGCCGGGCGACCTAAAGATGTCGAAGAAGCGGGGATATAGCGGCGCGGCGGCCAGAACGCAACCGATCAACGCACTTGATCGCTCTCTCAGACAAGATGCGTGGCAAGCCACAGGTGCCCGCAGGAGACGACTGCGACCGTCAGCGCTGAGTGAACCACCAGCCAGGGCCAACGCCGCCGTGTGGGGCGACGGAACAGAAAAAGGGCGATGGCGATGAGTGTCGCCAAAAGCGCGCAAAAGCCAAAAACGTAGCCCGCGGTGCCGAGATAAAGGTCAGCGGCACTCCTGTTGTTGCCCACCGTTGTCATCACCACAAAGGCACCGCCAAAGCACAGCAGTGCGCCGCCGTGCGGGGTGAGGAGTTTGATGAGCATTCCCGACCCCCGGCCCCCGCATCGCAACGGCGGTAGCCTAGGGCGGTTCCCGATCAAACGGAACTGTTTGATCGGGAAAAACCGCCCGCTTTTCAAAGGGGGGCGCACGTTGCCATCCGCTCAGCTTGATTCAAACTGAGCGGACCGTGCTCTAGCTGTAGAAGCTTTGAAGGTTGTTCCCTCTGAGCTCCGGCAGAACTGAGAAGTGCGCCCAAAGACCCCTTCATATGTTCCTTTGGTGGGACACCAAATAGCGACGTTCCTTCGGAGCCGACACCCTCAGGAGCCCGCGGTGGGTCTGATGGGTCAACCCTGAAAAGCGAAGCGTGGGTTGATGCATCAGGGCCACCGCGGGAGAATTGACCGTAAGGCGGGAGCAGTGAGGCACGGCCCCCTACGGCGGTTCCGCCATGAACAACGTTGATGGAAAAGACATCTAGTCGGGGTAGAGCGAGGAGCGAAGGCCCAAATAGCCATCCCAAGCAAACCAATAAGCAATGTGGCCCGGCAGCCGCGGCGCGCTCTCGCCATCAGGGCCCAAAAGGGCGTCTTCGGTTTGAGACCAGGTCGTTCCATCGCTGGTGAGGTCGGCGGTAAAGCTCCGCTCACCGCGGTCGTAGGCCCGCACGGTCCGCCCGTCAGGATCGCCGACGAGCACCACATTGAGCCCCCCCACCTGATCGTTGATGACGGGCATCCCCTCAAACGCCCCCAAGGGCCAGGCCCGTGCCGCCCCAACGGTGCGGATCCCGAACACATAGTCTTTTTGTTTGAGGCGCGTTTCATCGGTTTGGGTGGGGAACATGAGGTCGGGGCTGGCAAAATAGCGATTGTAGACAACGCCTGAGCCATAGTCGCGACGGTGGCCGGTGTTGAGGCTAAGGACTTTGGTTTCAGGGTTTTGCGCCCGCCATGCCGCCCAGGTGGTGATCACGACAGGACGCTGCTTCAGGGCAATAGGCTCTTCGGCAAGAGGCCCCAGCACCGGTTCTCCCGTGAACTGGTTCCACAGCGTGTGGGTCTCCCGGTCAAACATCAGCTTGTTAGACCGGTACAAGAAGCCCGATGATCCGAACACGAACGGGGCCTCGCGCCCCTCCACATCGGTCTCAAACAAGATGCCCGAGCCGCACAAGGTGCAGTAGGCAAGGGCCACCGGAACGCCCCCGATCACCTCGTTGAACATCTCATGCCAGCCCATGATCCTGAGCGGGTAGGCGCGCGCATCGCCATTGATGGCAACGCCGAAGACCAGATCGTCATCCTTGAGGTAGGTGGCAGCGTCAGCGTCGATAAGTTCAGGGTTATCAAGGGAGGGGATGCCGTCCTTGCGCACACCGCCCCACGCAATCTCCTCGATCCTGATTTTTGAGGCCTCCGGTGTGAAGTAGGGCTGCTGCAGGAAAACCTCGAAGTTGGGATCGATGAGGAGGTAAAGGTCGCGCTTGAAGTCAAAATAGGTGGGGTGGGGGACGAGGTCGTCCTGCGCCTCCTGCCACAGCATCCAGTCAAACCAGCCTTGGTGGTCTGCGCCTGTGATGGTTTGGAGCGCCTCGTCAAAGAGGGGCGCTGGGGCGCGGGTGAAGCGCATGGCAGTGATAAGGCTCGGCGCGTGGCTGATATCCCCCGTTTCGCCCACGAGCCGGAGGGCAGCCATGACGGCGCCAGGGTCGTTGCCGATCATGGAGCGGAATGCGTGGTAAAGGTCCATCTGCCTTTGCGCCAGCGCAGGCATGGGCATCAGCGCGGATGCCGCGCCGGTGATGAGGAGCTGACGTCGGCTGATGGACATGGTGGCATTCCCGCTTCGTGAGGAGGCGGACTATGGCGGCTCTGCCCATCAACCCAAGCTCACGTCGCGGTGATTGAACCCATCGTGATCCTCAGTTGACCGGGGCTCAACCGCGCGGCGCTGCCACGATGTGACCGGCCGCCACCACAAACCTGTCTGCCCGGGCGCCAAGCGCCTCAAACAGCGCGGGGTCTGTGCCTGTCATGAAGGTTTGCGCACCCAGGCCATCGAGCGTGTCGTAAAGGGCGGCGCGGCGTGAGGGGTCGAGGTGGGCGGCCACCTCATCCAGCAAGAGCAGCGGTGTTTCCTTGGTGAGGCGGCCCACGATGGCGGCATGGCCAAGCACAATCCCAATGAGGAGCGCCTTTTGCTCGCCCGTTGATGCGAGCGCTGCCGGCATGCCTTTGTCCACGTGGATGACCGAAAGGTCAGCGCGGTGGGGGCCCACCAGCGCCCGGCCGGCGGCACGATCGCGCTCGCGCCCTTCCGCCAAACGTTCGGCGAAGGCGGCCAGCGTATCGGGGGCATCATCACCTGTTATGGCAAGCTCGGAGCGCGGAAAGTCGAGCGCGTGCGCTGCCCGTTCTGCCTGTGCGCCGTTGAGGGTCTGGACGAGGGCGGCCCGGTGCTTGGTGAGCGCTGACCCGTGTTCGGCCATCTCATGCTCCACCGCGGCGTACCAGTGTGGGTCGCGCACGCCATCCTCGAACATCTTGTTGCGCTGGCGCGTGGCACGCTCATAGGCATTGGCGCGGCGGCCATGGTCGGGGTAGAGCGCCAGTGCCATCCTGTCGAGGAAGCGGCGCCTGTCGCTGGAGGAGCCGGTGAAGAGGCCGTCCATCGCCGGGGTAAGCCACAGGACGCGCAAGAGTTCGGTGAGGTCATCGGGCCGGGCGTCATCACCATCCACCCGCACTTGGCGCGCTGAGCCGCCAGGAGGCAGACCGATCCCAACGCCAATCTCACCCATCCCCTTGTCGAGCCGGGCATGGATGGTCCAGCGGCCAAGCGTACCCTGCCGGCCCATTTGAGCGTAGGTGGCCCGGCGCAGGCCCCTGCCCGGCGACAGCAGCGAGATCGCCTCTAAGATGTTGGTCTTGCCGGCGCCATTGGGCCCTGTGAACACCACATGGGCCGCTTCGGCTGTGAGGTTCGATGCGGCGTAGTTGCGAAAATCGGTGAGCGTCAGCCGCGTCAGACGGACCGGCCGGGCCTCATCCGCGCCCATACCACGCGCTCAGACGCGCATCGGCATCAAGACGTAGAGCGTCTTGGTGGCATCTCCATCATGGATGAGGGTGGGGGAGCCGGGGTCTGCGAGCGCGAAGGTCGCGCTTTCGGCGGTGAGTTGGCTCGTAATATCGAGGAGGTAGCGGGAGTTGAAGCCGATATCGAGCGGGTCAGCGTCAAAGTCGACCACAAGCTCGTCGGTCGCCGTTCCCTGGTCAGGGTTGATCACCGACAAGGTGAGCGCCCCATCGGCCAAGCTCAACTTCACCGCCCGGCCGCGTTCTGAGGAGACCGTAGACACCCGGTCGACAGCAGAGGCAAAGTCGACCCGGTCGACGTGCAAGATCTTCTCGTTGTTTTTGGGGATCACGCGGTCGTAGTCGGGGAAGGTGCCATCGATCAGCTTCGATGTGAGCACCACATTGGCGAAGGTTACTCTGATCTTCGTGTCTGAAATCTCAATTTTAAGCTCAGCGTCAGGATCATCCATCAACCGTTGAAGCTCGCCGACGGTTTTGCGCGGGACGATGATGCCCGGCATGCCGGCAGCCCCCTCAGGCGCTGCCACCTGGGCTTGTGCAAGCCTGTGACCATCAGTGGCAACGGCCCGCAGCTGCATCCCCTCATCGGTCTGGGCGGTGTGGAAGTAGATGCCGTTGAGATAGTAGCGCGTCTCCTCAGTGGAGATGGCAAACTGGGTGCGGTCGATGAGCCAGCGCAGATCGCCGGACGAGAGGGTGAAGCTGTGGCTGAACTCACCGGCGGTGATGTCGGGATAGTCCGCTTCGGGCAGCATTTGGAGGGCAAAGCGGGAGCGGCCTGCCGACAGCGACATCGTCGATCCATCCGCATTGGTGTCGAGCGAAATACGCGCGCCCTCTGGGATTTTGCGCACAATATCGTGGAGCATGTGCGCCGGCACCGTCAGCCCACCGGGCTGATCGACAGAGGCTTCCACCGTTTCCACCAGCTCAATATCAAGATCGGTGGCCTTCAAAATGAGGTTCGCCCCGTCCGCCCGCATCAGCACATTGGACAAAATGGGAATGGTGTTGCGCCGCTCCACAACGCGCTGGACATGGCTGAGGGGCTTCAGCAGATGGGCCCGTTCGAGGCTCGCACGCATGTTTCATCCATCAACGAGAGGCAGACGTCTGTCCGCTGGAGCGCCACGATGCCCCCGATGGGGCGTGCGGTGCAAGGTCCGCGCGGCTGTGGAAGTGGAGTATGCCCTTCAATCGGGCGAGGGGAGAGGGGGGCGGTCGGTGGTGGGCGCCTTGCGCGGCAGACAAACCGCCGCGCTTCGTCGTTTGGAAAGCGTTTACCTTACTGGTCGAGGAGGCGCTTTAAGGTCTCAATGTCCTCGGCCACTTGGGGCTCTTTCTCAATCATCCCGTCCACCTTGCGCACCGCGTGGAGCACAGTGGTGTGGTCGCGGTTTCCGAAGCGGCGGCCAATTTCTGGTAATGACCGCGGGGTCAGCGTTTTCGACAGGTACATTGCAATTTGCCGCGGCTGGACAATGGTGCGCGTGCGCCGGGCCGACACAAGGTCCTGACGGGAAACGCCATAGTGCTGGGAGACGACGCGCTGAATGTCGTCGATGCGCGGGCGGCGGGTCTCGCGGGCCCGCAGAAGATCGCGAAGGGCATTTTCCGCCATCTTGATGTTGATGGGGAGGGCGGTGAGTTGGTTGTGCGCCACCAGGCGGTTCACCGCCCCATCAAGGTCGCGCCCGTTGGTGGTGATGGAGCGGGCCACAAAGTCCACCACGTCCTCGGGGAATTCCAGATCCTCAAAGATCTCCCGCTGGCCGGCGATGCGGTGCTCCAAGATGCGGCGGCGCATGGCGTAGTCCGGCGCTTCCACCTCCACTGCGAGCCCACCGCCCAAGCGCGACTTGATCCGCGGCTCAAGTCCTTCAAGGTCGGCGGGCGGACGGTCTGCCGCCACCACCACCTGGCGCTGCCCATCCACCAACGTGGTGAGGGTGTGGCCAAACTCCTCTTGCACCTTGGCCCCATTCAGGAACTGGAGATCGTCGATGAGCAAGATGTCGATCTCGCGCAGGACGTCCTTAAATGGCAGCGTCGACTTGGCGCGCACCGCCGAGCAGAAGCGATACATAAAATGCTCAGCCGTCAGGTAGAGGACACGCCGACCGGGATTGTTGGCGGTGGCGGCGTGGGCGATGGCTTGCAGAAGGTGGGTCTTGCCGAGCCCGACTGGGGCCGAGACATAGAGCGGATTATACTGGTTCCGCTCGCCTGGCTGGGCAAACGCCAACTTCTTTCCCGCCGCGACCGCAAGGGCGTTAGACGGGCCTTCCACAAACGTGTCGAAGGTAAAGCGGGGCTCGAGCGCAGAGCCTTCCAAACCGCCGGCGGCGTTGGGAACGGATGGGGCGTTGTCGATCTGGCGGCGCGGTGCGGGCGCGGCGTTGGCGCTGCCGGTCTTGCGAGGGGCTGCGGCGGCAGGCGGGGTGCGCGGCCTTAGTGAGGTGCGCACGGAAAACCGCACTTCGGTCACCTCAGAAGATGCAGCGCGCCACCGCCGTGCAATGTCGTCCCCGTAGTGGGTCTGGTTCCAATGGCGGATGAACTGCGTGGGCGTTGACAGGACGACCACCCCTTCGGCCCGCCGGTCATACTCTATTGTTTTGAACCAAGAAGAATAAATGTCCTCTCCATAAGAATTTCGGAGGTCTGCTTTGATCGATGCCCAAATCGACCCAAAGTTACCCGTGTCATCATTACTCATTACCGGTACCACTTCTGTCATCGTTGACCTTCCCCGTCACGCCTCAGTCGGCGTAATGACAATTACATCCCGAAAGATGCCCGGCACGCTCACACACACACCCTGTCCGGCGCCAGGCGGGCCGGTGGGACGGACGCATACACACGGTTAACGGTTCGTCAGTTCAGTTCTGTCTCCACGGCAAGTTGTCCGATTTCCAACCCGCCACAGATCCACGATGGCCCTCAGCATTGGGAGGCCCTTCAAAGCCGTCCGTCACATTATAAACGGACGCATAGCCATGCATTTTCATCACTTTCGCTGCCGCAAGACTGCGAGCACCGCTGCGGCACAAAAAATAAAGCGAAGTATTTTTATCCGGGCACTGAGATTCTACCTTTGATGCAAAGTCTGTATCGACAGCCATACTTGGAAATTCTTGCCACTCCACCAGCACCAAATCCGAATCCGTTCCGCTGAGATCAGGAATACCGACAAAAGCCCACTCAGCACGGGTGCGCACATCAATGAGACGAGCGCTTTGGCCTTCCTTAAGAGCGGCGAAAGCCTCTCCTGGCGAGGCTTCGGGCACCGCATCGTCGTGGTGTGACATGGCAAAGATCTCCTGCCCGAACCACAAAGTGTTCGGCCTGCAACATCGCGAGCTATGATGTGACGCGGTTCAGCCGCGGCGCGGGTTAACGATAAATTGCGATATCGTGGACACGGCAGCAGGAATTATACTTCGCAGTGTTCTAAACACACGCATTGCAAAACCCCCTTCGACCATGACTACAGCAAATCTACTTTGGACCTGGACTTTTTTGGTGCCCGAGACCTGAGCCCCGCGAGCCATCGAAACTAATCACGACCTGTTTTTCGGAGCAAGGGCTTGACACGCTGATTGGCTCGCATTTCCGGAGGCCGTGTCATTCATGTGCACAATCCAACGAACAATCTTTCGAAAATTCCTTTGCGGGATAACGGTTTCGTAATTTTTTCCTGAACGCCCAGGGCAAGAAATTTTTTTTTGGCGCCTTTTTGGCCTGTTTCGAGTTTTTAAGTCGCGGTGGAAAACCTAGCCGACTAACTGACCGCCTTTAGGTTAAGCGGCTGAAATTTATTGCGCATTCCAAGAATTCATGTGGATTGTGGTCAATCCGAATGACATCCTAGGGTAGAATAGGTGCGCAGTCCTTCTTTCGTCGGCAAAGGAATATCTTAGCCTCTGCAATATGTTGCGCAAAGTGATCGTGGGTGACGTGAGACAGAGCATGGCAATACTGCCCATGCCCACCACAGAGCCGCGATGCACGCGGCAGGAAGGGCGCGTTTAAAACGCGACCAACCGTGCACCACAAAAAGGGGAGTGAACCCTATCAGCCGATGGCTTTGACGCGGCTCGACAGACGCGAAATTTTCCGCGCAGCCGCGTTCTTATGAATGATGCCCTTTTGGGCGGCCCGCATCACCTCAGGCTGCGCGTTCTTCAGCGCGGTCTTGGCGTCTTCGGCGTTTCCGGCACGGATGGCTTCTTCAACTTTGCGCAAATAGGTGCGCATCCGCGAACGGCGGGCGCCATTCACTTCCGTGCGCTTTTGGATTTTGCGCACCATCTTTTGCGCGGACTTCGTGTTCGCCATGTTTCTTCCCGTGGCCCGGATGGCCTGATGAGCGGAGAGATGGTGCGCTATCTGATCAACCGGCAGTCGTCAAGCCTTTATCTGTTCTGAAAGCGCGCCTGCCGCTTCTCAGCAAAGGCCGCCATGCCCTCTTTCTGGTCCGCGGTGCCAAAGAGGGCGTGGAAGAGGCGCCGTTCGAACCGCACACCCTCAGACAAGCCTGACTCAAAGGCACGGTTCACGCTCTCTTTCGCGGCAATCAGCGCAGGATGCGATTGCTTGGCAATGGTCGCCGCAACGGAGCGGGCTTCGCTCATCAGCTGGTCGGCCGCCACAACCCGCGCCACGAGGCCTGCGCGTTCGGCCTCCTCAGCATCCATCATCCGGCCCGTAAGGCAAAGGTCCATGGCCTTGGACTTCCCCACCGCCCGCGTGAGCCGTTGGGAGCCTCCCGCCCCCGGCATGACGCCAAGATTGATTTCAGGCTGGCCAAACTTTGCCGTGTCGGCAGCAATGATGAGGTCGCACATCATCGCCACCTCGCACCCGCCCCCCAGCGCATAGCCTGCCACGGCTGCGATCACTGGCTTGCGCATCGTGGCAATCTGATCCCAATGGCCAATGAAGTCCTGGCCGTAGGCTTCGCTAAAGGTGAGATGGGCCATCTCTTTGATGTCGGCTCCGGCGGCAAAAGCCCGCTCCGAGCCTGTCAAGATCATGCAGCCGATCTCAGGATCGCGGTCGTAGGTCTCAAGGGCAGCCACAATCGCCGCCACCAGCGCGGTATTCAGCGCATTGAGCGCTTTGGGCCGGTTCAGCGTGACGATCCCCACCGCGCCGTCTTTTTCACAAAGAACCAACTCATCGCTTGCCATCGCCGCCTCCTTGACGCGAAACGGTTCTGTTAGACATCAAGAAATCCCACCGCAAGCGAACGGCCATATGAAAATTCGGCTAGCCACACTGGACGATCGCCCCAAGCTCCAGTCCTTCCTCACCGATCGATGGGGCTCCACGGTTTTGATCATCAACGGCGAAGAGGTTGACGCCCTAGAGTGCGAAGCGTTGGTGGCGGGAGACTTTTCGGCTGTGATCACCTTTCGCATCGAGGGGGACAGCGCCGAGATCGTCTCGTTCAATGCCGTGCCGCCGCTGGCTGGGCTTGGCTCGAACCTTCTCAACGCCTTCATTGACCTGATGCGCCAGCGACAGATCAACACCGTCAACGTCACCACCACCAACGACAACGTCAATGCGCTGCGCTTTTATCAGCGCCGGGGCTTCAGACTGTCGGTGCTTCGCCCTGGGGCCGTGGATGCGGCGCGGCGGCTGAAACCCTCCATCCCGAAAGAGGGGCGTCACAAAATTGCGCTGCGCGATGAACTGGTGATGTCGCTCCCCCTCACAGACCCGCTTTACGCGTGAGACTGTTTGAGGGTGAGCATAAAGGGTCCTCCCCAGGAGCACCCGCCCCGCCCGCGGCAGAGCTGAGCGGCGCCACCCATAGCGCGTCCGACGTTTTGAACGCCTATGAGGCAATGGTTGCCAGCGAAGGTTTCAGCCGTGACAGCGCCCAGGTCGGGATCGCCTGCGCCCTTGACGATGTGCTCGATGATCTGAGGGCGCACCAGGAGCGCGGAAGGCGCCGCTTCTTTCGCCGCAAGCTCGGCCGCGCGGCATCGGTCCGCGGGCTCTATATTTGGGGGGCCGTGGGGCGGGGCAAAACCATGCTCATGGACCTCTTCTTCGAGGCTGTCCCCCTCGCCAAAAAGCGCCGCCAGCACTTCAACGAATTCATGCGCGATGCCCACGCCAAAATCGAGCGGCTGCGCAAGACCGACACCGCTGACCCTGTGACCGCAGCCGCTGACGAGATTGCGCAGGAGGCGCAGCTCCTCTGCTTTGATGAATTTGCCGTCACCGACATTGCCGATGCGATGATTTTATCGCGCCTCTTCAACCAGCTCTTCCAAAAGGGGGTGACGCTGGTGGCGACCTCGAACGTCGCGCCGCAAAACCTTTACGAGAAGGGTCTGAACCGCAAACTCTTCGAGCCCTTCATCAAAACCCTTCTCGACAATGTGCAAGTGGCCAAGCTCGACGCGGACACGGACTATCGCCTCAACCGGCTCGAAGGGCACCAGGTGTGGTTTCAACTGGGCGATCCTGGCTTTGACCGCACGTGGATGGCAGCTGTTGCGGACCGCTCGGTGCGCAGTGTCACCGTCCCCGTCGGCTCGCGCGAAATTGCAGCGCCACGCGCTGCCGGCGGTCTCGCCCGCTTCACTTTTCAAGACTTGTGCGATGCACCGCTGGGCGCCAGTGACTTTCTGGCCATCGCCAACCGCTTCCACACCCTCTTTTTAGAGGCGGTGCCGGTGATGAGCGGCGCGGAGCGGGAGATTGCACGCCGGTTCATCAACCTCATCGACGTTCTTTATGACCAAAGCGTTCGCCTGGTGGTGAGCGCTGAGGCGGAACCGGCAGACCTTTTTGACGGCAGCGCCGGCAACGCCCGCCAAGAAAGCTTTGCGTTCGCACGGACCGCATCGCGCCTTTATGAAATGCGCTCGGCCAGTTACCTCCACGGCATCGAAACAACGCCTTATGGATGACAAGCCCCGCGCCCCTTGAACAGGCGGTACGAACGCCGTATCCAGCTCAAAAATCCACCATCAAGGAGCCGCCCGTGTCTCGGAAAAAACTGGCCCTCATTGGCGCGGGGCAAATCGGCGGCACGCTGGCCCACCTCGCTGGCCTTAAAGAAATGGGCGATGTTGTCCTGTTCGACATTGCCGAAGGCACGCCCCAAGGCAAAGCGCTCGACATTATGCAGTCCTCCCCCGTCGATGGGTTCGACAGCGCCATGTCCGGCACCCAGGACTATGCCGGCATTGCCGGGGCAGACGTCATCATCGTGACTGCGGGCGTCCCCCGCAAACCCGGCATGAGCCGGGATGATTTGCTGGGCATCAACCTCAAAGTCATGCGCGCTGTGGGTGAGGGGATCAAAACCCATGCGCCCGATGCGTTCGTCATCTGCATCACCAATCCGCTCGATGCGATGGTGTGGGCGCTGCAAAAGTTCTCCGGCCTTGCGCACAACAAAGTGGTGGGGATGGCAGGTGTTCTTGATTCAGCGCGTTTTCGCACCTTCCTCGCCGAAGAGTTTTCCGTCTCCGTGGAAGACGTGACCGCCTTTGTGCTGGGTGGCCACGGCGACACCATGGTGCCGCTCACCCGCTACTCCACGGTGGCGGGCATTCCTCTGCCCGACCTTGTGGACATGGGTTGGACCACGCAGGAAAAACTCGATTCCATTGTCCAGCGCACCCGCGATGGCGGCGCTGAAATTGTCGGCCTGCTGAAAACCGGCTCAGCCTACTACGCCCCGGCGGCGTCTGCGATCCAGATGGCCGAATCCTACCTGAAAGATAAGAAGCGTGTTCTCCCCGCTGCGGCCTTTTTGTCGGGGCAATATGGTGTCGACGGGCTTTATGTTGGGGTACCTGTGGTGATCGGCGCTGAAGGCGTGGAGCGGATCGTGGAGATCAAGCTCGATGGGACCGAGAAAGACCAGTTCGACAATTCGGTGGGCGCTGTCACCGGCCTCCTCGATGCGTGCCGCGCGATTGATCCGTCCCTGGTATAGCGTTGCGCTGGCGACGGGGCTCGCCTCTCACCGCGCAACCAGGCGCGCCGTTACCCGCGCGCCCACACGCGCCTTTCGTGCAGCGTCTGCTGCGCGCGGCCATGGCGCGACGTTTGTTGCGCTCGCTGTTGGCGCAGCTGTGGCTGCGCTCGCTGTTGGAGCAGCTGTGGCTGCGCTGGGCCTTGGCACGGCATCAACTGCGCTCGCGCAAGAGAAACCGCGGTGGTTTGCGGTCGGCGACGCCTCCAACCTTGCCCGCTGGGGGATCCCGGACACCGACGCTGTGGGCTTTGAGGTGATCTGCCTCAACTCCGGCGAGGTGGAAATGCGTCCTGCCCTGTTTGCCATGTCCGAACCCACTGCAACACCAGACATTCGCTTTCTTGTGGACGGCGAACCTTATGTGCGGGACGCAAAACTGGGTTTTTCTGAGCGCGATGCGGCTTGGCAAGCCTCAGCCGTGGTTGCGCGCGATGATGCGCTCATCAATGCCCTTCGCCGCGGCAGCAGCCTCACCTACGATTTCGACCCCCCTTTGCGTGAGGGGGACTCCTTCACAATCAGCTTGTCGGGCTCTGCCAAAGCCATCGATAGCGCCTTAGAAGACTGCTGATCCCCCCTTTCCCGCCGTCCCGCCGGCAACCGAGCTGATGGAGTGTCCATGAACATCCACGAATACCAAGCCAAAGAGCTGCTGCGCGGCTTCGGTGCTCCCGTCGCTGTCGGCGTTGCCATCACCGATGCGAACGAAGCCCTTGCGGCGGCCCGGCAGTTGCCTGGCCCCCTTTATGTGGTCAAAAGCCAGATCCATGCCGGCGGTCGAGGCAAGGGCCGCTTCAAGGAGCTCGACGCTGACGCCAAAGGCGGGGTCCGCCTTGCCCATTCCCCGCTCGAGGTGGAAACCCACGCGCGCGAGATGCTTGGCCACACCCTTGTGACCAAGCAGACCGGCCCATTGGGCAAAGTGGTCAACCGCCTCTACATCGAAGACGGGGCGGACATTGCGCGCGAACTTTACCTGTCGCTCCTGGTGGATCGCGCCGTTGGGAAGATTGCGTTCGTCGTCTCCACAGAGGGCGGGATGGACATTGAAGCGGTCGCCGCCGACACGCCTGAAAAGATCGCCAACGTCCCCATCGACATTGAAACGGGCGTCACCGACGCCGACGTTGCCAAGCTCCAAGAAGCTCTGGCGCTGGACGAGCCTGCGCGCGGGGAAATGGCCACCCTCGCCCGTCAACTCTTCCAAGCCTTCACCGAAAAGGACATGAGCCTCCTGGAGATCAACCCGCTCATCGTCATGAAGGACGGGCACTTGCGGGTACTTGATGCGAAGGTCTCATTCGACGGCAATGCCGTCTTCCGCCACGAGGATGTGTCGGCCCTGCGCGACATCACCGAGGAAGACGCCAAGGAAATTGAGGCGTCCAAGTATGACCTCGCTTACGTTGCACTCGACGGTGATATCGGTTGCATGGTGAATGGGGCCGGCCTTGCCATGGCCACTATGGATATCATCAAGCTCTATGGCGCCTCGCCTGCCAACTTCCTCGATGTGGGCGGTGGCGCCACCACGGAAAAGGTGACCGCGGCGTTCAAAATCATCACAGCCGACCCCAACGTGAAGGGGATTTTGGTGAATATCTTCGGCGGCATCATGCGCTGTGATGTGATTGCCGAAGGGGTGATCACGGCGGTCAAAGAGGTGGGGCTCAGAGTGCCTCTGGTGGTCCGTCTTGAAGGCACCAACGTCGACCAGGGTAAGGCGATCCTTGCCGAATCCGGCCTTGACGTTTTGCCCGCCGATAACCTCGACGATGCGGCGCAAAAGATCGTCGCCGCCATCAAACGCTAAGCTTCAAAGGGGTTCCTAACCCCGCTGGGCGTAATCTATCCCTTTAGGAAGCCGCCAGCTTCACCGTTCAGCAAGGCAAAGCGGCGGCAATCGACGGGAAAAGGGCGGGGAGGGGCATGGCGCGGTCCGATACCATCGAATACGCAGGCTTTGTCCGCCGGGTGCTCGCAGGCCTTGGTGACCTGCTGATTGTGGTCAACGTCATCTACGTGATCCAGCAACTGCTCGGCTGGCCCGCGCTGGACGCCTTTGGACCGCCCCCCGCGCCTGATGCGGGGGCAGCGCCGTCAGACCCTCTCATGGTGCCGGCGCTGTGGGCCAT
>JBCDLN010000029.1:0-20767 GCA_038745295.1 Pseudomonadota bacterium | reverse complement strand
CCCCGCCAGTCAACACAAATGGTTCGGTATAAATCATAAAGCTATCGATAAACCGCAGAAGGACAGCGATGATCAGCACCTGCCGCATTTTCGGGAGCTGAATATACCGGAATACGGCCCAGCGGGAGGCACCGTCGATGCGCGCAGCGCGGTAGTAAGCTTCATCGATGGACCTCAGGCCCGCATAAGCCAGCAGCACCACCAGGGACGTCCAGTGCCAAACATCCATCAGTACGATGGTGAACCACGCAGAAATAGGCTGGTTTGTGTAGTTATAGTTGATCCCGAGCCAGTTGAGCCCGTAGCCGAGGAGGCCGATATCTGGAAGCGCAAAGATATTCCACATGGCCCCCACCACATTCCAAGGGATCAGGAGCGGCAGCGCCATCAAAACGAGACACAAGGAGGCCCATCCTCCCGAGCGGGGCATGGCAAGGGCGATGGCCACGCCGAGCGGTATCTCTATGGCCAAGATGATGAACGTGAACGCGAATTGGCGAAGCAGCGCCGCGTGGAAGCGTTCTGATGACAGGACCGCCTCGTAATTTGCTGTCCCGGCCCAAAAGAATAGATTGTCGCCAAATGTCTCCTGAAACGAATAGTTGACCACAGTCATCAGTGGGATGATGGCATTCATCGCCACCAAGGCCAGCACCGGCAATACCAAAAACCAGGCTCGGTTATTTTGCGTTTTGACCATCACGCCACCTCGATGCGCCAGTCATTGGCGTAAAGGTTAATCCCTTCGGGCTTGAAGGTTGCTTTGGGCTCAGAAGGCACCGGAGCATCCTCCGCCAAAATGGCTGACACACTCACTCCAGCCACAAGCCCATGAACGATGCGTTCTCGGCCCACATCATCAACCCGAACCACTTCAAACGGCATCCCGCTGTCACCAAGTTCGACGAACTCTGGCCGCACACCAAGTTCGGTCCGCGCGCCTGCTGGGGCATGGGCAACACCTGGCAGCGCAATTGTTGTATCGCCAACCACAGCCTGCGCGCCGTCAAAAATTGCGGGTAAAACGTTCATGCCTGGTGAGCCAATGAAGTAGCCCACAAAGGTATGCTGCGGCCTGATAAATAGATCCTCAGGCGTTCCCACCTGAATGACCCGGCCGTCCAACATCACCACCACTTTATCGGCAAACGTGAGAGCTTCGGTCTGATCGTGGGTCACGTAGACCATCGTATGGCCAAACTCACGGTGGAGTGTTTTGAGTTGCGAGCGCAACTGCCACTTAAGGTGAGGATCGATCACAGTGAGCGGCTCATCAAACAGAATGGCCGACACGTCCTCCCGCACCATCCCGCGGCCTAGCGAGATCTTTTGTTTGAGGTCAGCCGTCAGACTTTGCGCCTTTTTGTTGGATAATGCAGTGAGGTCCAGCATTTCCAAAATCACGCCGACCCGCTTCCGGATCTGTTCGTCTGGGACGCCTCGATTTTTGAGGGGGAATGCAAGATTTTGCGCCACAGTCATCGTGTCGTAGACGACAGGAAACTGGAAGACTTGCGCAATATTGCGCGCCTCCGGCGCAAAGTGAGTAACATCTACCCCATCAAACAATATTCGGCCGTGTGATGGGGTAATGAGGCCAGAGATGACGTTGAGGAGCGTCGTCTTCCCGCATCCGGAAGGGCCAAGAAGCGCGAACGCGCCGCCGTCGGTCCAAACATGGTTCAGTTCTTTAAGCGCAAAGTCCGCCTCTGATGCGGCGGCATCGTAAGCATGGCGGATGTGATCCAGCGTAATTTCAGCCATCGTCTAAGCTGCCGCGTTGAAGAGAGTGGACGCGACCGCCTGGCCTTCGCGGTCAAACACCATGAGCTGTGAAAGGTCTGCAAAGATATCCACAGCTGTGCCAGGCTCTGGGTCATGGATCCCATGGGTGAGGACGACCCAGTTCAAGTCATTGAGGCGTACATGAACAAAACTCTCTGACCCCGTGATTTCTGTGACCGATACGACAACAGATAGCTTTGCCCGCCCCACGCTATCGGAAAACCCAAGGTGATGGGGCCGAATAGCAAGCGTGTACTCACCGTCAGCAAGGTGAGTGAATTGAGGAGGGACCGTCATCGATGTGGAGGACGAGTGCTGGAACAGCGCCCCCGACTTTGACACAGGCAACGTGTTTAGTGGTGGATCAGAAAATGTCTTCGCGGTGAGGAGGTCTGACGGCCTTTTGTAAACATCTAGCGTATCGCCGAATTGGGTCACGTGACCTTCCGATAACGTCGCTGTTCTCCCTCCAAGGAGAAGCGCCTCCTCAGGTTCAGCTGTCGCATAGACGAAAATCGCGCCAGACTCGCCAAATATCTTCGGAAGCTCTGCCCGCAGCTCCTCCCTAAGCTTATAGTCAAGATTGACAAGGGGCTCATCAAGCAAAACCAGCTTGGCATTCTTTGCCAGCGCCCGGGCAAGAGCTGTGCGTTGTTGTTGTCCGCCGGACAATTGGAGTGGCAGCCGGTCAAGGAATGGCTCCAACTTCAGGAGAGCAGCCACCCGGGCGATGGTTGACTTAATGTCTGCCTCGGACTTTCCAGCGATGCGCATGGGCGAGGCGATGTTCTCATAAACGGTCAGCGCGGGATAATTGATGAACTGCTGGTACACCATGGCGATATCCCTGCGCTGAACAGGAACGTTGGTCACGTCTTCGCCGTCCACGAAAACGGCACCATCGGTCGGTTTATCGAGCCCCGCCATCACGCGCATCAGCGACGTCTTGCCTGATAAGGTGGGCCCCAACAGAACGTTGAGTGAACCCTCCTCCAGTGTCATAGAGATGTCCGACAGATGGAGTGACCCGCCAACCCGCTTTGACACTGACCGAAGTTCGAGCATCCTTCCTCCAACCCGGGCTTCAACCCGATTTGCCGCCATCTTAGAGCGACTTATTCTTTATCTTTCTCCAACACATCTTACGATGTGCGGTATCACTCTGCAGCAAGAAGGCGTTGTTGCTGCTCTTGCATGTAGGCCGCTAGGGCTGTCGTCTGCGCTTCAGTCAGCCGCAATCCGAGTTTTGAGCGGCGCCAAAGCACGTCTTCTGCTTCAAACGCCCATTCGTGCGCCATCAGGTATCGAACTTCCCGTTCGTATAGGTCAGCGCCAAAATGGCGACCCAAATCATTTTGCGACTGGCAACCTTCAAGCAAAACCGCAGTTTTGGTGCCGTAAAGGCGCGATAGCCGTTTGGCATGCTGAACGGAGAGAAACGGAAAGTCTGCGTGCAAGCGTTTTGCCGCCGACAATGACGCGTCAAGGCTCATGTCACCGCCCGGCAGCTTGGCTCCCTCGGTCCAGGGCCGGCCGCGCGCGCCTAAGATCTGGCCCACTTTTTCAGCACACGCTTCAGCCAGCCGGCGGTAGGTGGTGAGCTTGCCGCCGAACACGTTCACCACAGGCGGGCCATGTTCGGCGCCGTCCACACGCAGCACATAGTCTCGCGTGGCTTCTTGGGCCGCCGATGCCCCATCATCATAGAGCGGGCGAACGCCGGAGTAGGTCCAAACGATGTCTTCTTCTTGGACGGGTTCTTTGAAATACGCGCTCGCGCTTTCGCAAAGATACCGCGTTTCCTCTGGCGTAATCTTCGCGTCGCGAGGGTCGCCTTTAAAGTCTTTATCAGTGGTGCCGATCAGGGTGAACTCATCTTCGTAAGGTATCGCAAAGATGATCCGCTTATCAGCGTTTTGGAAGATATACGCGCGGTCATGGGCGAATTTTTGCCGGATCACCACGTGACTGCCCTGGACCAGGCGAACATTATGGGCGTCATTGCGGCCGAACGCAGCGCCCAGCACCTTATCCACCCACGGCCCCGCTGCGTTGACAATTGATTTCGCCCGCACCGTGACGGGGTTCGCCCCACCGGTGCGCAGCGTAATGTCCCAGTGGTCTCCTACGGGACGGGCCAATATCACCTCAGTGCGCGGTTTGATCACCGCGCCGCGGTCTGCTGCGTCCCGTGCGTTGAGAACCACGAGCCTGGAATCATCAACCCAGCAATCTGAGTATTCGAACGCGCGGGTGAACTCAGCCTTTAGCGGCACGCCTACGTCGTCAGACGTTAAGTTGACGGTGCGGGTTCCGGGCAGAGCCTTCCGCCCGCCCAAATTGTCATAAAGGAAAAGACCGGTGCGCAGCAGCCACTGTGGGCGGAGCCCGGAGTGGTGCGGAAGCACAAAGCGCAACGGCCAAATGATGTGAGGCGCCATAGCCCACAACACTTCCCGCTCTTTCAACGCTTCGCGCACAAGGCGGAACTCGTAGTGCTCCAGATACCGAAGGCCGCCGTGGATCAACTTGGTGGACCAGGATGACGTCCCCGATGCAAAGTCATTTTTCTCAGCAAGGCCGACTTTGTAGCCGCGCCCGGCGAGGTCGCGCGCAATTCCGCACCCATTGATCCCACCACCGATGACAAAAACGTCGAGCTCATCGGGGGCAGTCGCTTGATTGGTTTGCGATTCCATATTGCCATCCTTTATCGAAAGGAAACGAATGTCAAACGAACTATGTTCGCGCTGGGTCCGGCGATCGGTCAGAGCCCCCTTCAAGGGGGTTTGTTTCCACGAGGCGCACATCATGCGTTGCGCACACCTCCCGCAGGGCGGCCGGGCATTGGTCAGTCACAAACGTTCCCACCTGCGAAATATGGCCAATCCGAACAGGTGCGCGCCGATCAAACTTGCTGGAATCAGCCGCCAAAATCACATGGCGCGCATTGGCCATTATGGCGTGGGCGACTTTCACTTCGCGAAAATCGAAATCCAAAAGCGCGCCATCCAGATCGATCGCCGATGCGCCGATGACCGCAAAGTCCACCTTGAACTGCCTGATGAAGTCGCCCGCCGCTTCACCGACCACTCCGCCGTCGGAGCCCCGCACAACGCCGCCCGCAATCACCACTTCGATGTGCGGGTGAACACGCATCTTATTGGCAACATTAATGTTATTGGTGATAACCATTAACGAGCTGTGATGAAGGAGCGCGTCGCAGACGGCTTCTGTCGTCGTGCCAATGTTGATGAACAGTGACGCATCATCTGGAATAAGTGCGGCCACTTCGCTTGCAATCAGCGCTTTTTCGCCTGCCGCCAATAAACGGCGATTGTCATACTCAAGATTGGCTGTGCCCGAAGGGCGGATCGCACCGCCGTGGACCCGCAAAACCCTGCGACGCGATGACAATTCGTTGAGATCTTTGCGGATCGTCTGAGGCGTCACCCCGAACCGGCTTGCCAGCCCCTCCACGGTGACCCGACCCTCCGTCCGTGTGAGGTCGACGATGGCCTGTTGGCGCTCAACCACGTCCGCCAACGGCGCGTCCCCTTGCGATTTCCCCCCGCGATCCATCGCAGAACGCCTTGTTCGTTGCTTTCGGATGACCTTCACATAGGCGGCAAGTGAAAGCAACAGTGGCGCTACGCCACACGCTGACGATGGGGCCCTGCAAGCGCGGTGATTGCCAAGATGAGCCCAGAAACGGTCGCGATCATGCCCGCCGCGCTCACAGAATCGGTCACACCAAGCCATAACGGCCCGTACCCCGCGGCGACGTAGCCGATCACCGCCGAAAGAGCCGCAAAAACCACACTCCACCCCACTTGGTTGCCCAGGCGATTGGTCATGAGGCGCGCTGCAGCGGGCGGGCAAATGAACATTGCAATGACGATAATGGAGCCCACAGCATCAAACGCGGCAACGGCTGCCATGGCCGCCACAATCACTAGACCGAAACCCAAAGTGGCGACCGGAACCCCGACGCTGGCCGCAAATCCCTCATCAAAGGTGGCAATCTTCAGCGGGCGCCAAAAGACAACAGTCAGCGCGCACACAAGAATAGCCACAATGCCAATGCGTGGCAGTTCAGCTGGCAAGCCCGTGAGCGCCACAGGGTCTATGAGTGAGGCCCATCCTGTTGCATCAAACCAGATCAGGCTCTCAAGGTTGCCGTAGAGCGCGTGCTCCACATCAAGGTGGACGCCGGACGTGTCGGTTTGTTCCAACATCAAAATGCCGGCAGCGAACAAGGTGGTGAAGGTGACGCCCATGGCTGCGCCCGGCTCGATCCGCCCAAACCGTTTGATCGCTTCGATCATCGCAACAGCAAAAACCGCAGCGCCGGCGGCCCCGAGCATCATCGGCCCTGTGGACACAGTCCCTGTGATGAGAAACGCGACAACAATTCCAGGCATCACCACATGGGAAATGGCATCGCCGATGAGGGCTTGGCGGCGCAGAAGCAAAAAGTTGCCTGGCAGCGCACAGGCCACCGCGGCAAGGGTGCCGATCACAAGCGGGGCTAAAGACAGTTGGACAAACTCAGCGCCCATCAAGCCGGCCTTGGATTTTGAAGCGCGGCGTCGATGGCGGCGATTTGGTCGGGCGTGAATGTTTGTTCAAGCGGGGTCAACACATCGACCCGCAGATTGAGCGCGTCTTCGTTCAAGACGCGGCCGGCGATGACCCAGCGCGCCTCATCACGCAAGGCTTTGGCAGCCTCAGCCGCGCCCGCTTGCGTCGGCACGCCGTCCGCCCGGATAAAACCGTCGCGGCGTAGGACGGCAAGCGTCATGGCGTCAAAGATCATCTCGCCTTTGGCAAGCGCGAGAAGGCCCTGCCGGCGATGAACCCTGATCGCGGTGCGTCTGCGTTTGAGGAGAGCGGCCAGGACGCCGCGGTGGGGCGAAACCATCATGGAGACGGCAAAGAGAGCGAACGCTGTGAGGACAATGAGGGAGCCCGTCGGTAGCCGCGGCGCCACCGCGGACAATGCTGCGCCCACATAACCCGCTGTTCCACCAAAAACCGCCGACAACAGCAGCACCCAATCGCTGCGCTCAGTCCAAAAGCGCGCGCTGGCGGCCGGGATGATGAGGAGCGCCACCACCAAGATCAGGCCCACCAACTTCAGACCCACCACGGTGACAAGGAGCACGAGCGCCATGATCGCAATGTCGATTGCCCGCACCGAAAGCCCAGTTGCCTGAGCAAAGCCGGGGTCAAACGAGACGATGGTCATGGCGCGACGGAGCACAAAAACCACAGCGATGGCCACCAGCGCCCCCACCGCGATAAGGATGGCATCACCGAAAAGCATGCCCGCCGTTGAGCCCAGCAAGAACCCTTCAAGACCTGCCTGCCGGCCGCTGGTCATGGTCTGAACGATGGTGAGGCCCACAACGCCAAGGCCAAAAAACACCGAGAGCACCGCGCCAATGGCTGCATCTTCTGTGAGCCTTGTGTGCCGCGTGAGCGCATCGACCAGCAAAAGACCCAAAAGGGCACTGAGCGCAGAGCCCACAAGGAGGCCTGGAAGACTGCGACCATCGCCGCCCATGCTCACCATGACCATGAAGGCAATCACGATGCCTGGGAGGGTCGCGTGTGCGAGGGCGTCACTCACCAGCGCTCGCTTGCGCAAGAAGAGAAAGGTGCCGGCGGTCCCTGCAGCAATGCCAAGAAGGGCTGAGCCGATAGTCACCACGGCTGCGTTGTAGCCGGCTGAGAGCGAGAAGACTTCGATGAGCGCGCTCATCGCCGGTCTTTCAGCGCCAGGCTAGAGCATTGCGCGCCACATGCGGCGCGAGTAAAATGCTTGCCCATTTTGACAATCCGCCCTAGGCAGCGCGCGTGGGCCAGTCGATTGCGTCGCTCAGCCCGATCTTACCACCATAGGTGGCGCGTACGTTGGCCGGCGTGAATGTCTCGCTAATGGGCCCTTCGGCGATCTTGCGCACGTTGAGCATCAAGACACGGTCAAACCGCTCAGGCACAGTGGCAAGGTCGTGGTGGACGACGACCACTGTCCGTCCCTCAGCGCTCAGGCCCGCCAGCACGTCAAAAATGGTGCACTCTGTGGCAGCGTCCACGCCGGCAAAGGGCTCATCAAGGACCAGGACCGGGGTATCTTGTGCCAGCGCACGGGCCAAGAAGATCCTTTGCTGTTGTCCCCCAGAGAGTTGGCCGATTTGTCGGTCCGCAAAAGCACTCATGCCGACCCGCGCCAAGGCGTCGAGCGCGATGGCGCGCTCCGATTTGCCTATTTTGCGAAAGAGGCCCGTGGTGCGATACCGCCCCATGAGCACCACATCGATGGCGCGGGTGGGGAAATCCCAATCAACGCTTGCCCTTTGCGGCACGTAGGCCACCAGAGCGCGCGCCTCCTCCACAGGGCGGCCATGAATTGTGACAGTCCCCGAAAGCTTTGGCACAATCCCAAGGGCCGCCTTTAACAAGGTGGACTTACCCGCGCCGTTGGGTCCGATCACAGCGGTCATTGAGCCGGCAGGGAAGGTGGCATCCACCGAAAACACCACCGGGGCCTCACCATAGGACACGGTCAATGCTCTGATGGTGAGGGCCGCATCGGTCGCCTCGGGGCCAAGATCGCCACCCTTGAGCGGCGCGCACGCAACCTGCGCCACCCGCTCCGGAGATAGGGTCTTCAGCATCAACCGCGCTCCCCTTCGCCAAGCCGGCCGAGCCGTCCACCCTCTGGAATTTCGCCACCCAGCGCGTCGGTGATGGTGGACACGTTGTGATCGATCATCCCCAAATAGGTCCCCTCATAGGTGCCGGGCGTTCCCATGGCGTCGGAGAAGAGTTCGCCGCCTACGATCACCTCATGTCCGCTGGCCTGCGCGCCCTCAATGAGCGCGCGGATATTGCGGTCTGATACGGACGTTTCCACGAATACCGCCCCGATTTCGCGCTCCACCAACTCATCCACGAGTGCCCGGATCCGGTTGAGACCAGCCTCGCTTTCGGTGGAAATCCCTTGGATGCCCAACACCTCGAACCCATGGGCCTGCCCAAAATAGGAAAATGCATCGTGGGCGGTCACCAGGACGCGCTGCTCGTCCGGCACCGTGCTGAGGACGGTGTCCGCATAGGATTTCAGATCTTCGAGTTCGGCAATATAGGCAGCCGCATTGGCCGTGTATTCATCGCGATGATCGGGGTCTACATCGATCAAAGCATCTCGAACCCGATCGACCACGTCGGCCCACAGATCAGGATCCATCCAAACGTGGGGGTCATACTTGTCTTGGTACGTGTCGTGGGCGAGGAGGCTGTCAACGGGCAGACCCTCGGCCACCGCAACCACCGGCACACGGTTGGAAAGGCCGTCAAAAAAGGCTTCCATTTGCGCCTCAAGGTAAAGGCCGTGGCGCAAGACAAGGTCGGCCTTCGTGGTGGCGGCAATGTCGCTGCGGGTCTGCCGGTACGCATGGGGGTCGATACCCGGACCCATCAGTGCGCGCACACTGACGCGATCACCGCCGACCGCGTTTGCCGCGTCAGCCACCATCCCCGTGGTGGCGACGACGTTGATGGGTTCGGCCGCATCCTGCGCGGCGACGCTCGGCGCTGCCATCAGCGAACCCACCAAGGCGATTGCCGCCAACATACTCAACGCCCGCTTTGAAACGCGAACCATCATGAATCGAAAACCCTCGTTGCAATTTCGAGCGCTTCTGAGAAGCAGTTGCATCTAAGATGTGCTCACCGGTGGGGACTGGCAAGTCAGATTTTGTTTTTCTGTGCGGGGCGACTAAATTTGACGCGATGGATAACATTTCGAAATCGGCTCAGAAATTGGAGGATGCTTTGCGTGCCGACGGCGTGCGGATCACCCGTCAACGCGCGGCTATCCTGAAGGTTTTGGCCGAGGCGGCGGATCATCCGGACGCCACCGAACTCCATAAGCGCGCGCGCGAGATCGACGAATCGGTCTCTCTTGCGACCGTCTACCGCACCCTCACCGCCCTCGAAGGCCAAGGGATCGTTCACCGCCATTCCTTCGAAGGCACCCCCTCGCGGTTCGAGACGGCAGAGGCGGCCCACCATGACCACATCATTGATCTCGATACGGGCGAGGTCGTGGAGTTTCGCTCCGACAAAATAGAAGCGCTCCAGGCCGAAATCGCCAAGGAGCTTGGCTATGACGTGGTGCGCCACAGGCTAGAGCTTTACTGCAAGCGCCGTCGAGGCCGGTCTTAAGCAACCCGCGTCACCGCGATTGCTGCAGCGCCGGTGGCAACGAGCCGACGCTTCTGGATGTGGACGCTATGAAGGTTGTTCATCCGGCGCCGGGATGTGAGGCTGTGGTTGCAGTCACACCCCGTTCTCACCGCCAAGGCGCCGGAAGTGCGGCAGCGTTCGGCCGGCATGGGCTTTGCCTCCTCTCGTACCCGCGCAATCTGCCGGAGGGTGATTGCGGCGGAGATCCAATTGGGCAAGATATCGCTCAGTCGGCATCAGGGGGCGCGCATGACCATCATCAACTGCGATATGGGCGAAAGCTTTGGCCTTTACACCATGGGCGATGATGCGGCCTTGATGCCGCACATTACCGTTGCCAACGTCGCCTGCGGTTTTCACGCCTCCGACCCGAACCACATGCGTGAAACCTGCCGGCTTGCCAAAGCCCACGGCGTGAAGGTGGGGGCCCACCCCTCACTGCCCGACCTTGCAGGCTTTGGCCGGCGCAAAATGGACATCCCGCGCGATGAACTGGCCAACATCATCATCTACCAGGTGGGTGCGCTGGCCGCATTTTTAAAAGCGGAGGGGATGGAGATGAGCCACATCAAACCCCACGGCGCACTTTACGGCATGGCTGCACGCGATGAGACCGTCGCGCATGCTGTGGCGGACGCTGCCGAGGTGTTTGGCGTCCCGCTGATGGGGATGACCGCCACCCACCATGCCACCGTCTATCCTGCCAGAGGGCTCGGGTTCATTGCCGAATTCTATGCCGATCTTGACTACAGCGACGATGGCTTCGTCATCATCACACGCGAGCACCATGCGCTCGACCCGGACGTTGTGGCGCAAAAGTGCCTGCGGGCCGTGCGCGATGGGGTCACCACAACGGTGACGGGCAAAGAAATCCCCGTCTCGTCTGACGCCATTTGCGTCCATTCCGACACGCCGAACGCTGCTGAAATCGCAGCCTCAGTGAAGGATGCGATCAGCCCCTTCATGGAGGCAGCCTAAGGTAGCGCGATGCCAAACGGTGCCCCGCCCGCGAAGTTGACCGCCGTCGCCCGTTGGGTCGCTGACGCGCATTCCCTGAAGGGCGGTTGCTTCACCCTGTCACCGATAATGATCACGCGAATGGACGAACCCTACCATGGCTGAACTTCGCTCCCCCCTCCCCGGCACCTTTTACCGCCGCCCTTCGCCCGACCAGCCACCCTTTAAGTCTGAGGGCGACCCCGTGGCGGTCGGCGATGTCATCGGGCTTGTGGAGGTGATGAAAACCTTCACCGAGGTGAAAGCCGATGCAGCAGGCACGCTGGTCAAATTCTTAGTGGAGAATGAAGAACCCGTGACGGCAGGCATGGCACTCGCCGAACTCTCTTGAGGCGGTAGAGGTGACCATCAAAACGCTCCTCGTCGCGAACCGCGGCGAGATTGCGGTGCGCATCATCCGCGCGGCAAAGACACTTGGGATGAACACCGTCCAAGTTCATTCCGCTGCCGATGGGACCATGCTGGCGGCCAAACTCGCCGATCAGGCCGTGGAGATTGGCCCGCCCGCGGCCTCAAAGTCCTACCTCAACGCGGACGCGATCATCGCTGCTGCAAAGGAAACCGGCGCCGATGCGGTCCACCCGGGATACGGCTTCTTGGCCGAAAACGCCACGTTCGCCGCCAAGGTTGCCGATGCCGGGCTCACCTTCGTTGGCCCGTCCGCCGATGTGATTTCCAAGATGGGGGATAAAGTGGCGGCCCGCGAGGTAGCCCGCGCCGCCGGTGTCCCCACAGTCCCCGGAAGCGATGGCTTGGTCGCGGACGTCGATGAGGGTCGGCGCATCGCCGAGGAGGTGGGCTATCCCGTCATCATCAAGGCCTCGGCAGGGGGCGGCGGGCGCGGGATCCGCCTTGCCGAAGATGCAAGCGCTTTCGAGCGCCTCTTCCCGCAAGCCAGCATGGAGGCTCAAGCCGCCTTTGGCGATGGCGGGCTCTATGTGGAGAAAGTGATCGCCCCCGCGCGCCATGTGGAGGTGCAGCTTTTGGGGGACGGCACCCGCGCCGTCCACGTCTTTGAGCGGGAGTGCTCCTTGCAGCGTCGCCGCCAAAAGGTCTGGGAGGAGGCACCGTCAGCGGCACTTCCTGCCGATGTGCGCGACAAGCTGTGCCAGTCCGCCATCGCCCTTGCTGAGGCTGTGGGCTACCAAGGCGCCGGCACGGTGGAGTATCTTTATAGCGATGCTGCGGGCGAGTTTTACTTTATCGAGATGAACACCCGCATCCAGGTCGAGCATCCTGTCAGCGAGATGATCACCGGGATCGACCTTGTGGGCGAAATGCTGCGCATTGCGTCAGGCACGCCACTCAGAATGCGCCAAGACGACATAGTCCCGCGCGGTCACGCCATTGAAGTGCGGCTCAACGCCGAAGACCCCCGCAACAACTTCATGCCGGCCCCCGGCCGGATCGAAGCGCTGGAGACCCCGGGCGGCCCAGGCGTCCGCTTCGATACAATGCTCTACACAGGCTACGACGTGCCCCCCTTCTACGACAGCCTCCTCGGCAAGCTGATCGTCCATGGCGAGGACCGCGCCGCTGCCCTCGCCCGGCTCGACGTGGCGTTGTCGGAACTCACCATCGAGGGTCTGGCCACCACGGCCCCGCTCTTCCGCGCCCTTCTCAAATCACCCGAAGTGCAAAAGGGTGAGGCGCACATCACCTGGCTCGAAACCTGGCTGGAAACCCATGCAACGACTTTATGAGGCCGCCCCATGAGCGCGCGCTATTCCTTCGGCGGTGACGAGCAGATCTTCGTGGAGGTGGACGAGGCGATGTCCCTCGACGCCTTCTTCAAGTCGCTGGCCATCACCAATGCTGTCCGTGACGCGGCCATCGACGGTGTCACCGAAATCTGCCCGGCCAACGCGTCCTTCCAGATCGGCTTCGATCCTGACATCATCGCGCCAGACGCCCTGCTGGAGCGCCTGAAGGACATGGAATCGGCCGCCGAGAGCGCTGAAAGCCGCCTTACCACCCGCATTGTGGAGATCCCGGTCTACTACCAAGACCCCTGGACCCACGAGACGCTCATGCGGTTTCGTGACCGTCACCAAGACCCCTCCGGCAGCGATCTTGAGTACGCCGCGCGCATCAACAACTTCTCGTCCGTGGAAGATTTCGTGAAGGCCCATGCCGGCGCGCCCTGGTTCGTGTCCATGGTGGGCTTTGTGGCCGGCTTGCCGTTTCTCTACCAAATGGTCGACCGGCCGCGGCAGCTGGAAGTCCCCAAATACTTGCGGCCCCGGACCGACACGCCGAAGCTCACCGTGGGTTATGGCGGCTGCTTCACAGCCATCTATTCGGTGCGCGGCGCAGGCGGCTACCAGATGTTCGGGATCACACCCATGGAGATCTTCGACCCGACGCAAACAGCGCCGTACCTCAAAGAGTTCATGGTGTTCTTTAAGCCTGGCGACATTGTGAAATTCACTGAGATCGACCGCGCCGCCTATGATGAGATCAGCGCCGAAGTCGCCGCGCAGCGTTGGACCCCCAACGTGGCTGAGGTCGAGTTCGATCTTGACCGCTTCAACGGCGACATCGACGGCACCAATGCCAAGCTTTTGGAGGCGCTGGCATGAGCGTGAAGGTCATCTCCCCCGGCCTCCTCACCACCATCCAGGACATGGGCCGGCCAGGCTATTTTCACCTCGGCATCCCCAAGGGCGGCGCCATGGACCGATTGGCCATGCGTGCCGCCAACCTTTTGGTGGGGAACGATGAAGGCGCCGCAGGCCTGGAAGCGGTGTTCATGGGCCCCTCGCTCGAATTCACCGATGACAGGGTGGTGGCCGTCTGTGGTGCCAATCTGCCCGCCAAGGTGGACGATGTGCTGCAGCCCCTGTGGTCCAGCTTTGTGGTGAAGGCCGGCCAACAACTCTCGTTTGACTTCTTGGAGGATGGCGCCCGCGCCTATATCGCCATCTCTGGCGGGATCGATACGCCGCTTCAGCTTGGCAGCCGGTCCACCTACGCCATCGGCGCGCTGGGCGGCATCAACGGCCGTGCCATTGCCGCCGGCGATACGCTCCCCCTCGGTCCGGCCGGCGGCGCCACCGATGGCAAACACGTTCCAGCCTCGCTGCAACGGGGACCGGGGAGCGAACCGGTCTTGCGCACCCTCCCCGGCCTTTACTGGCACCGCATCACAAAAGAGAGTCAAGCCTCGTTTTTTGACGACACCTGGACGGTTGCGCCGGAAGCGGACCGTATGGGCTACCGCTTCAGAGGCGGCAATCCGATGACGTTTGTGGAGCGCGAGCAGCCCTTTGGCGCCGGCTCGGACCCCTCCAACATCACCGATGCCTGCTACCCCTACGGCTCGATCCAGATCCCCGGCGGGACTGAGCCCATCATCTTGCACCGCGATGCAGTGTCGGGCGGTGGCTATTTCATGGTTGGCACCGTGATTTCGGCTGATATGGATCTCATTGGTCAGCTACAACCCAACAAGACCGTGCGGTTTGAAAAGGTGGACATGGACGGCGCGCTCAAAGCCCGTGCAGACTATGCTGCCCTCCTCGTGAAACTGCGCGACGCCCTCGCTTAAGGAGACCGAACACCCATGCATTCGACGACGGTACGCCCCACCCTTCTGGCCGACGCGCTGTGGAAGGAAGGGCTCCTGCGCAACCTCGTGCTTGTGATTGCAGGCACCATCGCGCTCACCATCTCAGCGAAAATCCAGGTCCCGTTCTATCCCGTCCCCATGACCATGCAGACGTTTGTGGTGCTTGTGATCGGCATGGCCTACGGCTGGCGCCTTGGGGGCATCACCGTGCTTGCTTATTTGGCGCAAGGCGCAGCGGGTTTGCCGGTGTTTGCAACAGGTGGCGGCATCGCGTATTTCGCCGGGCCGACGGCCGGCTATCTCGTCGGCTTTGTTCTTGCCGCGGTGGCTGTGGGCTTTCTTGCGCAGCGCCATTGGGACCGCAGCGTCCTCACAACCCTTGCGGCGATGGTTTTGGGCACTGCCATTATCTTTGTTTGCGGTGCGTTTTGGCTAGCGCAGCTCGCGGGCATTGAGGTTGCCATCGCCCAGGGCGTTGCACCGTTCCTCTATGGCGCGGCGTTTAAAATTGCGCTTGCGGCCGCCGTCCTTCCCCTTGCTTGGCGCCTGACACGCTAAAGCAGCCTACGGAGACGACGCCGACTGACGCGGACACGCATCAAAATCTGTTGCATCGCCTCCCCTGAGGAGGCGGCGCTTGCGGCAATGGCCGGGGCGGATGCTGTGGGTCTTGTGGGCGCTATGCCCACCGGCCCTGGTGTGATCACCGACGATACCGCGCGCACCATCGCCAGGACGGTGCCACCACCCGTCATGCCTTGGCTGTTGACGAGCAAGGCCAGCGCGCCTGCCATCATAGCCCACGCCAAAGCCATCGGTGTTGCTGCTGTCCAGATCGTGCGCCATGTGCCGCCGAGTGTGCATGATGAGATGGCGGCGCTCGCGCCAGCGCTGAGGCGCATCCAAGTGATCCACGTGGAAGACGAAAGCGCGGTGGATGTACTATCGAGCTACGGGACGCGGCCGGACGCGTTCTTGCTGGATTCTGGTCGCCCGAGCACAGAGGAGCTTGGTGGCACAGGCCGCCGGCACGATTGGCGTGTGAGCGCGATCTGCGTTTCAGCTGCGCCAAGGCCTGTGTTCTTGGCTGGTGGCCTGGGGCCCGACAACGCAAGAGAGGCTATCGACGCTGTCCGTCCCTTCGGCCTTGATATTTGTTCGGGCCTTAGAACAAACGATCAGCTCAACGCCGAGCAACTGGAGCGGTTCATGGCGGCCGTTCGCGCGTGATCTTGACCGTTTGGTGTCGGCCGCGCCCGGTTCTGTTCCACGCGGCACCGGACCTTACGAGCGCGTCACGCCCCCATGGAAGCGCACCGCGCTCAGGGTTCACTTGTCGGTCGCGGGTACACGGGACGCCGGATGATTCCATCCGGCTGTGACCCGCTCTAGGTGTAGAAGCTTTGAAGGTTGTTCACTCAAAGCTCCACCAAAACTTAGAGGTGCCGCCAAAGAACCCTTCACATGTTCCTTTGGTGGGACACCAAACAGCGACGTTCCTCCGGAGCCGACACCGTCAGAAGCCCGCGGTGGGCCTGATGGGTCAACCCCACCGAAACGCGCTTGCGCGTTTCGGCAACGTCTGAGACCGGCAACTGTGCCGGCTGAGCGAAGCGTGGGTTGAAGCATCAGGGCCACCGCGGGAGAATTGACCATAGGCGGGAGCAGTGAGGCACGGCCCCCCTACGGCGGTCCCGCAATGAACAACGTTGATGGAAACGACATGTAGCTTACCATTACGCAGGGTTAGGTGGGGCCGATCAATCGTCAAAGTCGCGGTCTCGCCAGGCGCGCAAGCCGACCAAAGCGCCGATCACCACCATCGCAAGAAGGTTGGCCGCAAAGACCATGCCCGCCATCGGGATCGCACCTGGCGCAGCCATCATCGCAATCAGTGTGCCGACCACCGCAGCACCCCACACCACTCCCCCCCAGCTGGTTACAAGCCAAAGACCCACCGACACGATGGGGGCCACGATGGCTGCCACCAACATCGGCACCAGGGCTGCGGAAAGATCATACCAAGATGGCGCAAGGGCCGCGCTCTCAGGCCCGCCTAAACCTGACGCGCCGACCAACCTCATCCAGATTGCCACCGAGGCGGCAAGCCAGATAAATCCCACCACGCGCATCGCAACAGCAATGATGCTGCTGAGAAGGTCGGGCTCGTCATGCTGCTCTTCAAGCGGCGCCTCTTGAGAGGTCATCGACAAAAGCGCCGCGCGGGAGGATGTCATCTTCTTGCGGGTGTTGGGTCGGGCAATCTCAGCGCGCAACCCTGAAGAGATCGGAGGGCGCGGCGCGACAAGCGCGGGTGTGTTTGCAGCGCGCGCTTGTGTGGGTGCAGGCGCACGATCGGCAGGAAGGGGGGCAACACGGCCCCCGTTCGCGCCATCGCCACCTTGGGGGGCACCGCGCGGTGGTGATCCGGCCTCGTCTATCCGTTGCGTGGGTGGGCGAGGCAAAGCCACAGCGGCCTTCACGTTCGCAAGTCTTTGAGCCAGCCGCTGGCGGGTTCCACCTTGTGAAGGCGCGGCGCCCTTGGGGCGCTCGGCACTTTGGTCAACGTCATCGCTCTTCAGCGGTTCAGCGCCTTGCAAACGTTCCGCGCTTTGCACGGCGGTGGCGCTTTCCACGGCGGTGGCGCTTTGCGCGGGTTCGGCGGTTTGCGACAGTTCGGCGCTCGGCGCACGCTCCGCCCCGCGTTGATGATCGGCGCGCCGCTGGCGCTCTGCATTCCGGCTCGGCGTCGTTTGCCTTAACGGCGGTGTCGATGGGGGACGCGCTGAGCTATCACCAACGCGGTCCGGCGCATCAAGCGAGAAATCTGCTCCTTCGCTAATGGGTTCTGCCGCTTCAAAAGCGGCGTCCACGTCCTCCTGCGGCCGCGGTCGAGGCTGTGCCGGCGCCACTTTCCCCTTCAGGCGGGCAAGGCGGGCGGCAGCGCGTGGCCGCTGTGGCTTGAGGGGATCATCGCTGGGTGGAGAGGCTTGCTGCATGGCCTCAGGCGGCGGCGCGGCACCTGCATCATGGGACGCATCCAGCGGTGCAGCGGTCGTTTCAGCGCTGGTGGCCTGCTGAGTTGCGTCGCCCTCCGTTCGCCCATCGTGAAGCGGCCTCGCGGGAGCGCGGTCGGTTTGGCTGCCGGCAACCGCCTCTCTTGTCGGCTCCGGTTGAGGCCCGACCCCGGCTTCACTGCTTTGCGCGCTGGTTGGCGCACCGTTTGGCGCGCGGGGCGGTTCCTTTTCTTGCTCGGCCATCAGCTTGCCGTCTCGGCAGCGGGCACCGGCAGGCTGAGATCACCTACTTCAGGCTCGTCAAAGTGAGCGGCCACCACCTCATCGTCCACACCATCCAGAGTGGCCGGCGACCATTGCGGATTGCGGTCTTTGTCGATCACGGTGGCGCGGATCCCTTCATAAAGGTCATGCCCTTCAAGGACCTGCGCCACAATGCGGTACTCTGTGGTGATGCATTCATCAAAGGAAAGACCCTTGGCGCGGGTGATCTCCTCAAACGTCACCTTCAGGCTTGTGGGCGACTTTCCGGCGATCGCGTCACGCGCCTCTTGGGCCAAAGGGGCATCCTCATCGCCAAGGCGGTCCATGATTTCACTCACGCTGGCAGCGGCAAAGCAGCGTGCGATGAGCGCAAGATCATCCTCGTTTTGGGGCTCTGTTTCGCTCTTCAATTCATCCAGCGCGCCGTCAAGATCGCGGCCATGCACGGCCCGGTCCAGACAGTCGCCAAGCCGGTCATGATCGACAGGGTGGGTGAAGAGGCCCTGCTGGCTTCCCGCATCACGGGCGACCCGTGTTCCTGTGAGCGCAAGGTAGAGCCCAAACGCGCCCTCAAGCTCAGACAGGATGTGGCTTGCCCCCACATCAGGGAAGAGGCCAATCCCCACCTCGGGCATCGCAAACACAACGTTTTCGCTTGCCACCCGGTGGGACCCGTGGGCCGATATCCCGACGCCCCCGCCCATCACAATACCATCAAGGAGCGACACGTAGGGCTTAGGAAAGTGTTTGACCCGCGCGTTATGGCGATACTCTGTGGTGAAAAAGTCCAAGCCATCGCTGCGGGCGGAATAAAGGTAGCGAATATCTCCGCCTGCGCAGAAGGCTTTGCCCTCGCCGCGGATCAAGACCCGCTCCACGCGGTCATCCGCCGCCCATTCGTCAAGCGCCTCGCCCATCTCGAACAGCATCGCTTTGCTGAGCGCATTCAGCGCCTTGGGCCGGGTGAGCGTGATGAGGCCAGCCCGCCCAACTCGCTCCATATGAAGGTCGCTCACAGCCGTCCCCCATGTCCGCCGATCAACGGTCCCAGCATCAAAGGTCCCACCATCACATGTCCCACGATCAATGGTTCGACGCCTTGATAAGGTGGCGCGCGATGATCACCCGCATAATCTCGTTGGTTCCCTCCAAGATTTGGTGAACACGCAGGTCGCGCAAAAGCCGCTCAAGCGGATAATCCCGCAAATAGCCGTAGCCACCGTGGATTTGGAGGGCATGGTTGACCACCTCAAACCCTGTGTCGGTGGCAAAGCGCTTGGCCATGGCGGCGAGTTGCGTGGCGTTGGGCGCGTGCTCATCGACAGCGGCGGCCGCTTTATAAAGAAGGAGCCGAGCGGCTTCCAAATGCGTCGCCATATCGGCGAGCTTGAACTGTGTGGCTTGGAACGCGTCGATGGGTTGGCCGAATTGATGGCGCTCTCCAGCGTAGCGCGTGGCGGTTTGAAGAGCGCCCCCGCCCGCGCCCAACGAACAAGCACCAATATTGATGCGCCCGCCATCAAGGCCTGTCATCGCGATCTTAAAGCCTTCTCCCTCAGCCCCAAGGCGATGGCTCACCGGGACACGGCAGCCGTCAAACATCACTGCGGCAGTGGGCTGCGAGTGCCAGCCAAGCTTCTTCTCTTGGGCGCCGAAAGACAGGCCAGGCGTTCCCGCCTCCACCAGGATCGCGCTGATGCCGGAGGGGCCATCGCCGCCCGTGCGAGCCATCACCAGGTAAAGGTCGGCGCGCCCTCCGCCCGAGATAAAAGCCTTTGCGCCGTCGATCACGTAGTCATCGCCATCACGGCGCGCGCGGGTTTTCAGGGAGGCAGCGTCCGAGCCAGAGCCGGGCTCGGTGAGACAGTAGGCCCCGAAACGGTCCATGGTGGTGAGGCAGGGCAAATGCGCATCGCGCTGCGCGTCTGTCCCAAACCGATCAATCATCCCGGCGACCATGTTGTGAATGGACAGGTACGCCGCTGTGGAGGGGCAAGCCTTGGAAAGCTCCTCGAAGATGAGCGCTGCATCGAGCCGGCTCAGCCCGGTACCGCCTCGTTCTTCAGCCACGACGATGGCGGCAAACCCAAGCCCTGCCGCCGCCCGCAACGTGTCCACCGGAAAGATGTGGTTCTCATCCCACTCAGCCGCGTAAGGGGCCATGGCGTCATTGGCAAAAGATGCCGCAAGGTCCACAAACGCGCGCTGCTCTTCGCTCAACTCGAACTGCATCACTCCCCCCACGGCCCAGGACACTCCACTTGGGGAGAGCCCCCGTCAATCCCTAGTGCCCGCTATGGACGCACCGCTCATCCTTATTCTAATTTCAACCAGATTTTGGAGCTGTTGCCATGGACATTGAAGCGCGCCCCCCATTCCGTCCTGATATGGCCGACATCCTCAACGGTCGCCGGATGCGGCGGTTGCGCCGCGCCCCCTGGTCTCGCCGGTTGGTGCGCGAAAACACACTCACGGTGGACGATCTCATCTGGCCCATCTTTGTGACCGAGGGGACGGGTGTGCGCGAGCCAGTGCCATCGATGCCGGGCGTGGTGCGCTACTCTGTCGATGAAGCAGGCGCCGCCGCCCAAGAGGCTGCCAGCCTCAACATCCCCGTCATTGCCGTCTTCCCTTATTCGGGGCCCGAAAAGCGCGATGAAGTGGGCTCTGAGGCCACCAATCCCGACAATTTGGTCTGCCGGACCTGCCGCACCATCAAACAGGCAGCACCCGACATAGGCATCATGACCGACGTTGCCCTCGACCCCTACACGAGCCACGGCCACGACGGTGTGATGGCGGGCGAAGAAATCCTCAACGATGAGACCATTGCCCAACTCGTGAGCCAAGCCATCGT
>JBCDLN010000028.1:0-21322 GCA_038745295.1 Pseudomonadota bacterium | reverse complement strand
ACGCAAGGGCTTTGTCCGCCACATCATGGACTGAAGTTTTCCCGCTGTGTCCTGACGTCACTGGCGCCAGCCTATTTTTTGAGCGAGATAGGCGACCTGATGGACGTGTCGCACCCCCATAGGAAGGATGAGCCGCCCGATAGCGGCGCAGAGCGGCCCGTTGCGCCGCAGCCGTCCTCTGGCGGGCTGCGCAACGATATTGCCGTCCTGGCGGCGGTCATCAGCGGCATCACCGGGGTGGGTGCCGCTCTCAGCCTGTCGCTGCCGCTCCTGAGCGTTGTGCTCGACCAGCGCGGCGTCTCACCCACTTTGGTGGGGATCAACACAGCCACCGCCGGCATTGCCGCCATTGCCGTCTTGCCGTTTGTCACCGGGATCGCCAAGCAGTTCGGCACCGCCCGCGTGATCATCGCCTCGTTCGTCACGATGGCGATCACGCTGATGGGATTTTACTACGTCGAAAGCTTCGCGCTTTGGTTTCCTCTACGGTTTATTTTCTCATCCTGTGTCACGATTATTTTCGCGCTCACAGAATTTTGGATTAATTCGCTTGCGCCCGAACACCGGCGCGGCCTGGTGGTGGGCATCTACACAGCGTTCTTGTCCATCGGGATTTCCATTGGCCCGCTCATTCTGGCGGTGGTGGGGACTGAGGGGATCTTGCCCTTCATGATTGGGAGCGCGGTTCTTCTCCTGGCAGCGCTGCCAGTGGTAAGGGTGCGCAACCGCGAGCCGCTGCTCCCCGATTCGGGCCAGCGCAACCTTTTGCGCTTTGTCACACTGGCGCCGCTTGCTCTTCTTGCGGGGCTGGTGTTTGGCGCCGTTGAGTCGGGCGGGACAGCCATTTTGCCGCTTTACGGCACCGCCATCGGGCTCACCTCGGGCCATGCTGTCATCTTGGTGTCAGCGATTGCCGCAGGAAACGTGCTGTCGCAAATCCCCATTGGCTACCTGGCCGACCGGGTGAACCGGCGGCTCCTTCTGATTGCCTGCGCCATTGTGGGCGCCTGTGGCGCCGCGCTCATGCCCGTGGTGTCCGCCAATTACACCGCACTTTTGGTGGTGCTTTTCGTCACCGGCGGGATTGTGGCAGGGCTTTACACCATCGGCCTCACCCATCTGGGGGCGCGCTATAAGGGGTCCGACCTTGCCTCCGCCAATGCTGCCTTTGTGCTGATGTACGCGTTGGGGATGCTCATTGGCCCCGTTGCCCTTGGGGCAGGGCTCGACGCTGCGCCGCCCCATGGCTTTGCCATCGCCATCGCCGCCATCTTTTCACTCTACGTTTTGGTGGCGCTTTTGCGGATCGGGCGCAAAGGCTTCAGCACCTGAATGGCTTGACTTCCGCGGCCACTCACCCCATCAGCACTCTTTCGACACCCATTTTGCAACTGTGCGCCGATAACAGGCTGCCGGAGATCCCCCATGGCTAAGGCCGTCACCATTAAAGTCAAACTGCAATCGACCGCTGACACCGGGTATTTCTACGTCACGAAGAAAAACACCCGGACGATGACCGAAAAAATGGTCAAGAAAAAGTACGACCCGATTGCGAAAAAGCACGTTGAGTTTCGCGAAGCGAAAATCAAGTAGGCGGCAAAAACGCCTTTACGGTGGAGATGAACCGGTCGATGGAGATCGGTTTAGACAGGTAAGCCTCGCAGCCCGCCGCGCGAATACGTTCTTCATCGCCTTTCATGGCAAAGGCGGTCACCGCGATCACAGGGATGGGGGCGAGTTCGGGGTCGGACTTGATCTTTTCGGTCACCTCCAGGCCTGACATTTCAGGCAGCTGGATGTCCATGACGATGAGATCGGGCTTTTCGCGTTTGGCAACGTCGAGCGCGTCGATCCCATTGCGGGTCTGAAGGATGGTCATGCCGCTGGCTTCGAGCAGATCGTGGAAGAGCTTCATGTTGAGTTCGTTGTCCTCAACGATGAGCACGCGATGCGGCATGGTTCGACACTCTCCTCAGGCAGTGGGCGCGCACTGGAGCGCGGCCCCTTCTCTTCCAAGGCCGACGCTGTGAGGTCAAGCGGCGAAGACCTCGATCCTGTCGCCATTGCGATTGCGGCGCTCTCTCATTTTGCGACAGAGCCAAAGATCCTCAGCCGCTTTTTTGCGCTGAGCGGTCTCGATGCGAACAGCATCCGCGCCGGCGCGATGACGCCAGGCTTTACCGCAGGTGTCCTCGATTTTGTCCTCCAGGACGATGAATTGACCATCGCAGTCGCCGCCGCGCAGGACACCACGCCTGAAGCCATCGTCGCCGCACGCGCCAGCCTTGATGCGCCGCGCGAGGCCGACGACTGGCCCCCACAACCCCACGACGATTGGGCCTAGAGGGTGTCCGCCCTCTGCCGCGATTGCTTTTGGATCGCGGACGGGAGCGCCTTTATTGGTGGCCGCTGCCCCGCCTGCGGCAGCCCGCGCCTCGTGTCCCACACCGAGCTGACGTCGCTGTCCATCGCCCATGTGGACTGTGATGCGTTCTTTGCCGCCATCGAAAAGCGTGACAACCCTGAGCTGGCGGATGTGCCTGTCATTGTGGGTGGCGGGCGGCGCGGGGTGGTGTCCACCTGCTGCTACCTGGCGCGCATTCATGGGGTGCGCTCGGCAATGCCCATGTTCAAGGCGCTGAAGGCCTGTCCCGACGCTGTGGTGGTGCGGCCGAGCTTTGAAAAGTATGTTGCCGCCGGAAAAGAAGTGCGGCGGCGGATGCTAGCGCTCACCCCTCTCATTCAGCCCCTGTCCATTGACGAAGCGTTCTTGGACCTCAGCGGCACCACCCGCCTACACAACGCCCCACCCGCTGCGGTGCTGGCAAAGTTTGCCCGCGCTGTGGAGGACGGTGTGGGGATCACCGTCTCCATCGGTCTCGCCCCCAACAAGTTTTTGGCAAAGTTCGCCTCAGATGCCGACAAGCCGCGCGGCTACACCGTCATTGGCGAGGCGGACGCTATGGCAAAGCTTGCAGATGCCCCCCTCACCCGCCTGCCAGGTGTGGGCCCCGCCGCCGCAAAGCGCCTGTCTGCCGCCGGCCTCACCCATGTGCGCGATGTGCAAGGCCTCGCGCTGGAGACGCTCATGCGGCGGATCGGCGGCGATGCGCCCCGCCTTCACAAGCTCGCCCACGGCCTCGACGCCCGGGTCGTGGACCCGCAGTCGGAGCGAAAGTCGGTCAGCGCTGAAGTGACGTTCGATGTCGATATTGCGGGCCAGCATGAACTCCTCGCCGTTTTGCGGCACCTTTCAGAAAAGGTCGCAACGCGGCTCAAAGCGGCGGACTTGGCCGGCCGCACTGTCACGCTCAAGCTCAAAACGCCGGACTTTCGCACCCACACCCGAGCGGAGACAGCGCCAGCCCCCACCGCTATGGCCCACCGCATTTTCGCAATGGCGAAGTCGCTCCTCCTCGGCATGGCCGATGGCCGCGCCTTTCGGCTCATTGGCGTTGGCGTCTCACACCTTGGCCCGCTCGAAGGGGCCGACGCCGACAGCCTCTTTGACCCTAAGACAACGAGGCTCGGCCGCGCCGAAGAAGCGATGGACGCGCTGCGCGCAAAGTTTGGTGAGGATGCCATCGCCACCGGTCTCTCCCTCGCCCACCCGAAGAGGCGGCGCCCACCAGAAGCGGCCGACCCTTGAGGAGCGCCAATCACCAATCTCGTGCGCGCGAAAGGCGGTCATAGGCTGAACGAGTGGTTGCATGGGATGCGATCCGGTGATTTCGTCCCGTGAGAAGAAACGCTGGGGAAGCGATGGCGTGCAGCGGCTCTCGGACCGCGTTCCAGCCCGCCACGCGCCCACAGCTCAATAATGACCGCATTTTAAGGAGAGAGCCCCGATGACCATTCCCTTCACGGTGCCCCGCAACGCATCCACCCGCTCTACGGTTCTCACGCTCATGCTGCTGGCGCTTGGCAGTGCCCCCTTTGCACTGACCGCAACACCTGCCGCGGCACAAACTGAGTGTGAGCCAGGTGCCTTTGGTGAAGTGGCCGACTTCACCGTCTCCAAATCAGAAGATAAGCGCGTCACCGCCGTCTCGCTGGAGTATCAGTGTGGGGACACCTTGTCGGACGGGACATTTATTCCAACAGGGTACCGCCTCTATCTTGAGGGCGAGTGCGGCGAGGGCGCGTGCAACTACCCCACGCTCATGGCCATGCCCACCGCCCGCGAAGGTCAGCTTACAGCATCCTACGTGCAAGACGGCAAGGACGTGACGGTGCGCATGCGCAAGTCCCGCCGCGGGGTGAACCTCAATGTGATGGCCCGCGAGCCGCGCCGCGGACGGCGCAACGGCGGCGATGGTGGTGGTCGCGCCAAACCAGAACGGGCGAACTACCGTTTGAGCCCAGCCAGCTAGTCGGCGCCAAAAACTTGCCCGGTGGGCGTAATCTGCCCACCGGCTCACGCAGCTTCGGTTGCCTAGTTGCGGCTTTTGTCCACCAGAGCTTTCTCTTTGATCCAGGGCATCATGGCGCGCAGGTCGCCGCCAACCGCCTCGATGGGGTGCGCTGCATTGCGCGCCCGGGTCGCTTTAAACGAGGTCTGGTTGACCTTGTTTTCCAGCATCCAATTGCGCGTGAAGGTGCCATTTTGAATCTCGTCCAGCACCTTTTTCATTTCCGCTTTCGTCTCATCGGTGATGATGCGCGGGCCGGTGACGTACTCGCCATACTCGGCCGTGTTGGAGATGGAGTAGTTCATGTTGGCAATGCCGCCCTCATAGATGAGGTCGACGATGAGCTTCACCTCGTGGAGGCACTCAAAGTAGGCCATTTCCGGCGCATAACCCGCTTCCACCAGCGTTTCAAAGCCGGCGCGGATCAGCTCCACAAGGCCGCCGCACAGAACCACTTGCTCGCCGAAGAGATCAGTCTCGCACTCTTCCTTGAACGACGTCTCGATCACGCCGGCCCGCCCGCCGCCAATGGCTGAGGCATAGGCAAGGCCAAGATCGTGGGCGTTGCCCGTGGCATCCTGGGCAATGGCAAGGAGGCATGGCACGCCGCCGCCGCGCTGATACTCGGAACGCACCGTGTGGCCAGGGCCTTTGGGCGCCACCATCAACACATCAAGGTCTTTGCGCGGCTCGATGAGGTTGAAGTGCACATTGAGGCCGTGCGCGAACATCAGCGCAGCGCCCTCTTTCATGTGAGGGACAAGTTGGGCGTTGTAGATGTCGGCCTGGAGTTCGTCCGGCGTCAACATCATCACAACGTCAGCCCAAGCCGCCGCCTCTTCGACGGTCTTTATCGCAACGCCCTCAGCTTCGGCCTTTTTCGCCGAGGCCGAGCCCGGCCGCAGCGCCACAGCCACATTCGACGCGCCCGAATCGCGCAGGTTCAAGGTGTGGGCGTGGCCCTGGCTGCCGTAGCCCACCACCGCGATGGACTTGCCTTTGATGAGGTTGATATCGGCGTCGCGATCATAATAGACGCGCATCGTCTGCTCCCTGATGTGTCGTGAATTTTGGGAGCGAGGCCTCCCGTCGCGCCCCTCATAGACGGTTTGCGACGGGATTGTGAATGGCTAAGCGGGCGGACCGCGCCTTCAACCAGCAGACGGGCCGCCTGCGGGGTTAGCTTGCGGGCGCGTGAATGGGGACAGAAGTGCCCGTGCTCACCCGCTCAGCCGGCAGGAAGTGGGCCCGCAGTTTCGCCAAATGCTCAGGCTTCTTGCGCACTTGCGGCTCTTCTGAGAGGGCTTCGGCGCAAATCATCTGAAGCTCGGCCACGCGGACTTTCTTGTCCTTGCGCAAGCTTTCCAAGAGATCAGGAACCGTCCGGCGCTCAGCATCGCCGAGCTTGGCAAGCCATTTCATCACCACATCGCCGCGCACACCGCGGGGCATGGCGCTCGCCGCAGCGTCAACTTCGGCGGTGACGGCTGGCTTGACTTCGGCAACGGTTGCTTGCGCTGCAGCGCGATCGCCCTTCACAACATCAATGGCGGTGCCTGCGGGCGTTTCCACCGCCAGGTCGACAGCCTCCGGCGCGGCCTTTTCCGCCGCTGCGGGGGGCGCCGTGTAGACGTCGGCGAACTTGGCGAGCGATCGCGCCATCCGCGACGTTGTACGCTCAAACAAATCTGCAATGAACCACATCGGATCAGCCTACCCATGAAGCGCGGACACAAGGGGTCCGCCAGACGGCGCGTACTATGGCCGTTAAGCGTTAATGGAAGATTAGAATCCAAAATTGTTTGGGCTTCGCTATCGCGCCTTCACCCAAATGAAGCACGGCACGCGCAAATCCCGGACCGAGGGGCCCAACCGCGCTTCGTTGTATTTGTAAAAATAAAGCAAGTTGACTGAGGAAGTGATCATCATCACCCTCAACAAAGTGCAGACAATTTGTTAGTGGCGGTTTTGGCCTTGTTGAGCTTAGCGCCGCAGCGCGTTAGGCCGTGCTAGTTCACAAGACCCCAGGCGATCACCACCAGCGAGATGGCCGCGACCCAAAGGGCCGCGATGCGGAAGGCGGAGCCTGCAGAGCTCGCGCGATTGAACTGCGACACCGACTGAGGTGCGAGTGGAAGACCCCGCTCCAGCACGGTCTCAAGATCGCGCGAAAGGCGGTCCACCCGTTCAGCGAGTTCGGGCGCCGCAAATACAGCGCGGACCAAAGCGTTGGCCGACTGTTGGGCTTTGCGCACCGTGCCCGACGGGCCAAGCTCATCCGTCATCCACTCGCGCACCACAGGCTCAGACACTTGCCAAATATCGAGCTCATGATCGAGCGAGCGGGCAACGCCCTCCACCACCACCATGGTCTTTTGCAGCATGATGAGCTGCGGCTGGGTGGCCATTTGGAAAAGGTCGGTCACCTCAAAAAGCTGGGTGAGGAGCCGGGCCATGGAGATGTCCGCAGCGGTGACGTCGCGGATCGGCTCGCCGATGGCCCTGAGCGCCTGGGCAAAAAGGTCCACATCCTGCGTTGCCGGCACATAGCCTGCGCGAAAATGCGCTTCGGCCACACCGTGATAGTCGCGGATGATGAAGCCGTAGAGGATCTGCGCCAGAACCGCCCGCTCGTCTCGGCTCAGCCGGCCAGTGATCCCAAAGTCCACCGCAACCAGCGTCCCATCCGGCTCCACGAAGAGGTTGCCCTGGTGCATATCGGCGTGGAAGAACCCGTCGCGCATCGCGTGGCGCAGGAAAGTCTGAAGGACGATCCGGGCAAGCTCAGGAAGGTCGAACCCCGCGTCCTGCAGCTCGTTGACGCGGCTCATCTTAATGCCCTCGATCCACTCCATGGTGAGGACGCTGCGGGCGGTGCGCGACCACTCCACCTTAGGAACGCGAAAGCCAGGGTCCTCGCGCGAGTTCTCCGCCATTTCTGACATGGCAGCCGCTTCAAGCCGAAAGTCCATCTCAAAGCGGACCGATTCAGCCAAGGTGTCGACAATCGCGATAGGTTTCAGCCGGCGGGCGGGGGGCACATAGCGGTTCACCAACCGCGCGACGAGGTAGTAGCTTTCAAGATCGCGCTCAAACCGACGCGCAACACCCGGCCGCAAGACCTTCACCGCGACAGTACGGGTGCCGTGCACATCGGTGAGTTCGGCCTTATAGACCTGCGCGATGGAGGCCGCGGCAACGCATTCGCCAATGGTGACGTAAAGATCATCGACCGGGCTGCCGAGAGCGGCTTGGATCCCGGCGAATGCCTCCTCATCGGGCACCGGGGGCACTTGGTCCTGGAGTTTGGCAAGTTCGCCCGCCACCTCTTCGCCCACCACATCGGCGCGGGTGGCGAGGAACTGGCCGAGCTTCACATAGGACGGGCCGAGCCGGTCGAGCGCGCGCGACAGGCGGGCAGCCATATCTTGCCGGCGCACGCTGCGCCGTTCAATCAGCCGGCCCACCCGCACCAATATCTTCACCGCGGCCGGCGCATCTTGAAGCGGGATAATGCCCAGAACACCCTCGCGCGCGAGCACGAAGTTGGCGTTGATCAGGCGGAAGGCTGAGCCGATGGCAGTCAAGTGAGGTCCGTCAGAGTTTAAAGGCTGAGTGGATGGCGGCGACACCGCCTGTCAGCGTCCGGTGGCTGACCTGCTGGAACCCTGCCGCTTGAATCTCAGCGCTAAAGCGGCCTGGCGCGGGAAACATGCGGATCGATTCCACCAGATAGCGATAGGGTTCGCCATCGCCCGCCAACACCTCCCCCATCGCGGGAATGACGTTGAAGGAATAAAGATCGTAAATCGCATCCATCCCCGGAATGTCGACCTTGCTGAACTCAAGGCACATGAACCGGCCGCCCCGGCGCAAGACGCGATGGGCCTCTTTGAGCGCTACATCGCGCCGGGTCACATTGCGAATGCCAAAGGCGATTGTGTAGCAGTCGACGGAGCGGTCGGGGAGCGGGATGGCCTCTGCATTGCCAGCCACGAAGTTGACCGGGGTGCGGGGGCGCAAACGCCGTCTGTTGCGCGCGGCGCCAACGCTCAGCATGTCGGGGTTGATGTCGCACACCACGACGCGGCCGCGCGTTTCGATCTGCCGGGCAATGCGGAAGGCGACATCGCCCGTCCCGCCGGCCACATCAAGCGCCACGAATGGGGCGCGTGGGGTGCGGGGCGGGGCGAGCCAGCCGATCATCTCGTCTTTCCACAGCCTGTGGAGGCCTGCGGACATGGCATCGTTCATCAGATCGTAGCGGGCCGCCACCTGCTCGAACACCTGGTTGACGAGATCTTGCCGCTCCTCGGCCGGCACTGTCTTGAATCCGAAGGACGCCTCATCCATGCCGTTGCCTCACATGTGCCCGATCGTTTGTCCCAGACCCTGCCGCGCAACCAAGAACGCGCCCACCGCAACGGTGTTGCCCCATGGCAATCCCGTCTATGGCACGCCCAGCCCCGTGCTGACACCACGCGTCCAACAGGGGTCTAGCCCCTTGATGGCAGCAACTCCATGGCGAGTTCCGTCACAGCCCACAAGCGCCCATGCCTGAACTGCCGGAAGTGGAAACGGTGCGCCGCGGCCTCCAGCCGGTGATGGAGGGGGCGACCATCCAGCATGTGCACCTGGCGCGGCCGGATCTGCGCTTTCCGTTTCCGCAAAACTTTGCCGGGCGCCTTAAAGGCCGGCGGATCCTGTCCCTTGACCGGCGCGCCAAATACCTCCTCGCTCATCTTGATGATGGGGCCGCGCTCATCATGCACCTTGGCATGTCCGGCGCCTTCCGGGTGGAAGGGGGCGAGGCGATGGGCGTTTTCCACTACCAGAAGGGCAAGACTGCCGCGCACGACCATGTGCGGATGGCGCTGAGCAGTGCTGAACTCATTTACAACGACCCACGTCGGTTCGGCTTTATGACGCTGGGCGAAACGGCCACCCTTGCCGCGCACCCCTACTTTGCTCACCTTGGGATGGAGCCGCTCAAGGGCGCTTTGACGGCAGAGCGCCTGGCCGCCGCCATTGACGGAAAGGCGGCGCCGCTCAAGGCCGCGCTCCTCGACCAGAGGGTGATTGCGGGCCTTGGCAATATTTATGTGTGCGAAGCCTTGTGGCGGGCCAAACTTTCCCCCCGGCGGCAAGCGGGCACCATTGTGCGCCAAACCGGAGCGCCCACGGCCCGTGCCATCGCGCTCACCGAGGCGATCCTCTCGGTGATCGAGGACGCCATCAAAGCTGGCGGCTCGTCGTTGAGGGACTATGTGGCGGCCGACGGGTCACTGGGCCGGTTTCAGCATACGTTTGCGGCCTATGGCCGGGAGGACGCGCCTTGTCCGAGGCCCCGCTGTTCCGGCGCCATTACGCGAATTGTCCAGTCGAACCGCTCGACCTTTTACTGCCCCCGCTGTCAACGGTGAGTGCTCCCGCGCTCAGTGGCGGAAGTGGCGCATCCCAGTGAAGACCATGGCCATACCGTGGCGGTTGGCCGCTTCGATGACCTCATCATCGCGCTTGGAGGCACCCGGTTGGATGACGGCCGTTGCGCCCGCTTCGGCAATCACCTCAAGCCCATCGGCAAAGGGAAAGAACGCATCAGAGGCGGCGACGGCGCCAATGGTGCGCGTTTGCGGCTCACCTGCTTCCCGCGCTGCTTCAGCCGCCTTCCAAGCCGCAATGCGCGCAGCATCCACCCGGCTCATTTGGCCCGCGCCAATCCCCACTGTGGCGTCGGATTTGGCAAACACAATGGCGTTGCTTTTCACCGGCTTCACACTGGCCCAAGCAAAGCGCAGATCCTGCCACTCCGCCTCAGTGGGTTGGCGCGCGCTCACCACTTTCCCAGCGCCTGGCGCCAACGCCCCCCCGTCGCCGGATTGAACCAAAAACCCGCCCGTTGTGCTTTTGATGCTAAGCGCACTCAAGGCCGGGAGTGTCCCTGCCAGGAGCACGCGAACGCTGGGTTTTTGGGCAAGGCGCTCCAGCGCGTCGTCGTCGGCTGACGGTGCAATCACCACCTCGGTGAAGATTTTGGAGATGGCCTCAGCGGCACGAAGGTCGAGCCGCTGGGAAAGCGCCACCACCCCACCAAAGGCCGACACCGGATCGCACCGGCGCGCTGCCTCATAGGCGCCAACCAGTTCGTCGGCCACCGCAATTCCGCACGGATTGGCGTGTTTGACAATCACCACGGCAGGGCGATCAGGAAAGCCCGCCACCGCTGTCCATGCCGCATCGGCATCGGCAACATTATTATAAGACAGCGCTTTGCCCTGAACGACCTTTGCCCCGGCAAGCCCCCCGCCCGCAGCATCTTGATAGAACGATGCGGCCTGGTGCGGATTTTCCCCATAACGCATGAGCGAAATGCGTTTGCCGCCGATCGCCCGCCACAGCGTATGGTCAACGGCAACATCGTCTTGCGCCGTTTGCCCCTCCAGCCAGCTGGCAATGGCGGCATCATAGGCGGCAAGGCGGGCAAAGGCTTTCGCCGCCAAGCGACGCCTTAATGGGTAGGGGAGCTGCCCACCATTCGCCTCAACGGCTGCGATGATGACACCATAGTCGTCCGGGTCGGTGACAATGCCCACAGAGCCAAAATTCTTGGCGGCCGCGCGGGTCATGGTGGGCCCGCCCACATCGATGGTCTCTACCATCTTTTGAGGGTCGTGACCGGCCGCCACGGCCGCCTCAAAGGGGTAAAGGTTGCACACCACAAGGCCGATGGGCGCAATCTCAGCCTTCTCCAATGCGTCCCTGTGGGCAGGGTTGTGAAGATCAGCGAGCAGACCGCCATGGATTGCGGGATGGAGTGTCTTCACTCTGCCGTCGAGCATCTCGGCAAGGCCGGTGACGGCAGCGACATCCGTCACCGCAAGCCCTGCCGTCCTCAGCGCCTCGGCCGTCCCGCCGGTGGAGACAAGCTCAATCCCGTGAGCGGCCAGCGCCTGCGCCAAGTTCACAAGGCCAGTTTTGTCGGACACGGACAAAAGGGCCCGGCGTATGGGGGGAGCGTCAGGGCGTGTCATGGGGTCTTTCAGCCTCTTATGGGCAATGTGCGGGAGTTATCCGCCAAGCGGAGCGGCATGGCGAGCGATGTGCCAACGGATCGTGTCATGGGTCAACGTATCGGATGGAATGACGAGCTGGGCGGTTCGCCGCAATGTGGTGTCGGCGGCCAGCACAACGCTGTCTTCCACGCTTAGATCAGGGCCTTCGTCCACCACGAACAGCCAAATCGCCCCGCTGCGTAATCGCAAGCTGGCGGTCTTTCGGGCCTTGTCGAGCCGCACCCTGATGCCCGGCGCCAAATGAAACCGCACGGCAAAGGGAATGGCGTCCACCTTGTCGGCCCCTAAGATGCGGTCGATCCCTTGGAGCCACAGCCCGTCTTCGGTGAGCGTGATCGATCGCTCGTGAATAATCCCGAACTGGTCTTGGTAGCCATCGTGCCGAGCGCGCACCTTGGATGGTTCGCGGGCGACGTCAACGGTGCGTGGGCCCCCATAAAGAAGCGGGCCCAGCGCTGCGCTGAGCGGCCAAAGGTTGAGAATCCGTGCCGAAGAACGGTCTGCGAGGGTGAGTGTTGAGTGGGCAGCTGTCGCCCGCGCCGCCCGCGCCCAGGAGGGACGGGCCGCATCAAGGGCCCCGCAATTGACGATGATGGGTTCGCCCTCGTGGGTAAACTCAAAGGCAAGGGCAGAGGCACAGGCCCGTCCCGCATGACTGGGCGGTGGCGGCGGCCCGGTGTCGATCAACACCCGCGCCGTTCCCCCGTCCATGCGCTGAAAGAAACTATAGCGGGCGTTTGCGCTCGGCTGGCCGCGCACATCATCGTAGGCCATCAGCGCGGCAAGGCGCGATGGCGCCACAGGCCGCGCCCCGTGAAAGGCCGCCAGTCCGGTCTTGCTCAAGGCAAAGAAGCGGACCATCGGCATCATCTTGTCGATGGCGGTGGAGAGTGCCTCAGGAACGGGGACCTGCCGGCGCACCAATGCTTCACGCACCGGGATCAGGGCGCACAAAACATCGACCACCGCTTCGGGGCTGCGCGAGGCATGCCCACCGTCAGGCAGCACTTCAGTCTTTAAGACCTCGGCAAGGAGGCTCAGGCCGGTGCGCTGAAGCCGGCCTTGACCGGCAATGACAGCCCCTGCAAGGGCAAGGGTTGCGGCCACCTCCACCTTTGAAACACCAGGTGGGACGGCGCTGACACCGCGCTCCAGCCGGCGGATTTGGCGGCCGAGGGCGCGCATGAACCTTTCATTGAAGGCAGCATCTGCCCCGCTGAGGAGGATCGGCGCACCAATCAACCAGGCGGTGACCCTTTGGGCCGTCACCTCAGGGGCGTTCGCCAACGCGCTCCGGCCCGATTTATCGGCGAGCCATTCTTCCACAAGAGCGCGGGCGTTGGTGGATGAAAGCTCAGACGCGTTGGCTTCAAGGTGAACGAGCCAGGAGAAACCGTGAAGGGTGCGGGCCCACTGCGCCGACGGCGGCGCAACCGAAAAGGGCGAGCGCCCACCGGTCTCCACCGTCTCGCCTGCAAGGTGGAAGACGCCGGCGTAAATGTCTGCCGCCACTTTGGAGTCGGACGCCAAAAGGGTCTCGGGGGCAAAGAGCACACGGCTTGGCGTGGCAGCGAGCGTGCGCTGCAAGATCGCTTGAGCGATGGTGTCGAGCGAACGCGCCCCCACCCGCCGCACAGCGAGCACAGCAAGACTAAACAGCGTCGCGCGGGGCGGGGGCTTTTCGGGACCGCGTTTCATCGGCCGCCCTTTGCCGGGAAGAACGCCGCCGCGTGATCGGGTGGGGACAACAACGCACCGCTCATGCAGCGTGCTTTTCACCCTCAATGGGCACGGGGGCAATGGCTTTTCGGCAAGCATCCCCGCCCGTGATGAAAAGGAAGGGGTCCGAAGAGCGCGATCAGGCTTTGCGATCGTGTTTGACAAAGCGCGCGGCAAAGAAGCCGTCCAGCCCCTGAAGGCCACCCCCGCCAGGCAACGCTTGGTGGGGGAGTGTTCTCAACGCGCCTTCTTCGGTGGCGAAGGAGAGGGCTGGCTCATCATCAATGGGCTCTAGGCGCAGGCTCGGGATCTCAGCTTTGATGAAGTTGAGCTGCTCTTCACCTTCTTCAGGCTCCAGCGAGCAGGTGGCGTAGACAAGCCGGCCGCCGGTGCGCACCAACTGGGAGGCGTGGGTGAGAAGCGCCCTTTGCACCTTAGCCAAAGAGGCAATGTCCTGGGGCGATTTTGAGTGCGCCACATCCGGCTGCCGGCGCAAGGTGCCTGTGGCGGAACACGGCGCATCGAGGAGCACAGCGTCGAACGTGCCCTCCACGTTGAGCGCATCGGCCACCACGATCTCAGCCGCGCCGGAGAGTTTGGTGCGGGCAAGGTTTTCAGCAAGGCGTTCTGCGCGCGCGCCATCCACCTCAACGGCCGTGACCTTGGCGCCGCCGGCGGCAAGCTGCATGGTCTTGCCGCCGGGTGCTGCGCAAAGATCGAGTACGTGCTTTCCCGAAACATCGCCCAACAGCTGGGCGGGGCGCTGTGCGGCAAAGTCTTGCACCCACCAATCACCGGCGGTGTATCCTGGCAGTGTCTCAACGCTCACTGCGCCGTCGATCCGCCCGCCGCCGCCTGGGAGCGGGGCCGCGCCATCGGGCAGCTGCGTGCCGGACTTGAGGCATAAATCAAGTGGCGGCTCGCTCCGGTGGATCGCCGCCATGCCAGCAGCCGCTGCCGCGCCATAGTGTTTTTGCCAGCGCTGATAGAGCCAGGCCGGGGTGTTGGCGTCGTCGGGCAAGCGCTCCAGGATCTCATCGCGCTCGCGGATCAGGCGGCGCAGGACCGCGTTGGCGAGAGCGGCAAACCCCCCGGTCTCCGCCTCAGCCTTTAGGAGCGCGACCGCAACGTTGACCGCCGCATGGTCAGCCTGGCGCATGAACAGGAGCTGGGCTGCCGATAGACGCAAGATCGCCCGAACGCGGCTCGCGCGCTTGGGGAGTTTTTTGGCCATCAGTGTGGCAAGCGCCCAGTCGACATCGCCGAGCCGGCGCACGGTTGTGCGCACGACGGCACGGGCCAGAGCCGCATCGCGCGGATCAGAGAGGTTTGGAAGATCGGGCAGTGCCGATGAGAGGGGGACGCGCGCCTCCGTCACTGCAAGGATAACGTCGAGCGCAGCAGCGCGGGCGTGCGTTCCCGCAATTGGTTTTGACCGTGTTCGGCTCCGTTGACGCTGGCTTGCCCGGCCGCCTTGCGCTTGAGGACCGCGGCCGTCCCTCAGCCCCAAGGACCGCGCCGCCCGGCCCTACCGCCTCCCATGCGGCCTCTGCCGCCGCCACGCATGCCGCCCCGTCCGCCTCGACCCCAAGGCCCGTCGCCTTGGGTTTGGTTCTGGTTCTGGCCCCGCCCCCGCTGTTGGGGTGGCGCCTGTTGCCCATCGCGACGATCCAGTGCGGGCATGGTCATCGGCATGCCGATCTCTGCGGCGTATTCGGAGAGCTTGGCGATGCGCTTATCGGTGCTGGGGTGGGTGGAAAACAAAGTGTCGAGCCTCACCCCCGCGAGCGGATTGATGATGAACATGTGCGCCGTCGCAGGCACGGCTTCGGCCTCATCGTTGGGGATCGAGCGGCCGCGCTCCAGCTTGGCAAGGGCACTGGCAAGCCACATGGGATTGCCGCAGATCTGCGCGCCCAGCCGGTCGGCTGAAAATTCTCGCGTACGGCTGATCGCCATTTGCACCAGCATCGCCGCGAGCGGTGCCACAATCATCGCCAAAAGGACCCCCACAATTCCGAGTGGATTTTGGCGGTTGCGGCCAAACAAGAACGCAAAATTTGCCAGCATCGAAATGGCGCCCGCGATGGTGGCGGTAATGGTCATGATCAGCGTGTCACGGTTTTTGACGTGCGCCAGTTCGTGCGCCATCACGCCAGCCACTTCATCCCGGTTCATCCGCGCCAGAAGCCCGCGGGTGGCCGCAACGGCAGCATTGTCTGGATTGCGGCCCGTGGCGAAGGCGTTGGGCTGGTCTTCTTCCAGAATGTAAACCCGGGGCATAGGCAGCTGCGCCCGTGCTGCAAGTTCTCTCACAATGCCATAGTATTCCGGCGCGGTCCGCTCATCCACCTCGCGCGCCTGGTGCATCTTGAGCACCATTTTGTCGGAGTTCCAGTAAGAGAAAATGTTGAGCGCGATCGCGATGACAAAGGCGATCGCCATCCCCTGCTGACCGCCCACAACCGCGCCGACAGCCATGAATAGCGCCGTCATGGCCGCTAGGAGGAGCGCAGTTTTGAAAAAATTCATGGGAAATTCCACGAAATGTGGTCACCGGAACTTAAGATATCGATCGAGTATGGCGTTTTTCAAGTTATGGAGACGCTGCTGGGTGTTTATTCTGACACCTCTGGTTGCCAGCGCAACACAATCATTTTATGGCGATCAAACACATATCCGAGCGGGCCTAAGGAGATGGTTTTGACCACCTTTGCCCCCACACCCTGATAAACGCGCATGGCAGCATCGGCTGTGGCGCTCGCCTCGGTGCGCCACGCCTTCTTGCCGCGGCGCACCACCTCATCGCCCAACCAGTGAAGGAGTGAGGTGCCGATCCCCCGCCCCCGCGCGATGGCGTCAACCTTGAACCCTTCCAAGTAGAGTTCATCGGGGTCGCCTCGTCTGAGGGTCGCCTCGGTAAGCCAATAGCGGATGGTGCCGCTAACGGCGCCGAAGTGCTTTCTATACCGTGCTGGATCGGGCCAGACAGAGCCTTCACTGTCCATTCGGTAGGAGATGAGGCCCGCCACCTGTCCGCCCACCAGAGCGATACAGATCCTGTCGGGCCGGAGCCTGTTGCCTAAGACCTCTTCGCGCACCTCAGGCAGGCCAACGATGCGGTTGAGTGTTGCCCTTTGCGCCACAGAATAGCGCGCTGCAGCGCTTTGGAGGCTTTCAGGGATCGGTGCCACCAACATCCAGTCATCACCTTGCTTCACGATGCATTCGGGCGGGATGTCAAGCATGGGGGGCGCGCCGTTGGCGCTGGCGTCACCTGTCATCTTGGCGCTGGCGTCATCGGTCATGGTGGCCTCGTGAGTTGGTGTCTCATCTTAAAGAAAGAGAGTTGGCCGTTCCCCTCACACAGGGGCACGCTGAGGTCAAAGGCGCGACAGCAAAGCCCACAACCTAAGGGCCTCTTCACAATGGTGAGACGTCTACGTTTTACCGGCTGTGCGCGCTGAGAGCGCCAGGAGCGCCTCTCGGGTGAGCGCAAAGTCACTGTCGCGCCAGGCTTTCTTCAGTTTGTGAAGTTCCTCACCCAGCTGGGGGCCAGGGGATGCGCCAGCCTCCAACAAATCGCGCCCACTCACGGGAAAGACCGGTGGTGCAAAGCGCTCAGCCAAGCTTTTCAGCGCCGCGTGATCGCCAAGAGAAAGGCCGCGCGCAAGCGCCACCATCAACCCATCGCAAAACGCCTCCCGTCCATGGTCGTAAAGGAGAAGGCGCGCGGCGCGGTCCGATGATGGTGGCATCGCTTGCGAGAGGGTGAGCGCGGCAAGGGCCCTTTGGGTGAGTTTGCGCGGGAACTTGAGCCGGCCGGCCAGCGCCGATAGATGCGTGTCAGAGTACCCCATCAGTGCCAGGTAGCTGAGCGCGGAAGGCGCGTCCTCCCCCAAAGTCCTTGCGGCGGCGTTCAGCTGTTGGGCGCCATCAACGTCCATCGGCACCGGCAGAAAGGCGGCGATCACGTCATTGCGCGCCATGACCCTCAGCGCATCGATGGCGCGGGGGGCCGCCAGGAGGCGGGTCAACTCGTGGAACACGCGCTCAGCGGGAAGGCGAGCCACAAGGTCCCGCTCCGCAACGATGGCTCGGAGCGCTTCATCGTCCATCTCACCGCGACCATAGGCAGCGTGGAAGCGGAAGTAGCGCAGAATTCGCAGGTGATCTTCGCGGATACGGCGGACGGGATCGCCGATGAAGCGGACCTCACGGGAAAGACAATCGCGGTACCCGCCCACGTAGTCGTAGCCTTTGCCTGATGGGTCGAGGGAAAGGGCGTTCATTGTAAAGTCACGCCGCTGCGCGTCTTCGTCCCAATCGGTGGTGAAGGCCACTGTGGCCCGCCGCCCGTCGGTGGTGACATCGCGGCGCAGAGTCGTCACTTCATAGGGGGTGCCGGCGGATACGAGGGTGAGCGTGCCGTGGGCAATCCCCGTGTCGTGGGCAGCGATCCCCGCGGCGCGGGCGGCGGCCTTCACCGCGTCCGGCGTGAGGGTCGTGGCGATATCAAAATCGCTCACCGGTTGGCTTAGAAGCGTGTTTCGCACAGCGCCGCCGATCACCCGCGCCTCGCCGCGCGCGGTCAGGAGCGTGAGAACGGCGCGAAGGCCATTGTCGCTCAGCCAGGGCGGGGAGAGGGCGAAGGTGTCCACAGTTCCGGCCGCTTAGCGGGGGGCGGCCGGCTCGGCAAGTCCGTCAGTCTTCGCGGGGGCGGAATGCGCCGGGGATCAGCTGCCCGTCCTCGAACTGGATGGGGACGTAAACGCCGCCACTGTCATTTCCGGTGAGAGCAAGGAAAATAAACCCAGCAGCCACCAAAACGCCCCCCGCCACAATGAGGTAAAACGTGGCGCGGCCCCAGCTCGACACCTTCGCCCCCGTCCACCCTTGTGTGGTGAGCCGATAGACGAAGAACGCCACGAACGGCAGCAGAAACAGGACGATCTGGGTGATGATAACGCGGATCATGGACCAAACAGCTTTTGATGGACGAGGCGAACGATGCCCGCCGTCACGCCCCATACGCGCGTGCCGTCGATCATCACTTCGTAGGTGGTGCGGCGAATGCCCTTGTGTTCAACGTGAACGGTACGGTGGCGGTCAAGGGCCATCAATGCACGAAAGGGGACGGAAAACACCGCGGCCACTTCGCCGGGGTCGGGGCGCAACACCGCCTCGTTGCGCAATAGACCAAGGACAGGCACCACGCAAAATCCTGTGCGGGTGAGGTAAGGTGTTGTGGTGCCTAAAATGTCCACCGCGCTGGAGGGAAGCGCCACCTCTTCGCAGGCTTCTCGAAGCGCGGCACCAGTGGGCGTTTCCCCCTCTTCCATCTTGCCGCCTGGAAGGGCCACCTGGCCAGCGTGGCGGGCGAGGTGCTCTGCCCTTTTGATCATCACCACCGAGAGTTCCCCGGCAGCATCTGCCCCCAACACCATCAGCACAGCAGCTCGTTTGAGCGGGCCATCGTCTGAACCGGCGCCGTCGCCGGGCACCAGCGGCTCGCCGGTGGGGGCTGCCCATTCGGGATCATCGCCTGGGGACATAATCGCCCGCGAACGCCACGCAATCTCCATCACCAAAGGGTCATGGCGGGGGGCGGGAAACACCGCGAAAGGTTGGCCCGCTGCGTGCACAGCGGCACCACTTAATGACGATCCCGCCGCTGCTGGATTGGCCATCCCGGGTCCGGCGCCAAAGTTTAAGGGTTCGGGCCGCTCACGCGGGGTGCGCGCCATCAGCCCTCCGGGACCGCAAAGAACATGCTGCCGCTCCATACGCCCCAACCCGGCCCGCCTTCCACCAAATCGTCGGAAAGGTCCATGGCAACGGCACGTGTCAGCCGCGCCTCAAGACCTCCCCGCACCGTCACATAGGGCACCAGCCCTTCTGTGGGAGCGCTGACATGAAAGCGCAGCGGATGATCGGGGCCGGCGCGCACCACATCGCCCATGTTTGTGCGGAACACGAGGACTGGCTCACTCTTACCGCCCCTCTCGTCAGCCTCGCGCGCCATCTCCACCGCCTGAAATGGCGCGTCCTCCACCACGATGCCGACCTTTTCAACCGGCGTGACGAGGACGAATTCCCCCCCGGCCTCCCGCCGCAGGATCGAGGCGAAAAGGCGCACCAAGCGATCACGCACAATGGGGGTGCCGGCATAAAACCACGTGCCATCGGCGGCGATGCGCATGGGGATCGGTCCGCAATCGGGCGGATCCCATAAATGGACTGGGGCCGCGCCACCACCCAGCGCTTCTGCGCGGCTTAAGAGCCCTGACAGTGCGCCCGAGACGTCCACGTGCTGATCATCCTTTTGCGACATGCCATGTCCCCCGTTGCATCGCACGCTATGATGAGCAACCCTTAAGGTGGCAGACCCGCGTTGCCCGGCACGACCAGTCCAGTTGATGGACAAATGGTTAGGCGACGCTGCCGCAAAGCTCGCCTTTATTACCGAGTAGCACAACGGCGCACACGCGCCTCCTCGAAGGGATGGAACGGATGAACGAGACGGTGCTCGCCGAACGCGACGACGAGGCTCTGGCTGCCGAAGCGGAGGCTGCTGTCGGGCGCTTAGCCGAAGCGAAGGCGGAAGTGGACCGCATCATCTTTGGCCAGGGCGATGTGGTGGAGCGCTCCCTCATTGCGGTGTTGTGCGGCGGGCACGCTTTGCTTGTGGGGGTGCCGGGACTTGCCAAGACGAAGCTCGTGGCAACGCTGGGGAGCGTGCTCGGACTTGATGAGCGGCGCATCCAATTTACCCCCGACCTGATGCCGTCCGACATTTTGGGCGCTGAGGTGCTGGAACAATCCTCCACCGGTGAGCGGGCGTTCCGGTTCATCAAAGGCCCCATCTTCTCGCAGCTTTTGATGGCGGACGAGATCAACAGGGCGTCACCGCGCACCCAATCCGCTCTCCTTCAGGCGATGCAAGAGGGGTTTGTGACCATTGCCGGCCAAGCTCATACGCTGCCGACCCCCTTCCACGTGCTTGCCACCCAAAACCCGCTTGAGCAGGAAGGCACCTACCCCCTCCCCGAGGCGCAGCTTGACCGCTTCCTCATGCAAATCGATGTGATGTACCCCGACCGTGATGCTGAGCGGCGCATCCTCGTTGAGACCACCGGCCTTGAAGAGGCGGCGGCGCGCGCAGTCCTGTCGCGCGATGAGCTGATGGCGCTGCAATCGCTGGTGCGGCGTTTGCCTGTGGGGGAAAGCGTTGTTGAGGCGATCCTTGATCTTGTGCGCAGCGCCCGGCCTGAAGAAAACGAGGCTCTGGCGGGCAAAATCGCCTGGGGCCCGGGGCCGCGGGCCAGCCAGTCTCTCATGCTCGCGATCCGCGCCCGCGCCCTCCTTGATGGCCGCCTTGCGCCCTCACGCGAAGATGTGATTGCGCTCGCCCAGCCTGTCCTCCAGCACCGTATGGCGCTCACCTATGCGGCCCGGGCCGATGGCCTCACTGTTCCTGGTGTGATCGATGAATTGGCGCGCGAGCTCTAGCGCTTGACCATCCCTCCCATCGCCCCCGGCACTCCCTGAAGGTGGTCCGCTGATGTTCGCCAAAAAGCGCGACGAGGAGACTGCGCCCAACGTCGCCGATACCGCGATGATCGAGGCAAAGTCGGCCGCCTCGAACCTGCCCGACCTGTTGGTGGAGGCAAAGCGTGTGTCGGCGACTGTGGCGGCGGGCTGGCATGGCCGGCGGCGGGCTGGCCCTGGCGAGACGTTTTGGCAGTTTCGCCCGTTCGACTTTGGGGAGCCCGCCCGGCGGATCGACTGGCGCCGCTCTGCGCGCGATGACACGCTGCTGGTGCGCGAGCGGGAGTGGGAGGCGGCACACACCGTTTATCTGTGGGTGGACCGCACGGCGTCGATGCGCGCCCGCTCGCGCCTTGCCATGTCCTCCAAAGAGGAGCGGGCTGTGGTGCTCCTCCTGGCGCTCGCAGATCTTTTGGGCAGAGGTGGTGAGCGGATCGGCCTTCTAGGCGGCCCACCACCCACAGCACGGCGCAACGCGGCCGACCGGCTCGCCGAAAACCTCTTGGGCACCGAAGAGGGCGCCGCACCCCCCAACGCTGAAGAGGTGCGCCGCAACGCTGATGTGGT
>JBCDLN010000027.1:0-21432 GCA_038745295.1 Pseudomonadota bacterium | reverse complement strand
TGGCTTTGTGCGCGGTTCTTCGCGGCCGTTCGGTCCTTGACCAGGCCGTTCCGGGCAATCTGCAACGCTTTGAGTTTGCAAACAGATTGGGCAAGCGGCGGGGTCGCAGGCCAGTCCAGCGTCGCGGCCATCGTGGCCATGAGACGAGCATCGACAGCATCCGTTTTGGCGCGTGCGCCCACCGCTTTGGCAAAGCGGCGCACTTGCAGCGGGTTGATCTTCACCGCCTCCATGCCGGCTGCTGCCAGGTGGCGTTCCAGCGCGCGGTGATAGGGACCGCTGGGTTCAAACGCGACACGGGCGTCGGCTGCCCAGCGCACCAGGCTTTGGCGGCCTTGCTTGGTGTTGGGAAAGCGCCTGTCTTTTGTGTCGGCCCTGCGATGGGCATCGCGCCAATCTTTGGAGATATCGACACCGACCACGCAATCAGTCATCGTCAGTTTGCCTTTGCTTGTCATGCGGCGCTTTGCGCCGCGTATCCGTTCAGCCCTTGGCTGAAGACGAGGGCGATCAAACTCTAGCTCGGCCCACGACGGCTAGCGCGTCACCGATCCATCCCTCGCCGTCCAAGGGGAGGTGCAAGCTTCCCTCGGACGCCCTTTCCGTGCCCGGAAAAGGTGAAGGCATCATGAGACAAGCGGGTCATGCCCCGATGGACGCGCACCGCGCTCAGGCTTCACGTGTCGGCCGCGAGTACGGGACGCCGGATGATTCCATCCGGCTGTGACCGGTTCTAGTTCTGCGCCACCGGGCTGTTGAAGATCACCGACTGGACCAGCCAGTCCCCATCAGCGTTTTTCCGCAGAACGATCATCTGGTTGAAGCGGGAGGCATCACGGGCATCAACGCCTTCTGTCCTCCAAATCAAGCTATTGGTGACAACAGCCAAATCGTCACGACCCACAATGGCCCACGTGTTGTAGGAAAAGGTCATGGAGATGCCCATGGTCTTTTTAGCCCAGGCTGCAATCTCGTTCACGCCTTTAATGCGCTCGTGTCCGGGGGCGGCAAGAACGGCATCTTTGGCAAAGAAGGTTTTCCAAGAATCGTAGTCGCGCACATGAAGCGCTTCGGTCCACGCTTCCACCTGCCGTTTAACGCCCGCAGCATCGCTGTTGGATAAGCCCTGGACGCCGAGCGATGTCTCATCGACCCCCTGCGCGTGGAGGGGCGCAAAAGGCACCAAGGTGCAAAAGACCGCCAGGAGGCCAGCGGAAAAGGTGATACGGAGGCGGTGCTGCATAAACTACTCCACTCTTGGCGCCCAACATCCACCGCGCGTCATAGCCCACAACGGCGGTCAGATGAACCAGATGAAAAGCGCTGCCCCTTGGCTGAATGTTCAGACGCACCGCAATGGTACCAGCCGCCGGCGGCTTGACCACTGTGCCCCGTAACCCGCTAGCATCGATCGAAGCTTGACTTCGCGGGGCCGTGGGTGCGCGATGACCCACAGCCTTATGGACCAAAGGGCAGGAAACGCGGCGCCCACAAAAGCAATGAGCAATCTTAAGCGCCGATCACACGAGGAACAGTTGGGATGTGTCTGCGTCAGACCGCCGCCAAAACGCGCCAAAGAGCCGTTATCGTGGGCGCCGTGCCATCGGCAAATCCACCTCGCGGCTGAGGAACGGCGATGGTCCAGGTGGTCAAGAGCACGGTGATTGATGCGCCCGTGGAGGCCGTGTGGGAGATCGTGCGGGACTTTAACGGGCACGACGCATGGCACCCTGCTGTGCGCGACAGCGCCATGGAGCGCAGCGCCCCCAACGACAAAGTGGCCGGTGTGCGCCGCTTCCACCTGGTGGATGGCTCTGAGCTCCGAGAGCAACTCCTCACACTGTCCGACGCCGACATGGAGCTGAGCTACTGCCTTATCGACACGCCCGTTCCGCTCTTCAACTATGTCGCCCATGTGCGCCTTCTGCCGGTGACGGATGGTGACCGCACGTTCTTCCAGTGGCGCAGCCGGTTCGACACGCCTCCAGGCCGGGAAAGTGAACTCGCCACAATGGTGGGTGAAGACATTTATGCCGCCGGCATGGAGGCCATCCGCGCCAGCCTTTCGGGCGAAAGCGCATGATGCGCGGCAAGCAAGACGAGCGCCTGTGATGCGCGCTATGAAGGAAGGGCCCTATGCCGCTCACGGTTGAGACCTATCCGTCCGTTGCCGAGGCCGGGCGCGCGCTTGCGGCTGCACCCACGTCCCGCTTTTTCGGCGGCGGCACGATCCTCATGCGCGCTGTCAACGATGCTGATCCCTCTTTTGACACGCTGATCCGCAGCACCGACCCCGCCCTCACAGCCATCCGCAGCCAGGCGGACGGGGTGAGCCTTGGGGCGGGTGTCACCATGGCCATGATCCTTGCGCATCGGGACGCAGCCTTCCTTGCCCCCGTAGCGCGGGTGGTGGGGGGCCCTCAGGTGCGTGCAGCGGCCACCGTGGCAGGCAACCTCTTTGCCGCGCGCCCCTACGGCGACTTTGCGGCGGCCTTGATGGCGCTTGGCGCAACGGCCGAGATGAGTGACGGGCGCCGCCAACCTGTGGACGATCTTGTGCGCGGCAGTGCCAAAGGGCTGGTGGCGACCATTACCGTTCCGCGCCCGCGGGACGGCTTGCGGTTTCACAAGGTCTCGCGCGTGAAGCCCAAAGGCGTTTCTGTCATGTCCATCGCGGCTGTGGTGCCTGGTGCGGGTGGCCGGGTGGCGGGCGCGCGGATTGTCTTTAACGGAATGGGGCCGCAGCCTCAGCGTGCCCTTGCCGCGGAACGGGCGCTGGAGGGTGAGCCCCTTGGCCCCCAATCCATTATGCGCGCCGCAGCGGCGGCTGCCGATGGGTTCACCCCGCAAGACGACGCGCTCGCCACAGCCTGGTATCGCAGCGCCGTTGCCGGTGTTCATCTGCGCCGGCTCTTGGAAGGACCCCGCTAATGGCCCGTACCCCCATCGAATTCACCCACAACGGCGAAGAAAAAGCCGTTTTCGTCGACGCGGGGCAAAACCTCCTTGATGTGTTGCGCCGCGGTGTGGGCGATCTCACCCCCAAATATGGCTGTGGGCAGGGCACTTGCGGGGCGTGCACTGTGATGGTGGATGGCGCGCCAAGGCTTTCATGCCTCACCCTCGCGCAAGAAGTGGCGGGCCGTTCGGTCGATACTGTGGCAGGCCTTGCAAGCCGTCCGCACCAAGCGCTTCAGGACAGTTTCATGACCCACTTTGCGGCCCAGTGCGGGTACTGCACCCCTGGGATGCTGATGGCCGCCGAAACCCTCCTTCGCGCCAACCCGCGACCCACCCGCGAAGAGGTGGTCGAGGCAATATCAGGCAACCTATGCCGCTGCACAGGCTATGAGGCCATCATCAAAGCCATCCTTTCTGCTGCGCAAAGCGGCGGATTGCTTCGGACGGGATAACGAGCATGCCCATCGAGTTTCGCAAAGACTACTTTGCCGACGAGCGTGACGATGATCTCAACGAGATCGGCAAACCCACCCAGCGCCAGGACATGATGGGCCATGTGACCGGTCGCTCCCCCTTTTACGACGATCACCTGTTCGACGGCCTGTGCCACATCCGCTGCACCCGCTCCCCCCACGACCATGCCCGGGTGCGGCGCATTGATACCTCAGCCGCAGAGCGGATGCCTGGCGTGCGCCGCGTGATCCTGGGCCGCGATGTGCCCAACAACCTCAACACGCTGCTCTCACTCCTTGATTTTGGCCTTGACGATGAGACGCTGCTTGCCACCGAGAAGGTGCGCTACAAAGGCGATCCCGTCGCGGCCGTGGTGGCCGACACAGAGCGCCAAGCCCGCGAGGCTGCGGCCGCCATCATCGTGGACTATGAGCCTTTGCCGGCCGTCCTTGATGTGGAGGAGGCGATAAAACTCGGCGCCCCCAGTGTGAGCGAACCTTACCCCGGCAACCTCTTTATTTACCACGGAAAGTATAACCACCAAAAACTACGCTACGGCGATGTGGAAGCAGGCTTTCGCGAGGCCGACCATGTCATCGAAGGGCGCTACCAGATGAGCCCCATCGAGCAGGCACCCATGGAGACCTGCGGGGCCATCGCCGCGCCCGAAACCAACGACCGCTACGTCTGCTACACATCCACCCAAGGCCTCTTTTTCTCGCTGGGGACGGCGGCAAAGCTCCTGGATGTGTCTTCAGCAAGACTTCACTTTATCGGCGGGACGGTCGGCGGCGGCTTCGGCGGTAAAGTGGATTCTCTCCACGAGCCGCTTGCCATCTTGGGCACAATGCTCACAGGCCGGCCCTGCAAGTATCAGTTCGATCGGGCCGAAGAGATGCAGGTGGGCGCCCCGCGCGGCGCTGAACGCTGGTATGTCACCGATGGCGTCATGAATGACGGCAGGATCGTTGCGCGAAAGCTGGTGGGATACTTTGATGCTGGCGCCTATACTCGCCTTTCATCTTACGCCATCATCAAGTGCGTGGGGCATCTGCCCGGCCCCTACACGATCCCCAACGTCTATGCTGATGTCTATTGCGTCTTCACCAACCGCACACCCGCCACAGCCATGCGCGGTTTTGGGGTCACCGGCGTCGACTTTGCCATTGAAAGCCACATGGACGTGTGCGCCCAGCAAATCGGCATCAACCCCATCGATTACAGGATCATCAACGCCTACCGCGATGGGGACATGAAGGCCCACCGGCGCGTCGCCAAAAACACCGCTCTCATTGAGTGCTGCCAGGTGGCGGCAGAAAAGGCCGGTGTGCGCTTGTCACCGGCCATGCTTGCAGCCTCCTCGCTCAAAGACGGTGGCGGGGCAAGGGGGGACTTACCGCGCTACACCGCCACCGATCAGCAAGGTTTTGTCGCTGGCTATCAAGCCGATGGTTATGCCCAGCAGTCCGGCAATGCAGGCCCAACCCCGCCCGTGACCATGCCGACCCCGCAGCGCGATCATCCCGCGCAGCAACCGGCACCAGTGCGACCTGTGGAGCCGGGCCCGGCGCCGGCGTCTCCTGCGGTACCCGAGCCCTCAACCGGCGCCCCCGCGCCGCAGCAACAACAACACAGCCCACCAACACCTGCCCGGCGCGGCCCGTCTCGGTTTGCGTCGATTTCTGGTCTGAGGCGTCGGTGAGTGCCCGTTATCGTTGAGTTTGGTGACGAGGCATGCTGAAACAGGGGGTTGCTCCACCAAACACACTCGGCGCAAACCCGTCGTTGTTGCGACGGCGTCTCACCAAAGCGCCCGTTTCAGCGTCGGTGGAGCCCCAGAACGAGGTTCGTCATGGCGCTCGCCGCCGCCCCCGCCACATCCGACCGGGATGCCGCCCGCGGCATGGCCCTGATGTGCTGCGCCATGCTCGTGATCCCCGCGGTGGACGCTTTGGCAAAATATATGAGCCAGAGCCTACCGCCGTTTCAGATCGCCTTTTTGCGCTACGCGGTGCAGACGGTCTTGTTGGCCGTGTGGCTCAAGATGATCCGGCGCGACATTGTGCTCGACAACGCCGCGCGCGCGGTGCTGCGCACGCTCTTTGTCATTGGGGCGTTGATGGCGTTTGCGGTGTCGTGCCTCTTTTGGGGGCTCAAGGTGCTGCCGCTGGCCAACGCCATCGCGCTCTTCTTTGTGGCCCCGCTCATTCTCACCATGTTTTCCAAATGGTTCTTGGGCGAGCGCGTCGGCTGGCACAGAACGACGGCGGTGCTGGTGGGCTTTTTGGGCGCGCTTGTTGTGGTGCGGCCCAACTATGTGGAGTTCGGCTGGTACGCGGTTCTGCCGCTCTTGGCAGCGCTCGGCTTTGCGATGGTCGTTACCATCATGCGCAAAATCTCAAGCGCCATCGACCCATTGCGCCTCCAGACCATCACTGGCGGTTCGGCAAGCGTGTTCTTGGGGATTGCGGTTCTCTTGGGATCCACGACTGGGTCAGACATTGTCGCCTGGGAGGGACCAAGTGCCACCCAATGGCTCCTGTTCCTTGTGCTGGGTTCAGCGGCAACGCTTGCGCAAATGCTCATGACCCGCGCCATCAAGCTTGCCGAAGCAAGTCTCCTTGCCCCGTTCCACTATATCGAAATTGTCGGCGCCACCCTTTTTGGGTACCTCGTCTTCAGCGAGTTTCCCGACGCGATGACCTGGTTCGGCACCGGCATTATTTTGGCCGCCGGCCTTTATGTCATTCACCGCGAACGGGTGCTTGCCAAACGCCGCCGCGCCCTTTTTGTGAAGCCATGACGGCGCGCGTGCCCCGCCGCAGCACCACCCAAGCCGGCATAACGACCCCTGCCAGCACCACCCCTGCCGGCACCACGAGCCCACCCAGCACCACCCCCGCCGGCATAACGACCCCGGCCAGCACCACGACCCCTGCCAGCACCAAGGGAAGCCGATGACCATCCACAAAGGCCGCGGCTTTGCCGCCATCAACTATCCGATCGGCATGAACCTTGGTGGCGACCCCAGCCAGGCGCTGGTGCACTCCAACCCGGACGGGAAATTCATGGTGGCGCTGTCCTCCATCGATCTGGGCCAGGGCATGAAGTCGGTCACGCGCCAAATTGCGGCGGAAACCTTGGGTGTTCCGGTGGAGGACGTCTATGTGGATACGGCCGATTCTGACACTGGCCCCCACTGCATGGGCTCCTTTGCAAGCCGGGGCACGCACCGGGTGGGGAACGCTGTCATTGCTGCGGCGCGGGAGGCGCGGGCCGTGCTCCTTGATGCTGCCGCCGAAGAGCTGGAGGTGAACGCCGGTGACCTTGTGACAGACGGGAAGGGCAACATCCACGTCAAAGGCGCGCCGAGCCGCTCCATCACCACCGCCGCCGCAAGCCTTGCCGCGCAGTTCAAGCAAGGCAAGACCGTGTCGGGCCGCGGCATCTTTTTGATCCCCCTTTCGGAGGTGGATCCTGAAACTGGCGAGATGACCCCCGTCTCGTGCTACGCCCACGCGGCGATGGTGGTGGATGTGGAGGTGGATGATGAGACCGGCGAAGTCACCGTCACCGAAATGAATTCCGCGTACGAAGTAGGCCGCGCGCTCAACCCCAAGCTTGTGGAGCAGCAGCTTGTGGGCGGGGCTTGGATGGGGGCAAGCCACGCCCTTTTTGAGACCACCGAGCCCTACTACCCCGATCGGCGCGAGGGCCCTGAAGACTTCAACCACTACCTCATGCCGGGCCCTGGCGACATTGCGCCACACAACATCGCCGTGTTGGAGCGGCCTGCGCCAGACGGGCCCTACGGCGGCAAGGGCCCTGGTGAGATGTGCGCCAACCCCGTCCTACCGGCCATCGCCAACGCTGTGTTTGACGCGGTGGGCGTGCGCGTGACCGACCTTCCCATCACGCCTGACAAAGTGCTCCAGGGCATTCGCCAAAATGGCGGGGTGCGGGCCGGCACCCACCTTGAAAATGGTGGGGTGCGGTCCGGCACGCACCTTGGTGCTGGCCGCCTCTGATGCCTGTTCGCCGCTCTGTCGCGGGCATTGATGGGCCTGACACGCTGGCGGTCGCGCTGCGCGATGCGCAGTATCTGGCCGGTGAAGGTCTGGCGACGGCGGCGTATCTGGCTTTGGCGCTCGGCAAACCGCTCCTCCTTGAGGGGGCACCTGGCGTTGGGAAGACTGAAGCGGCCAAAGCCATCTCCGCCATCCTGGGCCGGCAGCTCGTGCGTCTTCAGTGTTTTGAGGGGATCGATGCAGCCGCCGCGCTTTATGAATGGAACTATCCTCGGCAGATGCTTGCCATCCGCCAAGCCGGTGACGCTTACGTCAACATTTATGCTGATGATTTCCTGGTCGCCCGGCCCATGCTCGAAGCGCTGCGCCACGCCAGCGACACTGTGCTGCTGATTGACGAGATCGACCGAGCAGACCACGAGTTCGAAGCCTTTTTGCTTGAGTTCCTGTCGGACTTTTCCATTTCCATCCCCGAAAGTGGGACCGTGCGGGCCCAGGAGCCGCCTGTGGTGGTGCTCACCTCCAACCGCACCAGAGAGCTCCACGAGGCGCTGCGACGGCGCTGCGTCTACCATTTCATCGGCTATCCGGACGGGGCACGGGAGGCTGACATTGTGATGATGCGCGCTTCAACGGTCGCGAGGGACACGGCCGACAAGGTGGTGCGCGCCGTCACCGCGCTGCGGGCGGAACCCCTTGCCAAGGCGCCAGGTGTCGCTGAAACGGTGGAGTGGGCCGAGGCTGCAACGCTCCTCCACGGGATGGGTGAGCCTTGGCCGGCAGCCTTCAAACGCGCCATTGGCGTTGCCCTCAAAGACCAGGACGACCTTACATTTGTGGCCCCTCGGCTTGACGCCATTCTTGACGATGCCGCTGCCTGAACTCCCCCGCGGCGCCGCCCCCTTGGTGAGCTTTGCGCCCCTCCTGCGCGCCAACGGCTTCCCCGTTGCCCCCGACCAGACCGAGAATTTTGTAGCAGCGGTCGGCCTGCTGGGCCCGCGCTCCATGGCTGATATCCATGCTGCTGCGCGCGCCACACTTGCCCCAACGCCAGAGCGGTTTGACGACTTTGACGCCCTGTTCGACGCTCACTTTAGAGGCCGCACGCTAGCCGCTCCCGCGCCGGGTGATGATGAGACCCAAATGGTCGAGCCTGAGGACGGCGCGCAGACCCTCATCGAGCCTGAAGAGGCCAACGAATCTGGCGCTGAGGCAACCGGCGTCGAGGCCCTCACGGTGCGTGAGTTTCAACGGATGGACGATCCGGCCGCTCTTTTGCGGTTCAGGCGCGCTGCCCCTGCCCATTTGCCCACACGGCGCTCCCGCCGGCATCGCCCGCATCATACCGGCGCCCGGCCCGATTTGCGCCGCGCCTTGCGCGCTGCCGTCCGCCGCGACGGCGAGATCTTGGATCTGCCGCGTCTCGCGCCCCGGCACGCTCATCGTCGCATCCTCCTCCTCATCGATGTGTCGGGCTCCATGAAGAGCGAAACCGATCGGGCCATGCGCTTTGCCCATGCGCTGACCCAGGCGGCGCAGCGGGTGGAGGTGTTCACACTGGGCACCAGGCTCACCCGCATCACGCAGCCGATGCGTCGTCGCAGTCGCACAGCCGCCCTTGCAGCAGCAGCCGGCGTTGTGGCGGATTGGGACGGCGGCACACGCCTTGGCGAGGCGCTTGCCGCATTCTTGTCCGTGCCGCGCTATGCAGGCTTTGCCCGGTCCGCCTTTGTGATTGTGCTGTCCGACGGGTTGGAGCGCGGCGACCCATCCGCCCTCATCGGTGCGACTGACCGCCTGTCGCGGCTTGCTTGGCGCATCTTGTGGCTTTCACCGCTCGCGGCCGATCCCAACTATGCGCCGCAAACCGAGGCAATGACAGCCATTGCGCCAATGCTCAGACGGATCGGCGACGGATCATCCACAGCCGCAGTCGCCCAAGAAGTGTTGGGATTTGCGAGCCTGCCATGACCATCATTGACGCGCATCACCACATTTGGCGCCGGGCCGATTTACCTTGGCTCCTTGGCCCTACACAGCCGCGCATTTTCGGCGCCTATGATGGGATCAAGCGCGACTATCTCATCGGCGAGTATTTGGCCGATGTGGCCCAAACGGGTGTGACCAAGTCGGTCTATGTCCAGGCCAACTGGCCGCCAAACTGGGCGCGTGACGAGGTGGCGTTCGTGGAAAAGGCCCACGCAGCAACGGGCTGGCCCCATGCCATCAGCGCCTTTTGCGACATGACCCAAAAGGATGCCCGGCACGACCTTGACCGTTTGACCGCCTCACCCTTGGTCCGCGGGGTGCGCCACCAGATGCATCACCACCCGAATCCGCTCTATAGGTTTGCGAAGGATGCCGGCACAGTCGCCACAGATGCTGTGATTGCCAACGTTCAAAGGCTTGCGGATTATAAGCTCTTATTCGAGTTGCAAATCTTTGCTGGCCAAGTGCCCGCCGCGCGCCGTCTTATCGAGGCCTGCCCCAAGGTGAACTTTGTGCTCCAACACGCCGGGATGCCTGAAGAGCTGACGCACGAGGGCAAAGCCGCATGGCGCGAAGCGATGACGCAATTGGCCTCCCACTCGAATGTGTACTGCAAGCTCTCAGGCTTTGGCACCTTCATCCACAAAGTGGATCAGGAGCACATCTCGTTTGCTATTCAAGAGTCAGTCGCACTTTTTGGCCCATCGCGCTGTCTCTACGGCTCCAACTTTCCCATCGAAAAGCTATGGACCGACTATGGGACCCTCTTCACCGCCATGAAGACGGGCGTTGAAGCGGCTGCCCCGGGGGAGGAAGCGGTCATCTTTAACGATGTGGCGGCACGGCTTTACCGCTTGTAACGCGAGAGGGTGGCTCCGGATCAAACGCAATCGTTTGATCGGGACACACCGCCCGCGTTTCAAAGGGGCGATCAGGTTCCTCGCGCTCTATGGGGTGCGACATGCTCTAGCAGGACGGCAGCATCGGCAAGGAGCTGGGCATCGGCGCCTTGCCTGCCGATCAGCTGTACCGACAGCCCGCCAATCGGTGCCACCACCACAGGAAGGCCCACAATACTGGCGTTCAGCGTCAGGCGGATGTTGGCGTGGGTAATCGGGACAAGACGGCCTTCCACAACAGCTGCCTTGGCGTAGCGGGGGGCAGGGGGCATGGGAAGGGTTGGTGCAAGCACCACGTCAGCGCCGCTAGCATCAAGGGCTGCTAGATGCAGCTCTTTAACCTCACCCAGCACCGCGCGGGCCCGGCGGGTTTCTTCCCCCGTGGCTGCCGCGCCGTGGTGCAGCGCCATGGCGATGGGGCCGGGAAAGCCTGAAGCATCGGCGCGCCAGGCCCTGCCATGGACGGTGAGAGCCTCGGCGCAGGCGATGGCGCCGTGGGCCCGGGCAAGCCTCATGAACGGGGTGTGGCGTCTAATGGTCGTCGACGCCCCAAAACCATCTGCCACGGCATGAAAGAGCGCCTTGAGAGAGGCGTCCAGCGCATCAAGACCATCACCATCGACGGCGATCACCGGCGACCTCTTGGGCGGGAGAGGGTTCGCGCCGATGAGGGTGTGCGCCGCCGGAATAAGACTGTCCCTTGAGGCGGCCAGCACCCCCACCACATCAAAGCTTGGTGCCAGAGGAACCACACCATCCATCGGCACAACGCCCAGGCTCGGCTTAAAGGCATAAAGCTCGCAGTAGGCGGCAGGGATGCGCACGCTCCCGCCGGTGTCAGTCCCAAGCGCCACATCGGCGGCGCCTGCCATCAGCGCGACGGCAGCTCCGCCCGATGAACCGCCCACAGCGCGGTGCGGGTCAATGGGGTTTTGGAGCCCATCGGTCATGGTGCCGAAGCCGGCACAATCGGTGACGGTCGTCCCCACCACCTGGTAGCCCGCGTTCGTGAAACGGCGCACCACGGCTGCATCGCTGTCGGCGCGGCGGTGCGCGTAGGCCGGCAGGCCCGCTGTCTGCCGGCAGCCCTTCACTGCGATCATGTCCTTCACCGCAAGGCGCGCCCCGGCCTTGGGCGGGATGGCGCTGGAGACAGTGTCCACAAAGCCAGGTGGCAGGTGGCTCAACCCCGACCGGCCCCCTTACCGGCCCACAAAACGGGGTGAACGCTTGGCAGCGAAGGCGCGGCGGCCCTCATCATAGTCTTCGCTGGCGTGGGCAAGATCGACGAGCTCTTGGGCTTGTTTTTTGAGCGCATCATCGCCTGTTGCGGCCGCCTGGAGCGCCACTTTGGCGGCATGAAGGGTGAGGGGCGCATTGTCTGCAAGGCGCGCCACCAGCCGGTCGATGGTGCTGTCGAGCGCCTCAGATGTGACCACCTCGTGGACAGCGCCGCTTGCGAACGCGCGGGTGGCTGGCAACCGCCCTGCCGTGAGGAGCAGCCAGCGGGTGGTGGCATCGCCAAAGACGCGCAGAAGCCGTGCAACCCCCCGCGGATCGTAGCCAAGGCCAAGGCGTGCGGCAGGCACCATGAAGAAGGCCTCCTCGTCAGCCACGCGGATATCGCAGCACGCCGATAGCGCGGCTCCTGCGCCAATCACAGGACCTTCAAGGCGCGCAATTGTGGGCTGTTTGATGGCCTCAATGGCAAGACAAGCCCGCTCCAGCTGCTCGTCATAGGCGCGCGCCCCCTCTTGACCGTCGCGCGCATCATCAAAGTCGGTAATGTCGGCGCCGGCGCAAAAGATATCCCCCGCACCGCGGAAGATCACGACGCGGATATCGTCATCATCATTGACCTCGTGCGCAAAGGCTTCGAGCGCCCGCCACATCTCGGCCGTGATCGCATTCTTGCGCGCCGGGTTGGTAAGCGTCGCCACAGCGAGCACATCGTCCGCGTCCACGTCCACATGGGGAACGAACCCCCCTTCGGCCCCATCAAAACTCGACACCCATCCTCCTGCTGTCGGACACCTTAGCGGCTTGCCGACGAGTAGAGCGCGTCACGCCTCCACTCAAGGAAGCCAACCGCGCTCAGGTTTCCTTTGTCGGTCGCGGATCACCGGACGACAGCTGATCCATCTGTCTGCGACCCGCTCTAAGCGCGCATCGTGCCCCGAAGCAAGGGGCCAGAGGGGTCAATGCGCTTGCGCTGGAGGATAGGCAGGCCTTGGTTTGCAAGCCGGTCTACAGCCTCCCGCAGCGGCTCCACCACCGTCAGCATATGGTGGCCATTGGCGTGGAGGAGATGGTCTTCATCCATCATGATCCCCACATGCCCGCGCCAGAAAATAAGATCACCACGGGTGAGCGCAGCAGAGTCCGGCACAATTGTGCCGAGCTCTTCCAGCTGCATGTCACTGTCGCGCGGGGCTGCAAGACCGGCGGCCTGAAGGGCAGCTTGGACAAGGCCCGAGCAGTCGATCCCCTCGTAGCTCTTGCCCCCCCACACATAAGGCGTTCCCACAAAGTCGTGCGCGATCGCCACCCAATCGGCGATACGCGCATCAATGGGTTTCAGATGCTGGATGAGGATGAACGCGTGGTCCTTTGCCTGGCGCGCTCGCGGTCCATTGCGGTGAGGGCGCCAAGATACTTCTACTCTGGCGTAGGTTTCTGCAGCCTTGATCACCTCCGGCACAGTCACCAGCGCCCCGAGGGGAAGACGCCCGACGTTGCCTTTTTTGATGGTCGGCTCGTCGTAAAGGACGGCGGCGGGAACGCCGACCTTGTGGGTGGGGGCGGGGCCGGGCGCTCTGAGCGCGTCCGTCTCCACATAGCCCACATATCCATCGACGGCGCTTTGGACCCATGACCAGTGGCGCGGCAGGAGCGTCCCACCAGCCGCGTTATCCTCGCCGCGCTGTTCTCCATCATCAACGGCAAACACGTCCACGGGCTCGCCGAACAAGAATTCGGTGTCGAAGGTTTCCAAATCGGGGCCGATGCGGCAGCGGGCTGAGGGCACGGCAATGGCGCGGCGGGTGGGCTCGGCATACCGCGCTCGTTCAACGCTCTCTTTAAGGTGAGCGGCTGCGCAGTCTGGCCTGATGGCGTTGCGCCGCTTATCGAGCGGGTCGATCATGGCGCGTAGCGCACACTCAGCCAGTGATAGAGCGCGCGGATGGCCTGGGCTTCACCGCCTTTGGGCCGGCCGGGGCGGTCCTCAGCGTTCCAGGCGTAAATATCAAAATGGGCGTAGGCGCCCGCCCGTTCCACAAACCGGTCCAGGAAGAGGGCGGCGGTGGTGGCGCCGGCAAAGGGCTGTGAGGAAATGTGGCAAATGTCTGCCACAGGCGACTTGAGCCACCGCGCATAGCGGGGCCAGAGGGGCATCCGCCACACAGGGTCGTGCACATCTTCGCCGGCAAGGCGGATATCCTCAGCAAGGGCATCGCTTTTGGTGAAGAGCGCTGGCAGGTCAGGTCCAAGGGCCACCCGCGCCGCGCCTGTGAGCGTTGCAAAATCAATGAGGAGTTCAGGGGCTTCAGCGTCCGCAAGATCGAGCGCGTCGGCAAGGACAAGCCGGCCTTCCGCGTCGGTGTTGCCGATTTCCACCGTCAGGCCTTTGCGCGACTTTAAGACATCGCCAGGGCGAAACGCTGCACCGCTGATGGCGTTTTCCGCAGCGCCAATCAGAACGCGCAACCGCACCGGCAAGTTGGCATCCATCACCATTTGCGCAAGGCCGAGGGCTTGGGCGGCGCCGCCCATATCCTTCTTCATCAACGCCATCGCCCTGTCGGGCTTGATGTTGAGGCCGCCGGTATCAAAGACCACCCCCTTACCTACCAGGGTGAGCTTGGGCGCAGAAGGGTCACCCCACACAAGATCAATCAGAAGGGGAGGGCGGGTTGATGCAGCGCCCACAGCGGCAATCATGGGAAAGCCGGTCTCAAGCTCCTCCCCGTCAGTGATGGACACGTGCGCGCCATGCTTGCGGCCCATAGCCTGGGCGGCGTCGGCCAGTTCGGCAGGGCCCAGATCGTTGGCGGGGGTGTTGATGAGGTCGCGGGTGAGGCCGACGGCTGCAGCAATGCGCTGGGCGTTCTCCACGTCGGCCCCATCAGGGGCCACCAGCGAGAGAGCTTTATCGGGAGCCGCCTTATAGCTATCGAATTGGTAGAGCCCCAGGAGGAAGCCCAGCACCGCGGCGGTGGGATCTTGAAACCCCTCGCCCAGCGAGAAGGTGCCCTCAGGGAAGCGCTTCAGCGCGGCAATGGCAAAGGGGTCCGCCTCGTTGCCAAGACCGATGAGGACCATAGCAAAACGGCCAGCAGGTTCGGGAAGGGCGACCACCTGGCCTGCGCTGCCATCAAAGCCATTGGCGCTGGCAAAGGCTTGATGTTCCGCTGAAAGGCGATCCAAAAACTGAGCCGCTGCCGACCTGAGGACGCCATGGACCGGTGTGGAGCGCTCAACGCTGTGACGGGCAACAATCACGGCTGCACCGCCTTTGATGGGCCCGGATTGTTCAGGGCGTGCCCGCCTCGCCAAGGCTTGACAGCATGTCGAGCACCGGGCCTCCGGCTGCCATCACCGCGACCACAACGGCCATCACCAGCAGCGCGGCCACCACGGGCAACTCCGACAGCACCTCCGCACGCGGCGGTTTGGGGCCGCGGCGCCGGCTTCTGAGCTCCGCACCATTGTGCATTTCGTCCCGACCCTCGTGCGGCGGTTCCATGGTGAGCGACACTCACCACCTCACGTTTTTTCCAGGTTAACGGAACGGCGAGCCATGACGCGTGCACTTCGTTTGTCCCTTCAGCCTTAATATTGGGTGACTTTCTTGTCGCAAACGGAACCGATCCCGTTTGCCATTATGACGCCACTGCGTCGGATCGAGGACCAAAACCCACCGCAGCGCCTTGATGATATGACGCCGCCGCAGCCCATGGCGGATCTCACGCCGCAGCAGCGGAGCCGAGAGCCAGAGCAATCAGATCGTCTGGTTGTAGGCCCCCACTTCAGGGTTCTCCCGCAGGACGCCGTCAACGGCTTTGAACATGGCACGCATGTTTTCATCCGAAGTGGGGCTCTCCACCACCACCACCAGTTCGGGTTTGTTGGAGGAGGCGCGCACCAACCCCCATGTGCCATCTTCTGCCACGACGCGGATGCCGTTCACCGTAATGAGTTCGACAATCTTCTGCCCTGCCACCGGTTCGCCCGCCGCGTGCATATCTTCAAAGCGCTTCACCACGCGGCCGATGACATCGTATTTGATCTCATCATCGCAGTGGGGGCTCATGGTTGGGGTTTGCCAGGTCTTTTGGAGGGCACCGCGCAGGGCACTCATGGTCTTATCGGGGTTGCGGTCGAGCATTTCTAAGATGGCGATCGCAGACACAAGGCCATCGTCATAGCCGCGGCCCAAAGGCTTATTGAAGAAGAAGTGGCCTGACTTTTCAAAGCCTGCGATGGCGTTGAGTTCATTCACCCGGCGCTTAATGTAGCTGTGGCCGGTCTTGAAGTAGTCGGTTTTGGCGCCGTTTGCCTGGAGGACAGGGTCGGTCATGAAAAGGCCGGTGGACTTCACATCCACCACAAACTGCGCGTTGGGATTGATGGATGAAAGGTCCCGCGCCAGCATCACCCCCACGATGTCAGCAAAGATCTCCCCGCCGCTTTCATCGATGACGCCGCAGCGGTCGCCGTCACCGTCAAACCCGAACCCAACGTCCGCGCCATGTTCCAGCACCGCATCGCGGATCGCGTGGAGCATCTCCATGTCTTCGGGGTTGGGGTTATAGCGCGGGAAGGTGTGGTCAAGCTCCACGTCGAGGGGGACAACGGTAATCCCAAGCCGCTCCAGCACTTTGGGGGCAAAGGCGCCGGCCGTCCCATTGCCGCACGCGCACACGACCTTGAGGGGCCGCTTGATGGTCCGCCCCTTAACCAGGTCGTCCATATAAACATCGGCAAAGTCATCGACAAATTGGTAGCGGCCGCTGCCCTGAAGGTCGAAGTTTGCGCCAAGGACGATCTCTTTCAGGCGGCTCATTTCGTTCGGCCCAAAGGTGCGTGGCTTGTCGGCACCCATCTTAACCCCGGTCCAGCCGTTTTCGTTGTGGCTGGCCGTCACCATGGCGACGGCGGGCACATCAAGGGCAAACTGGGCGAAGTAGGCCATGGGGGTCACCGCAAGGCCAATATCGTGAACCTTGCAGCCAGCGGCCATCATCCCCTGGATCAGGGCGGTTTTGATGCTCGCCGAATAGCCCCGGAAGTCATGACCTGTGACCACTTCGCGGGGCTTACCCATTTCACCGAGCAGGGTGCCGATCCCCATGCCAAGCGCCTGCACGCCCATGAGGTTCAGCTCTTTGCCGAAGAGCCAGCGCGCGTCGTACTCCCGGAAGCCGGTGGGCTTCACCATGGGTTGCGACTCGTATGCATAGGTGTTGGGCGTGAGCTGTGGATGGGGCTTTGGAAACATCGCGTCGGGCTCCGATGGGGATCTGTGGCTGACTAGAGCAAGGCCGGCCTTGCTGTCCACAGGTTGTGTCGCGTTCATGCATCATCGCGATCCGATGGCAAGCACGCTGGTGCGGCGTGCAAAAGCTCCAAACAAGCGATCACTGGCACAGGTAGGGTGGTGCGTGCCCAGCCCATGCAAGGGTTGATCGGAAGAGGAGGACCACGTGGACGGTCAAAAGCCATCACTGATCAACAATCTGGGCCTCGTCTCCAAGCTCCTCCTGGCCATCGGCGTGATGGCGGCGGTCGTGATCACCGTAGTTGTGCTCAGCACCCTAAACACCAATCAAATCGGCGGCCTGACGCGCGAATATCGCGGCCTCAACGCGGCGAAAGATGTCCTTCAAGAAAAGCTTGATGACATTTTGAAGATTCGCATCGAAGTCCTCAGCTATGAGAACGATCGATCGAGTGCGCATCTTGATGTGGTGGAAAGCGCAACGCAGCGGGTCAGCCAAGCCGTGGGTGAGATTGAAGCCAACCCCATGGTCAATGCAGCCACAAAAGAGGCATTCGCCAAAATCGGCAAGGACACGATAGACTACGCAAACGCTTTCAAAACAGTTGTGCTGCTTCAGGCAAGCTACGATCGCAACATGGCAGAGCTCGCTGGTATGGGAGATAGTCTCACCAGAACCCTTGCCGGCATGGTCAACGGGCTTGAGCGGGAGGGCAATGCGGCAGGTCTTGGAGCTGCAGTGCGCCTTGTGGCAGCCTTTTACGAAGCGCGGCTTCTTGGCGGTGCATTCATCCAATCGGCTGGGACCCTACCGCCCGACGAAACCTACGACGCGACAGCCATCGCCATCGGGCTTGTCCCCAAAGTGCGGGCGCAGATTCCGTTGGGGGCTGACCGGGCTGGCCTCACCAGTGTTGCCCGTGGGCTTGAGCGGTACCGAGCGCTGATTGCCGAAATGGGCGACATCATCGGCCAGCGCCAAGCTGTCATCGACGATGAGCTGTCCGTTCTTGGGCCCCAGCTCGTCAGCCGCCTCGAAGGCTTGGTGGATGAGCAAGTGGCGCAGCAAGCGACCATCGGCGCATCAACGGCTGATAGGGTCGCGCAATTGGGCCGGACCATCATGATCATCGGGGCGGTCGCGATGGTGTTGGCCATCTTGTGTGCCATCGGTTTGGTGCGGGCGATCGTAACGCCGGTGCGCCAACTCACGGGCCGACTGGTGCAGCTGTCAAAGGGCGAAGCGAACTTTAAAGTCAGCACAGACAACAGCCGAGACGAGATCGGACAGATGTGGACGGCCATGGCCGCGCTGGCCTACCGGGCGGAACGCTCGTTCTTCCGCGCCCAAATGCTCGACCAAATTCCAACCCCGGTGCTTTTGGCCAATCCGGCCAAAGACTACACGGTCTACTTCAGCAACAACGCTGCAAAAGATACAGTAAGGGATGTTCAAGCAGCAGCTCATGGCGGTCCTGCGGTGAAGCTGGGCGAGCTTTTCCAGCTGTCACACGAAGACCGGAAGGCCACATCAGACCCCTCCCAATTGCCTGTTCGCCTGCGCGCACGGATGACCAACGATGAATATGTGGAGGTCACGTTCTCGGCCCTGAACAACACACGCGGCGAGTATGTGGCGTCGATGGCGTCTTGGCGTAGCATCACCCATGAGGTCAAAAGCACAGGCACGTTCGAAACCGATGTGAAAGCCACCATCGACCAAATTGGCTCCACCTTCCAGGGGATGCGCGTCAAAATCGATGAGATTTCGGGCCGCCTCGAAGGCACCATGGGCCAGCTGCGCGATGGGTCCAGTGCGGTGACGGAAACCACAGGCAACGTGCAAATGGTGGCGAGTGCGTCTGAACAACTTTCAGCATCCATTGCTGAAATTGCTACTCGGCTGAGCACGGCCGCAGAGCAGGCTGCCGCCGCTGCAAACACCACAAGCTCAGTGTCGGAGCGCGCCGAAGAGCTGGCTGATGCCAGCAACAGGATCAACCAGGTCATCGAGACCATCACCGACATTACCGGTAAAACGAAGCTCCTTGCGCTCAACGCCACCATCGAAGCGGCGAGCGCTGGAGAGGCGGGCAAAGGCTTTGCTGTGGTGGCAGCGGAGGTGAAATCTCTGGCTGCCCAGACTGCGCGCGCAACGGATGAAATCAGCAACCAGATCAAAGGTGTTCAAGGGCGAATTGGGACAGTTGTTGAGGGCGTGGTGAACGTTGCTAAGACCATCACCACCATCAACGAAGTGTTTGCCAGTGCCGCGGCTGCTGCCGATGAACAGCAAGCCGCCACGCGTGAGATCACTCTCAACGCGCAAGGAGCCGCCAGCGGCGCGCAAACCGCTGCTGAGATCATGCGTCAGGTGGAAGACGCGGCCAGCTCCGATGTGGTTGCCACGCAGTCATTGTCAGAAGACGCCCGCCAGCTCACCGAAGCCAACGACAATCTATCGCGCCAATCCTCAGCGTTCCTCGCTGCGCTGAGCTCGGTCTAAGCATTATCCATCCACTGGCGTGATGTGCCGCCCGTATGGCGCCCGTACCACCGGTCCGTCGCCTCGTTGCCCGAAACGCTGCCATACGGCGAGAGTGAAACGGGCTCGCGACAACCGCCCTCGACCGCTTTTCAGTTCTCAAAGGACCGCCGCGGCCTGCAAGCACACGCCGTGGGGATGCGCCGCAGATGCTTCAGGCGGTTCGTTCCGCCACCCCCCGCACTGACGCGCGGGCACAAAACACGGCCGCAGTGGCAGGCCGACAGAAGGGGTGAAGACCTAGATGTGGAAGCTATGAAGGTTGTTCATTCTAAGGTCCGCCGAGACTCAGAAGTGCTGTGAAAGAACCCTTCACATGTTCCTTTGGTGGGACACTAAACAGCGACGTTCCTTCGGAGCCGACACGGTCAGAAACCCTCGGTGGGCCTGATGGGTCAACCCCGAAGAGGCGAAGCCGTGGGTTGATGCATCAGGCCCACCGCGGGACAATTGACCCTAGGCGGGAGCAGTGAGGCACGGCGCCCTACGGCGGGACCGCCATTAACAACCTTGATGGAAACGACAGCTAGAGTATCCGTCTTGGTCAAGCGAGCTTTTCGGCCCATGTGCGGCCGTGGCGCAAGAGAGCGTTGGCGAGGACGAGGAGCTTCCTCATGAGTGCCGTGAGCGCCACCTTCGGCGGCTTGCCGGCGCTGATGAGGCGGTCGTAGACGGCCTTGAGGTCAGGGCTGAAGCGGGCCGCGACGAGAGCCGTCATATAAAGCGCACGACGCAGATGAGCTCGCCCACCGCGGATTATCGCGCGCCCGGTCCATTTTCCGTATTGCCGGGTTATGGGCGCAAGGCCGGCCAAACTGGCGACCGCTTTGCCGGTCAGCGTACCAAGCTCGGGCGCCTCGGCCAGCAGCGCCGCGGCGGTGACATTTGAGATGCCGGGAATGCTGACGAGAATGTCGCGGCGGCTGGAAAGGTTCTGGTCGGCCGCGATGAGGGCGTCGATCTCGCCATCGAGGGCCTTGAGTTGGGCCTCAACGTGTCTGAGCCGCGCAGCGGCCTGGCGTTTGAGGAAGGCGCACTCGTGAGCGGGCGCGCGGTTCTTGGCAGCGGTGCGATCCTTCACTTGAGCGGGTCACAGCCGGATGGAATCATCCGGCATCCCGTGCACCCGCGACCGACAAGTGAGGCCTGAGCGCGCCGCGCTTCCTTGGAGGCGCGACGCGCTCGAGGCCGTGGCGCGCGATCTGCAACGCTTTGAGAAGGGACGCGGTTCGGCCAAGCGGTGGCGTCGCAGGCAGGTGGAGCGTTGCGGCCATGGCGGCGATCAAGCGCGCATCGATGGCATCGGTCTTGGCGCGGGTTCCCGCCGCTTCGGCGAAGCGGCGAACCTGAAGCGGGTTGATCTTCACCGCGTCCTGGCCGACCGCCGCGAGATGGCGTTCCAGAGCACGATGGTATGGACCGCTGGGCTCGAACGCGACGCGCGCCCCGCAGGCCCAGCGGATGAGGCTTTGGCGGCCTTGCTTGGTGTTGGGGAAGCGGCGCTCGGCACCGTCTGTGCGGCGGTGAGCATCGAGCCAGTCCTTGGAGACATCGACACCGACGATCAGTTGGGTCATCTTCAGTCCGCCTGTGCTTGTCATGCGGCGCCTGGCGCCGCGTATCCGTTCAGGCCTTGGCTGAAGACGAGGGCGATCAAACTCTAGCTCGGCCCTTGAAGGCCAGCGCGTCACCGATCCGTCCCTCGCCGCTGCGGGGGAAGGTCTCAGCTCCTCCGCAGCGCCCTCTCCTTCTTCGGAAAAGGCGGACAAATCATGAGACAAGCGGGTCACGCGGACACGGAAGCGTAGCCGGAGTTTGTGATTTAATTTGCGCACTCGCTTGGTCGAAAGCATTCAAGGAGTGGGCCGATGGTTCGCCAAGTGGCTTCGCTTGTGCGCTCCTGAGCCTCGCGCACCAGCCGTCAGAACCGCCATGTGGCTGACCTGAATGCCCCGTGACGACAGTTCGGCGGCCAGGCCCCGCGTGGTGATCGAGGGATGCTCGGCAATCCTGGCCAAAATGAAGGCCCGCTCGCCCTCGAGCTTGCGCGGCGGC
>JBCDLN010000026.1:0-22045 GCA_038745295.1 Pseudomonadota bacterium | reverse complement strand
CTCCATCGATATCCGCATATCAAGGCTTCGCCGAAAGATCGAAACCAACCCATCAAAGCCAGCAGCCATCCGCACCGTGCGCGGGATCGGCTATGTGTTCAGCGCCCGCACCAACTAGATGTAGAAGCTTTGAAGGTTGTTCACTCTGAGGTCCAGCAAAACTCAGAAGTACTCCCAAAGAACCCTTGACATGTTCCTTTGGTGGGACACCAACAGCGACGTTCCTCCGGAGCCGACAAATTCAGGATCCCGCGGTGGGCCTGATGGGTCAACCCCACCGAAACGCGCGTGCGCGTTTGGGCAACGTCTGAGGCCGGCAACTGTGCCGGCTGAGCGAAGCCGTGGGTTGATGCATCAGGCCCACCGCGGGACAATTGACCCTAGGCGGGATAGTGAGGCACGGCCCCTATGGCGGTTCCGCCATGAACAACGTTGATGGAGATGACATCCAGACCACTGTAGTGAGTTGCTTCCAATCAAACGCAACCGTCTGATGGACAAAACCGCCCGCCTTCCGATCGCGCAAACACGTCGGCCCCTATGAACAGGTAAGACACGGATGAGGCGGCGCCTCTTGAGATCGGCCGCACACTCACTCTTTGCGTTGGGTGCCTCAAGCCGCAGTGCCGATGTGCCCGGTTCCCCTGAAGCGCTCAAAAATGGCATGCGGGACAAATGATGCTAGTCTGACAACTGGCGAATAAAGGTCGCCTCGCCTCAAAGGCGCGTCCTCATCTTTGTCCGCCGCCCGTTTTTGTTTTGCACCAGTTCCTCTCTTAGCTCAGGTTCTGCCCCGACCCCGCACTTGCCCCATCTCCAGCCGGCCCAACCGATAGGGTACCCCCACCACAGGCTGCATCGGCCTAGTCCTGTCTCGCCCCTCTGATCCGCACCCAGGTCTCACACCCTTTGTCCACCGACATCACAACCCTTGCTGTGTTTTTGGCTGCAGTCGGTCTGCTCGGCCTATCCAAAGGCGGGCTGTCCGGCATTGGGCTGTTATCCATGCCCATGATGCTTTTGGTGATGCCGCCTGCCGCCGCCGCCGGCCTCATCCTCCCGGTTCTGATGATGCAGGACTTCTTCGGCGTCTGGCTCTATCGGGGCAAATGGGACGTTGAAAACCTGAAGCTCTTGGTGCCCGCAGCCGCCATCGGCGTGGGACTCGGCGTCATCTTGTTTGCGTTTTTGCCAACGCGGCTGATGCTGTTGATGCTGGGCATCATCACCATGGCATTTGCACTCAGAGCCATCATCGGCCCCAAAGCCCCTGCCATCAAACCCCCGCCCCTCGTCGGCTGGGTGCTGGGTATCCTCAGCGGCCTCACCTCCACGGTCCTCCACCAAGGCGGACCCACCTTCCAGATGTACCTCATGCCCCAGCGGCTCCCGCGGGACGTCTTTGTGGGCACAACCGTCACCTTCTTTTGGCTGATCAATCTCATCAAACTGCCGGGGTTCATCGTGCTGGGGCAAATCACCCGCGAGGGCCTTATCGTGGCAGGCCTTGCGGCCCCCTTTGCCCTTGCCATGACATGGGCAGGCGCCAAACTCGTCAGCCATATCAACCCAGACCGCTACTACATCATCATCTACTGGATCTTGTTCGCGGTGGGGGTGAAGCTCCTAGGCGATGGGCTTTTCTAGCCGTTCTGCCGCCCAGACCGTCGACAAAGCCCCCAAAATGCCGCAAGCGACTGGGCAGCCAGAAACGCATTCGGGAGGACGACTATGCGCGTGTTGATCATCGGCGGCGGCGGGTTCATCGGCCAGAAGATCGCAGCCTCATTGGCCGCACGCAAAACACTGCGCGATACGCCCATCACCCATCTTGACCTTGCCGACCTTGCCGAACCGCGCACGCTCGATGCCCCTTTCGATGTCTCATCCCACGCGGTCGACATTGCCGACCGGGCCGACCTTGCTACCGTTTTTGCCCTGCGGCCTGATGTGGTGTTTCACCTCGCCGCCGTCGTGTCAGGCCAGGCCGAAGCAGAGTTTGACCTTGGGATGCGGGTCAACCTCATGGGCTCCATCAACATTTTGGAAGAGTGCCGGGCGTTGGGCTTCAAGCCGGTCTTGGTGTTTTCGTCCTCCTGCGCGGTCTATGGGGGCGAAATCCCAGACCGGATTGAAGATTGGACGATGCTCAATCCGCAAACCTCCTACGGCGCCCAAAAGGCAGCCGCCGAGCTTCTGGTCACGGACTATTCGCGCAAAGGCTTTTTGGACGGCAGAGCCCCGCGCCTGCCCACCGTCACGGTGAGAGCCGGCAAACCCAATGCCGCCGCCTCATCGTTCATGTCATCGATCTTCCGTGAGCCGCTCCAAGGGGAGGAGGCCTCCTGCCCCGTCGAGCCGGAATATGCGCTCTGGTACGCCTCTCCGCGGGTGGTGGTGGAAAACCTCATCCGCTGCGCTGAAATTCCGGCTGAAGCCTTTGGGATGAACCGCGCCTTTGCACTGCCAGGGCGCATTGCAACCATTGGCCAGATGATTGAGGCCATGCGCACCGTGGCTGGGGACGAACCCGTCAGCCGCATCACATGGGAGCGCGATCAACGCATTGTCGACATCGTGAGCGGCTGGCGCGCCAACATCAACGACGAGCGCGCCCGATCCTTCGGCCTGGATCGCGACGCTTCGTTTGAAGACAACATTCGCTATTTTCTCGAAGACGACATCCGCAAGTAGGGCGGCATTGGCCAAGCCTTTTGCGCGCGAAGCGACGACTGCGATGGGCCAGAACCTCTTCGCAGCGGTCCAGATACCGCCCGTCATCTGAAGTGACCGCTGCTCAGGGTGTTGCCGCGGCCGGGTGCTGTGGCTGAAGCGGCAAACCGGCCAACAAGCCGCTGCCGCCACTCCATTCCACAGGAGCGCGCTGCTACTCGATCCTCATAGGCCCGCCATGAGCATGGCACGCCTATGGTCTGCACAAAGACTGGCCGAGCCCAGTTCGGACCATCTGAGCCGAAAGGTCAGCGCTGGGTGGGGGTCAGCGCTGGGTGGGGGCCAGCACCATCACCATCTGGCGGCCTTCCAGCTTGGGCTCGGCTTCCACCTTGGCGATCTCCTGCGTGTCGGAGCGAACTTTGTTCAAAAGCTCCATGCCAAGGTTTTGGTGCGCCATCTCGCGGCCTCGAAACCGCAAGGTCACCTTCACCTTGTCGCCACCTTCGAAAAATTTGCGAATGGCGCGCATCTTCACGTCGTAGTCGTGAGAATCGATGTTGGGGCGCATCTTGATTTCTTTGACCTCAAAGGTCTTTTGCTTCTTGCGCGCCTCGGCCGCTTTCTTCTGCGTTTGAAACTTAAATCGCCCATAGTCGAGGATCTTGCAGACTGGCGGCTCGGAGTTGGGCGCCACTTCCACAAGGTCAAGCCCGGCCTCTTCAGCCAGCTGTACCGCCTCTTCGGTGGGCACGATCCCGCGGTTTGCGCCTTCAGCGTCAACCAATTGCACTCTTGGGACGCGGATCTCTCTGTTCGTTCGAGGCCCTTGCTTGACGACGGGGGCAGGGGCACGGTGTGGTCGGCGAATGAGGATGTCTCCTTAGATTGTTTCCAGTTTTCGTGTCCCCGATTGGCCGGGTGGTCTGCGAAAAACGCGTCTCCACCCCATGCGCCCACTCAACACATCAAGGACCAGAACCTCTAATATAGCGCGTTGGCGCGTTATTCCAAAAGCGATCGATAGACGCGTAACGTTTTCATTTGCATGGACGTGATGGAAAAGTGCGCAGAGGCATGGGCCCGGCCCCGTTCTCCCATGGCGCGCCGCTCATCCTCAGGAGCCTCAAGAAGGGTGGCGAGCGCACCCGCAAGAGCGCCAGCATCGTTGGCCCGAACGCGAAAACCTGTGCGCTCCTCATCGGCGACGGCAGGGGGAGCCAGCACTGTTTCGCTCACCGCGCCAAGGTCAGAGACCACCACAGGAACGGCCGCCGCTTGGGCTTCAACGGCCGCACGGCCAAACGATTCAGGTACAATCGAAGGCTGGATCGCCACGGTGGAGGCGGCCAGCGCCCCCGCCACATCGCTCACATGGCCCACAAACCGCGCCTCGTTCTCAAGCCCTAACCCAGCAGCCTTTGCCTCAAGGCCTTTGCGGAAGGCTTCGCGGCCATGGTCGTCCCCAGCCATCACACACACAAAAGGTGTGGATAGCGTCTCTTTGAGGATGTGGAGCGCGTCAATCACCACCTCGTGCCCCTTAAGGGCGGTCAGCCGTGCCAAATGCAAAATCACAGGAACGCCCGCCTCAATCCCAAACCGCGCCAACAGCGCCGGCACCCGCTCAGAGGCATCAGCTGTCATGGCATCAATATCGATCCCACGCGCGATCGGGACGATCTTCCCAGCCGCAAACGGATAGCGCCGGGCAATCACATCGGCTGTGAAGTGGGAGTTGGCAATCACAGCATCGCCCCGGGCCATGACGGAGTTGTAAAGGGCTTTGGGCGGGGTCTTTTCGGTATAGATCCCATGAAAGGTGGTCACAAAAGGCCGGCCCGTGCGCCGGGCCGCCCACAATGCCGACCAGGCCGGCGCGCGCGAGCGGGCATGAACAAGACCGACGCCCTCTCGCTCAATGACGTCGGCAAGCCGCCCCGCATTGCGCCAAATCCCAACCGGCGACTTGGTGCTGAGCGGCAGCGCCACATGCTCAGCCCCCACCGCGTCAAGCTCAGCCACCATGCGCCCACCTGCGGAGGCCACAAGCGCACGCCCGCCGCCCTCCACCACCGCGGCCGCAATGTCGACGGTCGTGCGCTCCACCCCACCTGTCTGCAGCGCTGGAAGCACTTGGAGGATCGTATGCTTCAATTCACCCATCGCCATGAATTGCGTCGACCCTGCTCTTTCACGCTCTGCCCTGCTGCGACCGCGCCAACCTGGCCCCGGTCCCGCCACCCTGCTATCAGCCGACCCGCATAGGAGACCGCCGCCGGGGCCACCCCATGAAAGCCCCACATCACACCGTGCTTATCGGGCCCACAAGACGCGACGCATCGTGCGCCATGAGGGCCCAGAATCAGCACCCGACCATAGGGCGACATCACGGATGGCCGAAACCCGCACAGAGCGACTTTCATCGGGCGATACAGAAATTGTCGTCGCTGTCACCGAGGGGCGCGCCCCCGGCATCATGTGGCTGAGCGGCTTCCGGTCCGACATGACGGGCGACAAGGCTGTGACCGTTGCTGAGTGGGGTGCGGCCCATGGTCAGCAGGTGGTGCGGGTGGATTATCGCGGTCACGGCGCTTCAGGCGGCGTGTTCGAAGAGCTGGTGCTGTCCGACTGGCTTGCCGATGCCACCCTCGCCTATGAGACGTTTTGCGGGGCCGGCACCATTCTCGTCGGCTCATCGATGGGTGGGTGGCTCTCCCTTTGTCTGGCAACGCGCCTTTACCAAGAGGGGACGCCAGCGGGCGGTCTTGTCCTCATTGCCCCAGCCACAGACTTCACCGAACGGCTCATGTGGCCAAGACTGCCCGACACCATCAAACAGACCATTTTGCGCGAGGGCAAAGCCCTCCTCCCCTCCCCCTATGGCGACCCCTACCCCATCACCAAGGCGCTGTTTGAGGATGGCCGCAACCACCTCCTCTTTGGCGACGCGCCCATTGCCACAGGCTGCCCCATCCACATCTTACAAGGCGTTCAGGACGAAGACGTCCCCCACACCCACGCCCTTGAGCTTGTGGAGCGGCTTGCCCAGGACGATGTGGTCCTCACCCTGGTGAAGGACGGCGACCACCGCCTCTCGCGCCCGCAAGACATTGCCCGCCTCATCGCTGCCGTCGATGGCATGGCAGCGCACGTCGCGCAGGCCACCCCCTAGCGCATGGCGCGCCGCAGCCAGCGCCCCATGAAACGCTCTCCCGTTCTGGAGATTGCCCCCGGCAAGACCGCAGCCGCCACAGCTACAACCCGGCGGCCAGCCGGTCGATCAACCGATCCAGCATCGCATCGCAGCGGCCAAGATCATCTTCGGAAATGAACTCATCGGGCCGGTGGCCTTGCTGCATGGACCCAGGCCCGCACACCAAGACAGGCGCATCAAGCATGTCAGCAAACAGTCCAGCCTCGGTGCCGTAGGCCACTTTGATGGTGCCATTCGCGCCCGTCAGACGCTTCACAAAATCCACCCCCTCACTGGTGGCGGGTGTGGAAAGTCCAGGCGTTGAGAAGGTTTCCTCAATGTCGATGGCCGCGTCTGGGTCATTGGCAGCGGCCACCAGTGCGTCAGCATCTGCGCGGATGGCCGCCACGATGGCCTCGGCATTGTCTTCAGCAAGCGCCCTTACCTCAAAGTCCATCTGCGCGCGGTTGGGCACAATGTTGAGCGCCACGCCACCACTCATCTTGCCGGCATGGATGGTGGTGTAGGGCACATCATAGTCCCCATCGCGAAAGCCGGTTTCAGCAATACCGGCTTGGCGCTTGCGCAGCGCCAACAAAAAGTCGCCGGCAAGGTGCAGCGCGTTGAAGGCCAGAGGCGCAAGGGCCGAATGGGTTTCGCGCCCGTGGAAGGTCGCCTTCAGCGCCACCTTGCCTTTGTGGCCTGTGGCAACCGTCAGGCTTGTGGGTTCCCCCACAATGACGAGAGCGGGATGGACCGGCGCCTGCGCCAACATCGAGATCATGGGGCGAACCCCAATGCAGCCCACCTCTTCGTCGCATGAGAACGCCAATCCAAGGGGAGACGAGAGATCCCGTCCCGCTGCCCGCTCAGCCGCAGCAATGGCCGACGCCACAAAACCCTTCATATCCGTGGTGCCGCGGCCGTAAAGCTTGCCCTCCTCCCGCGTCAGGGCAAACGGCGGCTTGGTCCAATTCTGCCCCTCCACAGGCACCACATCAGTATGCCCGGACAACACCACGGCCGCCTTTTCCGCCGGCCCAAGCACCGCATAAAGGTTCTCCCGCCCATCCTCATAAGGGATGCGCCAGGTGGTGGCACCCACAGCCTTCAGCGTCTCCTCCACCCAATCCAGCAGCGCAAGGTTGGGTGTGCGCGAGATGGTGTCGAAGGCGATGAGCGTGTCCAAGATTTCGATGCTGCGCGACATGAGGGTGCTGTTCCTGGCCGCACGGACGCGGCGTCGTTGGCAAGAGGGGGGCGAGAGGGGGCTTCTCAATCACCAACAGGAGGCGCCGGCGCCCCACTTGTCAATGCGGCAGCCGCACCCGCCATGGGACGCCGCGGCCGCGAAGATACCGAGACCGTCAGCCCAGCACCATCACCAATTCAAACCAACACCATCACGACGACCACCGACATATGCTGCGCACAAACACGCACCATTCCATCGCGGCGAGATCTGAATGACCACGCGTTGTGGATGCGTGTGCTGCCTCAAGATCCTCGACCCGCAAGACATCCACGAGGGGTGGACAATGATCAAGCCGCCAACTGCCCCCACCCGCGACATCGATCCGGTGATCGGCGATGCATCAGGCGCCCCGATGGCCCAGGAGTCGATGACAGCCACGAAGGCGCACCGGTTCTCCTCACCAAGTGATGCGCAGGTGCGACGTCCCCAGCACGCGGCGCTTAAACCCAGCACGCGACGCGTAAACCCAGCACGCGACGCATAACCCCAGCACGCAGCGGCTACAGTCCCAGCTTGTGCACAATCTCACCCGCAATGGCATCAAGGGGCTGATCGATGTCGACGGCGACGGCCCGTTCATCCTCGCCCGGCGGCTCAAGCGCTTCGAACTGACTGTCAAGGAGCGCAACCGGCATGAAATGCCCGGTTCGATCCCCCATCCGCTGCTCGATCACGGACCGCTCGCCGGTCAGGTGGATAAACACGGTATCTCGGCCCGCCTGGGCACGGATCCGGTCGCGGTAAATCCGCTTCAGCGCCGAGCAGCCAATGATCGTCGGCGCTTGCGCGCGCGCTAGCGTATGCCCCACCTCGTCCAGCCAAGGCGCGCGGTCTTCGTCGGTGAGGGGAATGCCGTTGGCCATCTTGTCGATGTTGGCTTTGGGGTGGAGGTCATCCCCATCAACATAGGCAACGCCGGTGAGGGCTGAGACAGCCGCCCCAACGCTTGACTTGCCGCTTCCTGCAACACCCATCATCACCATGCGCATTGGCACTGTCACCGCTCCCGCAGAAGGGCTCCGGTGGCCCCCGCCATTTTTGTTTTCCGGCGCCCGCGCCTAGCACGGGGATCAGCGGGATCAAAACCAAAGCCTGCGAAGACAGCTTCACCCGCCCCTAAAGGGTGCATCGCGCCGATGTCTCGGCTATGGCTTTGCGCCGAGGGCACCCCGCAGAGGGCGCTTTTGAGAACGTGCGTTGGAGGATGATGGACGTGGCGGACGGGAAAACGGCAGATGTGGGCCTCATCGGCCTTGGCACGATGGGCGCCATGCTCGCCCTCAATATGGCCGAAAAAGGCTTCACCGTTGCCGTTTATAACCGCACCACCTCTGTCACCCATGAATTCATGGCAAGCGCTGGTGACCTTGCCGCCCGCCTCATCGCCTGCGAGACCATTGAAACACTGGTGTCCACCCTCGCCCCGCCCCGCGCGGTCGTGTTGATGGTGCCCGCAGGCAAGGTGGTGGACGATCAAATCGCCGCCCTTACCCCCCACCTTGATGACGCCGACCTCATCGTCGACGCGGGCAACGCCAACTTCCACGACACCAACCGCCGGGCCGCACACGCCCGCGCTGGCGGTATCCCGTTTATGGGCATCGGCGTGTCAGGCGGCGAAGAAGGCGCGCGCCATGGCCCCGCGATCATGGCCGGCGGCACACAGGACACGTTTGCGCGCATGGCCCCCATCCTCAACGCCATCGCCGCCAAGTATGAAGGCGCCCCCTGCGCCGCCCTCATGGGGCCCGATGGGGCGGGCCACTTCGTGAAAACGGTGCACAACGGCATCGAATACGCTGACATGCAAATCATCGCCGAGGCCTACGGCATCATGCGCGATGGCCTGAGCTATTCGGCTGAGGCGTGTGGCGAGGTCTTTTCCAAGTGGAACGAGGGCGCCCTCAAATCCTACCTCATCGAAATCTCCGGCAAAGTCGCCACTCATCTCGACCCACAATCCCAAAAGCCGATGCTAGACATCATTGCCGACCGTGCCGGCCAAAAAGGAACTGGACGGTGGACCGCCATTGAAGCGCAGCATTTGGGCGCGCCCATTACCGTGATTGAGGCCGCGGTGGCAGCGCGCAACATGTCAGCTCAAGCACAAGTCCGACACGCGGGCGAAAGCGTCTTTGGCCGTGGTTCGGAGCCTCTTGCCCCTGGCGCGCTGTCCCTCGGCGAACTGGAAGGCGCGCTGATTGCCGGCAAAATCGTCTGCTACGCGCAGGGCTTTGCGCTCATTGAGCGAGCAAGCGCCGAGTTTGGCTGGGCGTTGCCCACCCCCACCATCGCTCAAGTCTGGCGGGAGGGATGCATCATTCGCTCAGCGATGCTCAACGACATGGCAAGCGCCCTTGAGGCAGCGCCCAACACCAACTTGATGTTTGCGCCAAAGTTTGCCGCGTACCTCAACGCTCACATTCCAGCGCTGCGCAAAGTGGCCGCCACCGCCATCAGCGCGTCCCACCCCGTGCCCGCCCTTTCCGCTGCCATCGGCTATTTCGACACCATGCGCACCGCCCGCTCCACCGCCAACATGATCCAAGCCCAGCGCGACTTTTTCGGCGCCCACGGCTTTGAGCGGGTGGATCAGCCCGGTAAAGACCACCACGGCCCCTGGGCGTTCAACGGCTAGATGTCGAAGCTATAAAGGTTGTTCACTCTAAGCTCCGCCAAAACTCATACGTGCCCCCAAAAGAGCCCTTCACATGTTCCTTTGGTGGGACACCAAACAGCGACGTTCCTCCGGAGCCGACACCCACAGAACCCCGCTGTGGGGCGGATGGGTCAACCCCGAAGAGCGAAGCGTGGGTTGAGGCATCCGCTCCACCGCGGGAGAATGGAGACAAGGCGGGAGCAGCGTGGCACGGCCCCTACCGCGGTTCCGCATTGAACAACGATGATGGAAGAGACAGCTAAAGCCCAATGTCGGCCCGCATTCGCCCCTGCGGCCATTGAAGGGACTTGAGCGCGCCATAAACCCTTTCGCGCGCGCCCTCTCTATCGGACCCCAGCGCAACGGCGCTCAACACCCGCCCGCCATTCGATAAAACCGCATCACCCTCGCGCCGGGTGCCCGCATGGAACACCTCCGCCCCCGCAGCCTCCACAGCGTCCAGACCCTCGATGTGATCGCCCTTGCCGTAAGGCCCCGGATAACCGCTCGAGGCCACCACAACGCCCACACACACATCGTCCGACAAGGTGAGCGGCTGATCGGCGAGCCGCCCCGTCGCCGTCGCCAGGCAAAGCTCATAGGGATCGACGGTGAGGCGCGGCAAGATCACCTGGCACTCCGGGTCCCCAAAGCGCACATTGAACTCAATCAGCTTAGGGCCATCCGCGGTGAGCATCAGCCCCGCATAAAGCACGCCCACATAGTCAATCCCCCGCCGCTTCAACCCTTCGAGCGCGGGGAGCACGATCGTCTCCATCGCAGCTTCCACCATCCCCTCTGGAAGGTCAGGCGCCGGCGAGATGGCGCCCATCCCGCCAGTGTTGGGCCCCATCCCACCATCAAAAGCGCGCTTATAATCCCGCGCGGTGGCAAGCGGGCGCACGGTGATACCGTCCGACAGCGCAAAGAGGCTCACCTCAGGCCCTTCAAGCTTTTCTTCAATCACCACCCGCGCCCCGGCCGCACCAAAGGCCCCGTCAAAGCAGCTCTCCACGGCGGCGGTGGCCTCTTGAAGCGTGCCTGCCACCACAACGCCCTTGCCGGCGGCAAGCCCATCGGCCTTCACCACCACCGGCGCCCCCATCGCCTCAAGCGCCAAAAGGCCCTCTTGACGCGTCTGCGCCACCCGCCAGCGCGCGGTGGGAATGTTCCCCTCCGCGGCAATCTCCTTTGTGAAGGCCTTTGAGGCTTCAAGTTCAGCAGCAGCCGCAGAAGGGCCGAACACCGCCCTCCCCTGCGCCCTCAACGCATCGGCCATCCCCTCCACCAACGGCGCCTCAGGCCCAATCACCACAAGGTCAAACGCGCTCGCCTCGGCAAGCAGCGCATCCGGTGGGACATGGCGCGCGATGGTAGAGATCCCCGCATTCTCCCCGCCCGAGAAGGCAACCTCCCCCACTTGCGGTGACCTTGCCATTGCGGCCACAAGGGCATGCTCGCGCCCGCCGGAGCCGACAACCAAAACACGGGCGAGGGAGGATTGCGACATTGGGTCTATCCACGCGCGATTGACGATATCCGTGATTGCGATGCGTAACAGAGGCGCTTTGTCAAACGCTTGAGCGAGCGATCACGCCAAACCGGCCCCAGTATCCACCGGCAATCGGCAGCGCACCGCAAAAACGGCAACGGAGATGACCATGGGCAATGGCGTAAGCGGGGGTGGCGTAAGCGCAGGAGGCGGCAGTGGGGTCCGCTGATAGCACCGACGTCAAAGTCGCCGACGCGCCAGCCGGCAACTGGGTCGACACCCACCTTCCTGCCGCCGCTAAGCCCTACGCGCGGCTTGCACGTTGGGACCGGCCCATCGGCTGGTGGCTCCTCATGTGGCCCTGCTGGTGGAGCACCGCGCTTGCCGCCACAAGCCTTGGCACGCCACCAAACCCCATCAGCCTCGCCCTCTTCACCTTGGGCGCAATCTTAATGCGCGGTGCCGGCTGCACCTATAACGACATCTTGGACAAAGACTTCGACGCAGCGGTGGAGCGCACCAAGTCGCGCCCGATCCCCAGCGGACAAGTCTCCACCGAAGCCGCCCTCCTCTTCATGATGGCGCAGGCCTTCTTGGCGCTCATCGTGGTCCTCCAGTTCAACACCTTCACGGTGCTGACAGCGTTTGGCTCGCTCATCATCGTCGCCCTTTATCCGCTCGCCAAAAGGGTGACGGACTGGCCCCAGGTGGTGCTGGGGTTTGCCTTTTCCTGGGGCGCCCTCGTGGGCTGGGCCTCGGTCATAGGGAGCCTTTCTCTAGCCCCCATCCTCCTTTACGCAGCGGCGGTCGCATGGACGGTGGGCTACGACACCATCTACGCCCACCAAGACCAGCGCGACGATGCGATCGTGGGTGTGCGCTCCACAGCACGGCTCTTCGGGCGTCGCTCCAAGGCGGCCATATCCCTCGCCTACGGTCTCACGGTTGTTTTAGTGGCAGCAGCCCTTGCCGCCATGGGCGCAGGTGTTGCGAGTTATCTCGGCCTTGCCGCCTTCGCAGCGCACCTTGTCTTTCAGATCACCCGCGTTGCGACCGAGGACCCAGCCTCCTGCCTCAATGCCTTCCGCTCCAACCGCTGGGCGGGCGCCCTCTTATTCATAGGCCTTGCCGCCGATGGCACCCTCAGATGGGTGATCTAGCCCTTCGGCTTGATTGACCGCAGCCCTTGCGCAGCCGCCCGCTGGTCCTCGGGTAGAGCAACATTCTCGCGCCCCATACGGCGCGAGCCACCCCGCGCCCCCGCCCATCAATTGCGGGCAATAATCTCCCGCTCCGCCGCCGGTGCTCCCACCGCTGGGACGGGCTGGGTGAGAGGGGCCGCCCGGCGCTGGCGCGCAAACCGGGACCGCCGTCCCACCAATGCCGAACCACGCCGCCGCGGGCTGGGCCGCTCAGCAAGCACGACCCCCAGCGCATTCATCTCCACATGAACGTCGCCGTCCTGGTCGATGGCAAGGAGCGGAAGGCCAAGCGCTTTGGCCCACGCCTGCCAAAGCCGAGCCACCTCAGCCATGTCCGCGCTCAGCCCCAGCACCACAGACAGCATCGGATCATCATGATGGAGCGCCAGCACAAACGAGGGGGCGCCCGATCCCCCAGCCAAGCTCACCGCAACCCCCCGGTAGCTCGCCACCGGAACCGTCGAAACGCTGCCAAGCCGCGGCTCCATCACGATCCTGTCCTTCATGACAGTCACCTTGTGTGGCCCTGTCAGAAGGTCCGGGACCGTCAGCGCGACGGGCAGCACCACAGCCGGCCCCCCAGTCGCGCGCGGCGATCCGGCATCGTTAACAGCAGCAGCCACAAGGCCGGCACACGCCTCAAGCGACACCATCGCACTCTCTTGGGGCAAACTGATCACGGGCAAAGGCGAACCAACGGCGTTCATGGGAAGCTCCACGAGGTCATCTCGTTTCATGACAAGGAGACTACAGCCCGCCATTTTCGTCGCCGCTAAATCCCAAATGCCAATCGGAGCGGGCCGGTTAAGATCTTGTTTACCGCGACAGTCCGTCCGCCGCGGATTCTGGGCATTTTCGCCGTTTACCTTGCGTCGGCCATTAACCCTTCATAAAGCATGGCAGCATGACGTCCTCTGAAATCGATCCTCTCGACCTTGCGCCCGCACAGCGACTCGCGTCGGACGCCCTCAGCGCGGCCCAAAAAGCAGGGGCCGACGCCGCAGATGCCTATGTGAGCGGCGTGCGCGGCCTGTCCGTCTCCGTGCGCGAAGGCGCTGTGGAGGAGGCGGAGCACACCGAAGCCATCGACCTTGTGTTGCGCGTTTTCGTGGGCGGACGGTCTGCTTTGGTGAACGTCGGCGCCTCATCGCCCCTCAAAGATGCGGCCGAACGGGCTGTCGCGATGGCCAAAGTCGCCCCGCCGGACGAAAGCCAAGGGATCGCCCCCAAAGCCGAGCTCGCCAAAGAGATCGCCACCGACCTTGACCTCTTTGACGGCACAACCCCCACCGCCGACGCCCTCATCGAAAGGGCCCACGCGATCGAAGAGGCCATGCGCCATGTCCCCGGCGTCACCAAGTCGGGCGGGGCCAGCGTGGCGGCCTACCAATCCACTCGCACCACCGCCACGACAGAAGGCTTCAGCGCGGGCTATCAAACAAGCTTCCACCGCCACTATGCCGTCGCCATCGCAGGAGGCGGCACCAAGATGGAGCGCGATTCGTGGGGATCGGCCCGCCGTCATCTGGGCGATCTCGCGCCCGAGGCTGAGGTGGGCCGCATCGCCGGCGAGCGAACCGTCCGCCGTATGGGAAGCGAGCCCATTCCCACCCAGACCGCCACAGTGATTTTCGAGCCCCGGTCCGCGGTCCAATTCATCAGCCATCTCCTCAGCGCCATCAACGGCGCCTCCGTTGCCCGCGGCGCCACCTTCCTTGCCGAGAAAAAAGGCCAAGCGGTCTACCCCAAGGGCATCACCGTGCGGGACAATCCCCTCAAGCGCCGCGGTGAAGCCTCCCGCCCGTTCGACGCGGAAGGGCTTGCCGGCACACCGCTCGACCTTGTGGCCGATGGCGTCCTCCAAGACTTCATCCTCGACCTGCAGTCGGCCCGAAAACTCGGCCTCACCAGCAACGGGCGCGCCGCGCGGGGGTCAGGCGCCCCCTCACCCTCGGCCACCAACATCGAAATCTTGGGCGGACAAGGCACCATAGACGATCTCATCGCCGACAGAGGGCCTGCCCTTTTGGTGACCGATCTCATCGGCATGGGTGCCAACGTCGTCAACGGCAACTATAGCCGAGGCGCGGCAGGCTTTTGGTACGATGGCGGCGAGCTGGTCCACCCGGTGAGCGAGGTCACCATTGCAGGCAACCTTGCAGATATGTTCCAAAACGCCATCTTCGCCGACGATGCGCCAGGAGACTACGCCATCAACGCCCCCAGCATCGCCATAGAGGGAATGACAATCGGTGGACGGTGAGATTGCCCCCCCTGACACCGACACAGGTCTTCTGAGCGAAGCCGTCAAAGCGGCAGGCGAGGTGGCGCTGCGGTACTTCAAGGCCGACCCCAAAGTCTGGACAAAGCCGGACGGCTCGCCCGTCTCAGAAGCAGACCTTGCTGTCGACGCGGCGCTCAAGTCATTCCTCTCCGCCGCACGGCCCAAGTATGGGTGGATGTCGGAGGAGCACACCGCCGACATTGATATTGCCGCGCGCACCTTCGTCATCGACCCCATCGATGGCACCAGAGCCTATCTGCGGGGCGAGCCTGCGTGGGCGGTCGTGGCCGCCGTCATCGAAGTGGGCCGGCCTGTGGCGGCCGCCATCTACCAGCCCGCTGACCCATGCCTTTATCTCGCCACCGCCGGCGGTGGCGCCACGCGGGACGGGCTCCCCGTGCGGGTAACCGACAAAACCACCCTCGACGGCAGCGAGATTGCGCTCCCCGGCGTCCTCTACCGCGATGGTGGCTTGCATCTTTCTGGTGTGAAGCGTGCGCCAGCCTTGCCATCGCTGGCGCTGAGGCTTGCCAAAGTCGCCGAAGGGCGTTTTGACGGAGCCATTACCAAAGCCGGCCCCCACCATTGGGATCTTGCTGCGGCAGATCTTCTTCTCGTGGAAGCTGGCGGCACCTTAACCAACCTGTCCGGAGAGCTTCCTCGGTACGACAGTTTGACGACCAGCCACCCCCCCATGGTGGCCGCCTCGCGGGAGTTTTCCCAGACGCTGTGTCGCTCTGCTGCCGCTGCCTTTGCTGCCCTGCCGGAGTAGGCACACGGAGTGGGCCCATGGCTGACAAGCAACTTCTCCACCTCGTCCTAGGCGGCGAGTTGACCGACCTTGACGCTGTCACCTTCCGCGATCTCGACAAGGTCGACATCGTGGGTGTCTACCCCAACTACGCCGCCGCCGAAGACGCCTGGCGCTCTAAAGCCCAGCAAACGGTCGACAATGCGCACATGCGATATTTCATCGTGCACCTCCACCGCCTTCTCGACCCGGCGGCCACCGAAAAGACCGGGTGAACCTCAGCGCTGCGGCCCTTTGGGCCTACCGCGGGGCAGGCTACGTCGCCGCCCCGCTGGCAGGCCCGCACCTTTCCAAGCGGGCTGCGCGCGGCAAAGAAGACCAAGCCCGCATGGCCGAAAAGCAAGGCTATGCGAGCCGCACGAAAGACGATTTCTCAAATCTCAGCGGTCAGGGCCCCATCTGGCTCCATGCCGTCAGCGTCGGTGAGAGCGTTGCCGCCCTTGCCCTTGCGGAGCGCATCATTGGCGATGGCTTCAACATCGTGATGACCACCGCCACCCCCGCCAGCGCAGCGCGGGTTGAGGCATCAAGTTTGCCGCTCATTCACCAATATGCCCCCCTTGATGCCCCCCCGTTCGTAAAGCGCTTCCTCTCCCACTGGCAGCCCAAAGCCGCGCTTTTCACCGAGGCGGAAGTCTGGCCCACAACGCTCCACGCCCTTCACGCAGCAAGGGTGCCCCACGCCCACATCAACGCCCGCATTTCAGAGCGGGCCTTCCGCCGCTGGTCAAAGCTCCCGTTCGCCAAGCCCATCTTCCGCCTTGTGGGCACAGCGCTCGCCCAATCCACCCCAGACGGCGAAAGGCTGAGCGCGCTCGGTGTCGGCGACGTCACCGTCACCGGAAATTTAAAGTTCGATGCCCCGCTCGTACCGGTCGATGACGCCGCCGTCAGCGCCCTTCAAGCGGCCATCGCCACGCGCCCCTTCTGGCTCGCCGCCAGCATTCACCCTGGCGAGGTGGACGCGGTGCTGAACACCCACCAAACCCTCAAAACCCGTTGGCCAGAGCTTCTCACCTTGGTCGCGCCCCGCCACAGCGAGACCGCCGATCTGGTGGAGGAGAAAGCGGCAACCGATGGCCTCTCCGTCAGCCGCCGAGGGCATGGCGCCCTCCCCACCGGCGACATCTACTTGGTAGACACCCTCGGCGAACTCCAAACCTTCTACACCGTGTCGCCGTTTGCCTTTGTCGGCGGCTCTTTGGTTGACCTCAAAGGCCACAACCCGGCCGAACCCGCCGCGTGCCAGTGCGCCATCATCACCGGCAAAAGCGTCGGCCCCATGCACCAACCCTTCTTGGAGGCTGGCGCAGCAACGCTGGTCACCGATGAGGCCGGCCTCATAGAAGCGGTGGCAAACCATCTCTCCGCCCCAGAGCACGCCACCCGACAAGCTGCACAGGCGGCAAGCGTCCTCGCTCAAGAGCGCGGCGCCCTCAACCGCACCTATGACGCGCTGGGGCCGCTCCTCTATGAAGCGTCGAGACGGTCATGAAGGCCCCGCCCTTTTGGTGGCGGGCGGATCGAACGATGGCCGCGCACCTCCTTGCCCCGGCAGGCTTCCTGGTGGGCGCCGTTGCAGCACGGCGCATGAACGAGCCGCCAAAGGTCCGTCCGCCAGTTCCAGTGGTGTGCATCGGCAACCCCACCGTCGGCGGCTCAGGCAAAACCCCCATCGCAATCGCCGTTGCGCAACATCTTTTAAAGGCTGGTCACCAACCCACCTTCCTCACCCGCGGTTATGGCGGGACGCTGAGCGGCCCCATCGCCGTCGCCCCCCAGCACCTGGCGCGCGAGGCGGGTGACGAACCGTTGCTCCTTGCCCGCCACGCCCCTGTTGTGGTGGCCAAAGACCGCGCCGCTGGGGCCGAACTCGCCGCAACCCTCGGCAACGTCATCGTGATCGACGACGGCTTTCAAAATCCGGCCGTGGCGAAGGACTTCAGCGCCCTCGTAATTGACGGCACCGTTGGTCTGGGCAACGGCGCGGTCACCCCCGCCGGCCCCTTGCGCGCGCCCCTCGCCGCCCACCTTCCCCACGCGAGCGCCCTCATCGTTGTCGGCGGGACGGGCACCCCCGCGATCGCCATTGATCCACCCTGCCCCGTCTACCAGGTCACCCTAGAACCCCACACAAACCGCGACCTCAAAGGCCAAAACATCCTCGCGTTTGCCGGGATCGGCAGGCCGCAGAAGGTCTTTGAGGGCCTCACCAGCCTCGGCGCAAACCTTAGTGAGACCATCCCCCTCGGCGATCACGCCCCCTACGGCGAGGCCCTTGCAAGCCGCCTCCTTACCCAGGCGGACGCTGAAGGCCTGCTGCCCGTCACCACCGCCAAAGACATGGTGCGCCTCCAAAGCGCAGGCCCAGCCGCCCAGCGCCTTGCCGCGCGCACCATCACCGTCGACGTGACGGCACATCTTCCAGACAACCTCGTGGCCGGCATCCTCAGTGCCGTGACCCGCCGCAACGCCTAAGCCCGCCTCAGCGCTGGCTCAAAAAACCGAAAGCTGCTTCGGAGGCGAGCCGCCCAGAAAGAGCCGCCATCGGAACCCCTGGCCCCGGGTGGACCGAACCGCCCGCCAAAAAGAGCCCCGGCACCTTCGTGCGCGCCCCCGCCCGGGCCATTGTCGCCATCATCCCGTGAACGCTTTGGCCATAGAGCGCGCCACCGCTCGCCGGAAACCGTGTGTGAAAGTCATGAGGTGTCGTCGCAAGGCTATGCCCCGGCGCCACATCGAGGGAGAGGCCGCACGCCTCCATCAGCCCCCAAGCATTCTCCCGCACCGCCTCAAGGGCATCAGGCGCCATCGGTCCCTCATCGCCATCCGCCGGCGCATTCACCAATAGGAGAAGCCGCTCCTCGCCATCTGACGCCCGCGCCCCATCGCGGTCCTGGGCACACACATAGACGGTGGGGTCAGAGGTGATGGTGCGCCGCTTAAAGATGGCATCGAACTCATCGCCATAGTCGCCACCAAAAAAGACATTGTGAAACGCAAGGTCGAACCCTTTGGCCCGCCCCGCCACACACCACGTCACGGCCGACAATGAGCGCTCTTTGGGCGGCCGCGTCCGCCCCCCCTTCACCACATCCTCACCCAAAAGGCCGGCGCCAAGGGCCGCGATATCGCCGTTGAAGACAACCGCGTCCGCATCAATCCGCTCCCCTGATGAGAGCTGCACCCCGCTCACGGTGCCGCCTTGCAGCGCGATCTTCGTCACCGCCTCGCCAAAGCGGTAGCTGGCGCCCTGCCCCTCACCGAGCGTCTGGAGCGCTTTGGCAACGGCAAACATCCCCCCTTTAACGGTCCACACCCCCTCCTGCTCCACATGAGCCACAATCATGATGGTCGCAGGCGTCAAAAAGGGCGAAGACCCGACGTAGGTCGCATACCGCGCAAAGAGCTGGCGCAGCTCAGGGGAACGAAAGCGCCGCCCCAGCTCAGCCCACAAGGTGCGCATCGACCGGATCTGCACCAAGAAACCAGGCATGTTCAAAAGCCCAACGCGGCGCACAACATCGAGCTGCGAGGGGCGCTGGCTCACCACAAACGGCCCGCGCAGCCTTTCAAAAACCCCCGCGCTGTCGGCGCAAAAGGCGCGGTAGCTCTCGGCATCCTCAGCGCCGGCAAAGGCCTCGATCGCCGCCACCGAGCGCTCCACATCGGCATAAAGGTCAAGTGTCTTGCCCCCGCGCCAGGCGTGACGGGCAAGGCACGTGGACGGGGTGAGGGTCAGCGCCTCATCAAGGCGCGCGCCGGCGGCCTCAAAAAGCGCATCAAACACCCAGCGCAGCGTAAACACCGTCGGTCCAGCATCGATGCCATGGCCTGCCACACTCAGCTGTCTGATCTTGCCGCCCGGCGCCTCACCCGCCTCCACCACGGTGACATCAACACCCTGCCGGGCAAGGTCCACCGCCGCGGCGAGCCCGCCCACACCGGCGCCCACCACCACCACACGCGGCTTTGCCACTATTTGGCGCCCAACGCCGCCTTCGCAGGCTGCACCGATCCAGCCAACCTTCTGTTGAAGACGTTCAGCACCTTGCGCTGGTGATAGATGATCAAAATCAGCCCCGTCACCAACGGCACCGACCACAACATCGGCGACAGCGCCGCTTCAGGCATGATCCGCACCGCGCCAAAGGCAAAGAACGCCGTATAGACCGAAATACCCGTGCCGATGATGGCCTTGATATGCTCCAAAAGCCAATCGATGGGCCGCGGATTGCGCCGATACATAAAGTGGACGTTGGTGGCAACGGTCGCAAAACCCACAATCGAAAAGCCCATGACCAGCGGCTCACCGAGCAGATAGCCCTGATAAGCGCAGTTGGCCGCCGCCACTGTCAGCACCACCTGAAGCGCCACGTTGAGCGGCCGCCGGTTGAGTGCCTCATCGCGCTTGTTGCGGCTGCAACTCCACGCGTACCAGGCAAGGTTGATGGTGAGGATCGCGAGATAAAGCATCATCCAGCCGAAGATGACGCGCACCAGCTGCGGGTCAGAGAACTGGGGATGCTCCATCAGGTGCGGATGGGTGGGCATCGGCGCAATCACGCTGAGCGTTGCCATCATCACCGCAGTGGTGGCGGTGCCTAGCATCGACACGACGAATATGCGACCCCAGAGGCGGTGCTGCGGTCCCCCCTTCTTGACCATCACAGGCAGCCAAAAACACACAAGGCCGGGTGCCCCAAGGGTGATGTGGATGGCAATCAGCACTTCAAAGGCGTGGTGGAGTGTCATGACAACTGGCACATCTTTGTGTTCAATCGACCTGACACCAGCATGACGAACCCTGCCGAACTTTTCTACCCACCTTTCCCCTCAAGGTTACCCCCTGTGGCAGCCCTGGCGCGCACCCTGTGGCAAGGCGATGGCGACCTGTTGAGCCTGTTGCCGGCGCAGGCCTACGTCATGAAGGCCGGGGAACTGGGCTATTCGCGCCGGTCCATCAAGCTCGTCAACGATGCTGAGCTGGTGCGCCAGGTGATGCTCGATGAGGAGGAAATTTTCCCCAAAAGCGACCTCATGGTGGGGGCCCTCGAAAAGCTCATCGGCAATTCGATCTTCGTCTCAGACGGGGCCATCTGGCGGCGCCAACGGGCCATGATCGACCCGGCCTTTTCCATGATGCGCCTTTCCCTCGCCTTTGAGGCCATGGAAGGCGCCGTCGACGACTACCTCAAACGGCTCGCAGACGCAGCGAAAACCGAGAACCGCTTCTCGCTCGATCTCGCCATGAGCCATCTCACAGCGGACATCATCTGCCGCACCGTCTTTTCCATCTCGCTCCAATCAGAGATCGCGAAGGACGTGTTCGACGATTTTGCCATCTTCGAGCGCGGCGTCGGCCAGGTCAAAATCGGCCGGCTGATCATGGATCCTGCGTTTGCCAAAGTGCGCCAGGCTGAAGACGTGCTCGCCGCATGCGCCAGGATCAGAGCGCATCTGGGCGCGCTCGTGGACACGCACCTCAACGACCCCGAGGGCCGCTACAACGATATCGCGAGCCACGTCATCGCCGCCCGTGATGAGGAAACGGGCGAGCCCTTCACCCGCGAAGAGCTGATCGATCAGCTCGGCGTCTTCTTCATGGCAGGCCATGAGACCACCGCGAGCGCGCTCACCTGGGCCTTCTACATCCTCGCCCTGCGGCCCGACATTTTGGAAAAGCTCCGCGCCGAGGTGGATGGTGTCGCGGGCGACAATCCCATCACGTTTGACGCGATCCGCAAGCTCCCTCTCACCCGCAGCATTTTTAGGGAAACCTTGCGCCTTTACCCGCCCATCACCTTCATGCCGCGGGTGGCGATGCGCTCTGGACGGCTTGGCACAATGCGCTTCCGGCGCGGCGCCCTCATCATGATCGCGCCCTGGATTGTCCACCGCCACCGCGACTTTTGGCCCAACGCCGACGCCTTCGATCCTGAACGGTTCCTGCCCGAGCGCGAGGCGGACGTGGTGCCAGGCACCTATATCCCGTTCGGGATCGGCCCCCACACGTGCATCGGCGCAGGTTTTGCCCACGCTGAAAGCGCGCTCATTTTGGCAAGCGTTGCCCGCCGGTTCGATCTTGATGTGGAGGATGGGGCGGCTGTCCGCCCTGCAGCGCGCCTAACAACGCGGCCAAGACGCGAAATCATGATGACCGTGCGCGCCCGCCGCCGCTAGATCAGTTCGCGCCGCACGCGCCGCGCAAGGCTCCAGAGCGCAGGCGGGCTTGCTAGATGTCGAAGCTATGAAGGTTGTTCACTTTAAGCTCCGCCAAAACTCATAAGTCCCACCAAATAACCCTTCACATGTTCCTTTGGTGGGACACCAAACAGCGACGTTCCTCCGGAGCCGACACCTTCAGAACCCCGCGGGGGGGGGGATGGGTGAAACCAGTAAAACGAAACGGGGGGTGGTGGAGAAGGCCCCCCCCGCGGGGATTTAGCCCAGGCGGGGGGGGTGTGGGAAGG
>JBCDLN010000025.1:0-22258 GCA_038745295.1 Pseudomonadota bacterium | reverse complement strand
TGGACCGCGGCCGTATCGGATCAAAACATCGGCATCATCGTGGGCAAGGTTAAGGGGCTGATCTTGCGACAGAACCTTGAGGCTCACGTTGGGGTAAAGGGCGCGAAAGGACGGGAGCCGCGGCAACAACCAAAAGTGCGAGAATGATAATGTTGTCCCAATGGTGAGCGAGTTGGGGTCTTGGGGTTCGCGAAGCCGCTCCACAGCATCGGCCATGGTCTCAAACGCATCGCTCACCGCCGCCGCCAACACCTTGCCCGATGCCGTCAACTCCACCTGGCGGGGCATACGGCGAAAAAGCTGGACCCGCAGATCAGACTCCAGCGCTCTGATCTGCCGGCTGATGGCCGCTTGCGTCACGCCCAGTTCGTGCGCCGCCTTGGTGAACCCGCCAAGCCGTGCTGCCGCCTCAAAGGCTGCCAGAGCGCCCAGGGAGGGCACGTTTCGCCGCAATTTAACCACGGCAGTCCAGGAGATATGCGCCTTTGGGTTGCATCCATAACCTCAGATCATCTGTTGCCTCAGTTTTTGTGCCGTTGAGAACCCTGCGGCTCCTGACACAATACTTCAAGCGCGGAGTTATCAGGCGTATTCGCCCAGCTTAAGCGAGGTGCCCAAAGGTGCAGCAAGTGTTGCCTCAAGCGGACGCTGTAGAACGCGCCGGCGATGGGCTGGCAGACCTTTATCGGGCCCGCAAACCCTGGCATACGCTGCCGGGCCCCCTGTACCACGACCCTGGCGCCTTCGAAGCCGACCTAGACGTCATATTCCACAAAACGTGGATCCAGGTGGCGCTGGTGGCCGATGTGCCCGAAGCGGGTGACGTCTATGCCTTTGACATTGGCCGCACCCCCGTTCTCATCGTGCGGACCGATGATGATGAGGTGCTGGCTTTCCACAATGTCTGCCGCCACCGCGCCGCGCGGCTGGTGCCCAACGGCCGGTCGATCGTGGGAAAGCTCGTCTGCCCCTATCACCAGTGGGCTTACGAGTTGACCGGCGCGCTCATCGACGCGCCCCACATGGGCCAGGACCTTGATAAGTCGCTTTACCACCTGGAACCCGTCGCCATCAGGGTGATTGGCGGGCTCATCTATATGTGCCTGTCGGACAACCCGCCCGACGATATCGACGCGTTCGCCCAAATCCTCACCCCGCGCATTGCCCCTTACGATTTGGCGCGGGCCAAAATCGCCTTCGAGTGCGACCTCATCGAAGAGGGCAACTGGAAGCTGACGATGGAAAACAACCGCGAGTGTTACCATTGCGGGGCCAACCATCCTGAGCTGGCGCTGTCATTCTTCGCGGTGGACTTTGGCGTCGACCCGGACATGCTGGCGCCTCATGAGCGGCGCGAGTTGGAGGCCCATAATGCCAGGTGCGCCACTCAAAAGGGTGAGTGGGAGGCGTGCGGGCTTGTCTCCAGCGCGCTTGAAAGCGATGTCACCGCCGCCACCAACTATCGCACCGAGCGGCTGATGATTGCCGGAAACGGCGAATCCCAGACCCTTGATTCGCGCGCTGCTGTGCGCGTCCCCCTCAGCCCCACAGTCGCCCATGGGACGGGCGACACCCACCTTTGGGGGCCCACCAGCTGGAACCACCTCATGGGCGACCACGCGGTGGTGTTTAATGCCTTCCCCATCGCGCCGAACCGCACGCTGGTGCGCACCAAGTGGCTGGTCAACGAAGCGGCCGTTGAAGGGGTCGACTATGACCGCGACAACCTCATCGCGGTGTGGATGGAAACCAACCGTCAAGACGCAGCGCTTGTGGCAATGGCGCAGGCGGGTGTTCAGTCGGCAGGCTATCGCCCCGGCCCTTACTCCCGCTTTACCGAAAAGACGCTCGACGACTTTATCAGCTGGTATGTTGAGCGCATGCGCGTCCACGGCGTCTGGTGAGCCCGTTTCACCGGCCAGCGCTGCGCACCGAATGGCGCCCTGATCGCTGGGGTGCGCTGCGCTGCGTTGCGGTGCGCGATGAGACGCAAGACGTCAAAACCTTTGTGCTTTCACCTGTCGACGGGGCCCGGCTCATCTACGAAGCTGGGCAATTCATGACCTTTCGGGCCGAACTTGCCGGGGAGATGGTGGAGCGCTGCTATACGTTGTCCTCATCGGCAGCGGGTGAGCGGTGTGTCGAGATCACCGTGAAGCGTAAGGTGGGAGGGGTCTTTTCAAAGCACCTCTTCGAGAGCTTGTGCGCAGGCGCGCAGATTGAAGCCTTCGGACCAGCGGGCCGGTTTGGCCCGGCGGCACTGCCTGCACACCGATACGCGTTCATCGCTGCCGGCAGCGGGGTGACGCCGATGCTTTCCATCGTGCGCACCGCCGCCGACCTTGGGATCGACTTGGACGCGGTCTACCTCCAAGTGGCGCGGCATCCGCAGGAGATGATTGCCGGCGCAGATCTTCTGCCTCTTCAAAGACGGCTGCCGCGGCTCAAGGTTGTGCAGGTGGCGTCCACCGCCCCCAAACGCTGGCGCGGCGGTGTGGGGCGCGTTGATGGGGCGCGGCTCCAGGCTCTGGTGCCCGATCTGTCAGAGCGCGCGGTGCTGTGCTGCGGGCCGGACGGGTTTATGGCCGCCATGCGCGATGGCGCGGTGGCCGCGGGTGTTCCTGCAGATCGTTACATGGAAGAGACTTTCGATTTCGGCACCCTGGAAGCGGCGCAGGTCTTGGGGGATGGTCCCGCGCGGCGGATCACCTTTGCCCGCTCAGGCCGAAGCTTTGAGTGTGCCGATGGGCTCACCATTCTCCAGGCCGCGCGCGACGCGGGCATTCCCATTGCCGCCTCCTGCGCGCGGGGCATGTGCGGCACCTGCAAATCCATGATGCTGTCGGGCGAGGTCAGCATGGACCATAATGGCGGCATCAGAGACCGCGAGGTTGCGCGCGGCTTTGTGCTTCCCTGCTCTGCCCGCCCCACCACCGACGTTGTGCTTGACCGTTAGCCCCCTGAACTGAAGGCGATTGACCCCATGCGTGCCGACCCGCTTCTGGAGCCCTACCAGTTCAAGCACCTCACCTTGAAAAACCGGATGATTTCCACCGCGCACGAGCCCGCCTATACCGAAGGGGGTCTGCCTAAGGAGCGCTACCGGCTTTATCACGAGGAAAAAGCGAAGGGCGGCATTGGGCTCACCATGATCGGCGGGTCCACCGTGGTGGCGCCGGACAGTCCCCAGTCGTTCGGCAACATCGAGCTCTTTCGGGACGAATCGGTCAAATGGCTCTCAGAGCTTGCCGATGGCTGCCATGCCTATGGCACTGCGGTGATGATCCAAATCACCCACCTTGGCCGGCGCACCTCTTGGGCAGCGCGCGATTGGCTGCCCATCGTTGCCCCATCCTCGGTGCGGGAGGCGGCGCACCGCTGCTATCCCAAGGCCATGGAAGACTGGGACATTTCGCGCGTGATCAGCGCCTATGCCGACGGGGCTGAAAAGGTGAAAGAAGCCGGGCTCGACGGAATTGAGATCACCGCTTACGGCCATCTCTTCGACCAGTTTTTATCCCCTCGCACCAACCTGCGGGAGGATGACTATGGCGGCAGCCTCGAAAACCGGATGCGCTTTGGCTTTGAGGTGTTGGAGGCGATCCGCGCCCGCGTCGGCGATATGATCGTGGGCCTTCGTCTTGTGTGCGATGAAGACATGAAAAATGGCATCACGCGCGATGAAGGTTTGGAGATTGCCCGCCGCTTTACTGCGTCGGGTCTTATTGATTTCATCAACGTGATCCGCGGGGCGCTCGATACAGAAGAGGCGCTGTCGCGGGTGATTCCCGGAATGGGGGCCCGCTCAGCGCCGCACCTTGATTTTGCTGGCGAGGTGCGCGGCCACACCAAAATCACCACCATGCATGCCGCCCGCATCCAAGATGTGGCGACTGCCCGTCATGCCCTTGCAAGTGGCAAGCTGGACCTTGTTGGGATGACGCGGGCGCACATTGCTGACCCTCATATTATCGAGAAAATCTTGTCCGGCCGCGAAGAGGCTATCCGGCCCTGTGTGGGCATGGGGTACTGCATCGACAGCATCTATAACGGCGAGGCGGCGTGCGTGCACAATGCCGCCACGGGCCGCGAAGGGTTGATGCCCCATGTCATCGCCCGATCGGAAGGGCCGCGCCGCAAAGTGGTGGTGGTGGGGGGAGGACCTGCTGGGCTTGAAGCCGCACGTGTTGCTGGCGAGAGGGGCCACCAGGTGGTGCTGTTTGAAGCGCAAGATGAGCCGGGGGGACAGATCCGCCTCACCGCAGGCCTGAAGCGGCGCCGGGAGATCTTGGGGATTGTGGACTGGCGCCTTTCTGAGTGCGAGCGTCTTGGCGTTGATGTGCGGTGCAACACTTACGCCGAAGCGGATGACATTGGCCAAGAGGCGCCTGATGTTGTTGTCATCGCCACCGGCGGAATGCCCGACCATAGCTTCCTCGAAACAGGCGAAGATCTTGCCACATCAAGCTGGGACATTCTTTCAGGCACCGTTCGCCCCGGGCGCGATGTGATTGTCTTTGATGACAATGGCGCCCACCCCGGCCTCACGGTGAGCGAATACTTGGCGACGTCCGGCGCATCGGTGGAGATTGTGACGCCTGAGCGCGTCTTGGGCCCGGAGGTGGGCGGCACCTCCTATCCCCCGTATTTCAAGGTGTTTTCCGACCATGGGGTGACGACGACGCTCAACCTGCGTCTGGTCGCGATCACCCGCCAGGGCAATCGGCTGCGGGCGCATTTTTATGATGAGTATGGCGGCAGGACGGTCGAGCGGGAGGCCGATCAGATTGTCATCGAAAATGGCACCCAACCGCTTGATGATGTCTACTTTTCCTTGCGGGATGCTTCGGTGAATAAAGGCGAGGTCGACCTCAACGCCATGCTTGGCGGGTTGCCCCAAACCATTGCCACCAACCCGGCCGGCACCTACCAGCTCTTCCGCATTGGCGATGCTGTGGCGAGCCGGAACATCCACGCGGCCGTCTATGATGCGTTGAGGCTGCTGAAGGACATCTGACGGGCGCAGGGCGCGCCGGCAAAGCGGAGAAGTGATCGGTTTTAGCGGTCCGGTGACGCTATGGCTTTGGCAAGAGCCGATTGCGGATGGCGCGCAAAACGGCAAACACGCCAAACGCAACGAACGGCGCCAAAATACCGAGCGCCAAGGTTTGAGACACAGGGAGCCAGCCAAGCTCCATCAGCGATCTGACGGGGTAGCTGATGATACCCAACAGATAGTAGCTGATCGCAATCACGGACAAGCTTTCCACCGCCTCCGACAAGATGAGTTGTCGGTATTGGCGCTCGTTCATCGATTGCAAGATGTCTTGGTTGGCCCGGTCGAGCGATACATCGACCCTGGCGCGCAACAAGCTGAGGGCGCGGCCCACCGATGCTGACAGTTCGCTCTGGCGCTGTTCTGCTGAGACGATGGTGCGCACCGCCGGCGCAAGCCGGGTGCGCAAAAAGCCGCTCAACGTGGGTCGCTCGCCAATTTTGGCTTCGCCCAAAGCGTCAAGCCGCTCTTCCACCAGCACCGCATAGGCGCGGGAGGCTGAAAAGCGGTAGCGGGTGCGCGCGCGCATGGCTTCGGTTTTGGCCGATAGGGTCTGGATGCGGTCCAAAATCTCCTGGTCGCCGCCCTCTGAATCGGCAAGGGCTGCGGTAATCTGGGCAAGTTCATCCTCCAACACCGAGATCTCCGCGCCAACGCGCCGGGCAAGCGGCAGGCCAATCAGCGTCATGGTGCGGTAGGTTTCAGCCTCCAACACCCTTTGGACGCGCCGGCCAAGCTGCTCAGAGCCCAGATTGTCCACCGCCACCTGCACGTCGATGAACCCCTCCGTCGATGGCCTTAGGCTTGAGGAGACGCGAATGTCGCCGCGCAAGCTGCCGCCGATATCGAGGGGGTGGAACGGTTCGGCGGGCTGCTCCACCACAAAGACCCGGATCGCCACAAGAAGCGTGAGCCCCTTGGGTTTCAACTTGCGCAACCGCCTGAGTGGCGCCTCCACCGCGTCCACACCGTCCTTAGACATGATGGTGATGGAGACAAACTCGGTGTGACGCTCAAACTTAATGGTCAGCCCGCCAGCTTGGCGCATCACGTGGCGGGCAAACCCCTCCTGCGGCTCGCCATAGGCGGCTTGGTGGATGGCCTCAACTGTTTCCTCATCGCTTGCGCCAAACGCCAAGTGCAGCACGACACAGGGCGACACCACCGGCATCGAGGGTCGGGCATGCGCCTCTTCGATGGCAGCAAACCGATCAGGATGGGGCGTAAATGCACTGAGGACGGGCGGTGAGGCGCTGTTGGTTTCAAGCACAGTCGTCTCAATGGTTTGGGACATCAGCGCGCTCCTCGGGCCAACGCCCCTTCGCAAGTGCACAAATGGCAGCGATCATCGGTGAGACAACCGTCCCATCAGTCGGAGGTGTTGCGAGGCTCGCTGTTGAGCGCTTTCACCACAGGCATGACCATCGATGTGGGCGTGAGACCAGCTGTCATGGCCCGCATTTTTGCGCCCAATCCTGGATAAATCCGCCGGTGTCCGCGCTTAAAGCCGCGCCAGCTGACCTCAGCCACCTTTTGCGCGCTCATCGATGAGACCGCTTTGCGAAGCCGCACACCTTCCATCCCGGCTCTGTCGAAAAACTCCGTCTCAACAGGGCCGGGGCAGACAGCGCTCATGGTGACGCCGGTCCCCTTCAGCTCTTCGTGGAGCGCGTCGGAGAAGGACAACACAAAGGCTTTGCTGGCATAATAGACCGACGCATTGGGTCCAGGCTGAAACGCCGCCAAGGACGCAATGTTCAAAATCCCGCCTGATCCCCGCTCTAGCATCGCCGGGAGCAGGCGATGGCTGAGGTCTACCAAGGCGCGCACGTTGAGGTCGATGATTTCAAGATCGCGGGCCGGCGAGCCCAAGGCGAACGGTCCGCCCTGACCGATCCCGGCGTTATTGACCAAAATATCGGGGGCGCGCGGCAGCATGGACAAGATGGAGCCCACCGCGTCCATGGCGCCGTGTTCGGTGAGATCAGCTTGAAACACCTGTGCTTCTGTTGGGAGCGTTTCGGCAAGGGCGCGCAGCCTGTCCACTCGCCGGGCGATGAGGATCAGGGATATCCCATCGCGGGCGATTTCGTGGGCAAGCGCTGCGCCGATCCCCGACGATGCACCTGTGATGACGGCAAGCGGCGTGTCTGACACGCCGGCTACATGCCACGGCACATTCGTGAGGTGAAGCCTTGATTTTAGTTTGACATCAAACTATATAGTTTGACATCAAACCAAATCAGGAGGAGCGCATGATCACGCGCCGCAAGGTCCTTTTGGGTGCGTCCGGTGTTGTGTTGGCAGGTGTTGCAGGCGGCAGCCTCTTTGCCGCCACGCGTACGCCCCACGCTGCCCGCGCGCCTTGGCAAAGTCCCGGCGCCCTCAGCGCCGATCCGCGCGTGGCTGCCATGGAATGGGCTGTGCTGGCGCCCAATCCCCACAACAGGCAGCCCTGGCTGATGGCCTTCAACGGCAACGACGAAGCGCAGCTTTACTGCCAGCTTGACCGACGGCTGCCGGAGACCGATCCCTTTGATCGCCAAGTCCTGATTGGTCTCGGCTGCTTTTTGGAGCTCTTCATCCTCGCGGCCCAAGATCAGGAGTATGACGTCAGGGTGAGCCCATTTCCAGAGGGTGCCCCGCCGGTTGACGGCCGGCTTGACGCGCGGCCCATCGCTCACCTTCAGCTTGTGCCGAGCAAGGGTTTGGCCAAGGACCCCCTTTTTCAGCACGCCCCCTACCGACGGTCCAACAAGGAAGCGTTTGACCAAGATCGCGCCCTGACGGCCGACACAATGATGGGGTTCATCAAAGCAGCCGGCGGCACTGCTGAGGGGACGGTCGATCCCGCCAAAGTCGCCGCGCTTCGGGAAGTTGCCTGGCAGGCGTGGCAGGTGGAGGCCAACACCCCGCGCACTCATCAAGAGAGCGTCAACCTGATGCGGATCGGGAAATCTGAAATCAACAGGAGCCCGGACGGGATCGACCTTGGCGGGGCGTTCCTGGAAACGCTGGCAGTTGCGGGACTGCTCACGCGCGAGACATTGGCGGACCCCAACTCAACGGCCTTCAAGAGTGGGGAGGATATGTACAAGGGGCTGATTGGATCGAGCCAAGGCTTTATCTGGCTGACGAGCGATGACGATAGCCGCACCGCGCAACTTCAAGCAGGACGCGATTGGCTCCGCCTTAACCTTGCCGCCACTGGAGCTGGGGTTGCCACGCAGCCACTCAGCCAAGCGCTGCAGGAGTTTCCAGAAATGGCGGGCCCTTTTGCCGATGTTCATGACACGTTGGGTGTGGAAACCCCTCGCCGCGTTCAGATGTTGGCGCGCATTGGTTATGGGCCTGAGGTGCCGCCCAGTCCCCGCTGGCCAGCTTCGACGCGTATGGTGAGTGTCTAGAGCAATTCGCGCCACGGGGATCACCCTTGGCGATGCTCTCGCGCTCCACCGCGGCCCGTGGAAGAGTGGAGGCCATGGCCAAAGACCCCTCCGCTCCACACACACCGCAAGGCGGCGCGCTGCTTTTTGCCGTCTTCAACGAAATCGGCATCATCGAGCAGCTCGCCAGAACCCGGTTTGAGGCCGTGATGCCGGGCGGACTGCTGTTGCCCCACTTTTCCGTGCTCAACCATCTGGTGCGCCTTGGGGACAATAAGTCCCTGAAGTCCCTGGCCTTTGCCTTCCAAGTCTCGAAAGGGACCATGACCAACACCGTCCAAAAGCTGGCCGCACGGGGGCTCATTGATGTGCAGCCAGACCCTGAGGATGGCCGCGGCAAAAGGGTGTTCATCACCCAAGAAGGCCGGCAAATGCGTGAAGATGCCATCATAGCCATCACGCCCGCCCTTCAAATGCTGGCTGAAGACGTGGGGTTTGACACGTTCGAGGCGGTCCTGCCCAAACTCTCCCGCATCCGCGCCACGCTTGATGAGATGCGCAACCCGTAGAGCACGGTCCGCTCAGTTTGATCCAAACTGAGCGGATGAAAACGTGCTCGCCCCTCAGAAGCGCGCATGCTTTCCTCGCTCGATCTCATCCAGATCGAGCAAGACATGCGCTAGCCTAGTGTTATGAGCGAAGGGCACGCTGGCGGCTGCGCCAAACGGCTGGCGTCTGCCCCATCTCATTGCGAAACGTGCGGATCAGATGGGCGCCATCGCTAAAGCCGGTTTCGGCGGCAATCCGGGCAAGCGAGTGGGTGGTGGCTTCAAGCTGGCGCTTGGCGGCAGATAAACGCACCCGCCGCGCCGCGGCCCCCGGCGAAAGGCTGAGGGCGGATTGAAAGCGCCGCTCCAATTGGCGCCGGCTGAGGCCCAGACGATGGGCAAGCCGCTCTACCGTCAGCGTGGCCGGCAACGCATCGGCCATAATCTTCAAGGCCCTGCGCACAAGAGCATCATCCGTCGTGAGCCCCGGGAGCCGCTCGGGCTGGGGTTTTTCGGCAGCCATCGCCTCATCGATCATCATGATGTTGAGGCTTTTGCGGGCCGCTCCCTCCCCCACATGACGGGCGACCAGATGGGCTGCAAGGTGAGCTGAACTTGCCCCACCCGAGCAGGTGATCCGGTCCCGATCGACCACAAAGATCTGATCCGACACCGGCTCAACCCCACCAAAGCTCTCCAAGAAATCATCGCGATGAAACCAGCTGACACAGCAGCGATAGCCCTCCATCAGCCCGGCCGCGTGGAGGACGAACGCCCCCGTACACACCCCCACCAAAGGCACGTTTTGGGCGGATGCGCGTTTGAGGAACGCCACATAAGCCTCATCAAGGCGGGCCGTTTCGTCGATCAGGCCGCCCACCACCACAAGATAGTGGTCCTCCAAAGGATCGCTGAGCGGCGCATCAGGCTGCACCGCCACACCGCAGCTTGAGCGCACCGGCGCCCCATTGTGCGACAGCACCCTCCAGCGACATTTAATGGGCCGGGAGCGATCCCCCTCATCAGCAGCAAGACGCAAAACGTCCACGAAGTTGGCAAACGCGCCCAACGTGAAGCGGTGCGTGAGGATAAAGCCGACGGAGAGATTGGGGCGAGGTTTGAGGGCCGGCACTGTCGCAAAAACTCAACTGGTATGTCGCATCCATTCAGTACCGAGCCGGCCGTCACAGTGCAAGGTAATGGGGTGCCCTGTCTCGCGTAGGTGGTTTGCCGTGACGCATTTTTCCGCGCTGCAACTCTTGAAGAACGCCCTCACCGGGCGGGACGATTGGAGCGCTCAGTGGCCTGAGGCTGAGCCAAAATCCCACTATGACGTGGTGATCGTGGGCGCAGGCGGCCATGGGTTGGGCACAGCCCACTACCTTGCCAAAGAGCACGGCATCACCAATGTTGCTGTGATCGATAAGGGCTGGCTGGGCGGCGGCAATACCGGCCGCAACACCACCATAATTCGCTCCAACTACCTTTATGACGAAAGCGCGCGGCTCTACGATCACGCCGTCGATCTGTGGGAGGGCCTCTCCCAAGATCTCAACTACAATGTGATGTATTCGCGCCGGGGCGTGATGATGCTCGCCCATACGGTTCACGACGTTCAAAGCGCGCAGCGGCACATTCATGCAAACCGGCTCAACGGGGTCGACAATCGTTGGCTGACGCCGGAGGAGGCGAAGGCCTACTGCCCGCCCCTCAATGTCTCGCCTGACGCGCGCTTCCCGGTGCTGGGTGCAGCGCTTCAAGAGCGCGCCGGCACCGCCCGTCATGACGCTGTGGCCTGGGGCTACGCGCGCTCCGCCGCCGCCCGGGGTGTGGATATCATCCAAAACTGCCCGGTGCTTGCCATCCGGCGGGACGCTGGCGGCAAGGTGACGGGCGTTGAAACAGGGAAGGGCTTCATTGGCGCCAAGCAAGTGGCGGTGTCGGCCTCAGGTCACACCTCGGTCCTCATGGAGACGGCCGGCGTGAGAATGCCGCTCGAAAGCTTCCCGCTCCAAGCGCTGGTCTCGGAGCCTGTGAAGCCTCTGATGCCCTGCGTTGTGATGTCGAACACCGTCCACGCTTATATGAGCCAGTCCGACAAGGGGGAGCTTGTGATTGGCGCGGGCACCGATCAGTACACAAGCTACAGTCAGCGCGGCAGCTTTCAGATCATCGAGCACACCCTAGCCGCCATTTGCGAGATGTTTCCCACAGTCTCACGCATGCGCATGTTGCGCACCTGGGGCGGGATTGTGGACGTGACGCCGGACCGATCGCCGATCCTGGGCAAGACCCCCGTGCCGGGCCTTTACGTCAACTGCGGGTGGGGGACGGGCGGCTTTAAAGCCACCCCCGGCTCAGCGCACGTTTTGGCCCACACCATCGCGCACGACAGTCCCCACCCGATCAACGCCCCCTTCACGCTGGAGCGCTTCACCACCGGCCGCCTCATCGATGAAGCGGCCGCTGCCGCCGTAGCGCATTAGGGATTTGCCATGCTGTTAATCCACTGCCCCTACTGCGATGAGATGTTTCCCGAGGTGGAGTTCACCTACGCGGGGCAAGCGCACATTGTGCGGCCTCAGGACCCGGCGGCTGTCAGTGATGAGGCCTGGCGAGACTTCTTGTTTATTCGCGCCAACACCAAAGGGCTGCACGTTGAGCGATGGCGGCATACCCACGGATGCGGCCGGTTTTTCAATGTCGTGCGCGACACGGTGAGCGACCGCATCTTAGCCACCTACAAAATCGGCACCCCAATGCCGGACCTCAGTGCGCTTAAAAGTGCGCTCGCAAGTGCGCCTGAAAAGGCACGGCCATGACGGTGACGATCGGCGCGGCGAGCCCGTTCTCGCCAGACACGACAGCCCCGGCAAAGACTGTCTCAAAAGCACCGATGCGCATTGCCGGGCGGGGCCGGGTGGATCCCAACACGGCTGTCCGCTTCACCTTTGACGGGCGATACAGTGGCCTCAGCCCTCCTTGCCCATGACATCCACCTTGTGGGCCGCTCATTCAAGTATCACCGGCCGCGAGGGATTGTGACGGCGGGGTCTGAGGAGCCCAATGCGCTCATTGGAATCCGTCGAGGCGATGGGCGCGAAGAGCCCAACACCCGCGCCACTCTCCAGGAGGTCTATGAGGGCCTTGAAACGGTGAGCCAAAATCGATGGCCCTCGCTCCGGTTTGACGTGGGCGCCGTCAACGATCGCCTGGCGCGGCTCATCCCGGCTGGGTTTTACTATAAGACGTTCATGTGGCCGCGCAGCTTCTGGCGCACCGTCTATGAGCCGCTGATAAGGCGGGCGGCGGGGCTTGGCACAGCCCCCACAGCGCCCGATCCTGACCGCTACGCAGCCCGCTACCATCACACCGATGTGTTGGTGGTGGGGGCCGGGCCGGCGGGGCTAGCCGCTGCCCTTGCCGCCGCCCGCTCCGGCGCAACGGTGACGCTGTGCGAAGAGACCGCCGAATTGGGGGGCAGCCTGCTCCTCTCGCCCCAGCTGAAGATTGACGGCAAAGAGCCTGCTGCCTTTCTGGCTGAAACCAACGCGACGCTCGCCCAATCCGGCGTCAAAACCTTATGCCGAACCACCGCCATCGGCTACGACCACCAGAACATGGTGAACCTTGTGGAGCGGGTGAGCGACCATCTGGCGAGCCCGCCAAACGGCGCACCGCGGGAGCGGCTTTGGCGGGTTCGGGCCAAGCACGTGGTGCTCGCGCAAGGTGCGCTGGAGCGGCCGCTCTTGTTTGATGGCAATGACCGCCCCGGCGTCATGCTCGCCGGTGCCGCCCTCACCTACCTCCACCGCTATGGCGTTGCTGTTGGGCGCCGTCCCTGCGTTGTCACCTGTCACGATAGCGCTTACCGCACCGCCTTTGATCTCCACGACGCGGGGATGACGGTGGGCGCTCTTGTGGATGGGCGGGGGGCGATTAGCCCGTCCCTCATGAAAGGAGCTGCTGAGCGCGGTATTCGGGTGATCCCCGGAGCGCGGCCGTTAGCGACGGGGGGGCGGCTCAGGGTTCGCGCCCTCACCGTGGAAAGCGACATGGGGCGCGAAACGCTCCCCTGCGATACGCTGCTGATGTCAGGCGGATGGACCCCTTCGGTGCACCTTTTTTCGCACACCAAAGGCGCGCTGACCTTTCAGGATGGGGCGTTTTTGCCAAAAACCACAGGTGAAGCCTGTGAGGTGGCTGGTGCCAGCCGCGGTCTTTGGGGCGTTGGGACTGCCCTTGATGATGGTGATCGCGCCGGCGTTGCTGCTGCAAGCGCTGTGGGCCTGACCGTCTCGCCGCACGCCTATAGTCTTCACGGTGAGCGCGAGGAGACAGGGCACAGCGGCCAGCCCATCGGCCAAGGCCGCAAGGTCTTTACCGACTTTCAGAACGATGTGACCCAAAAGGACATCCGCCTTGCCGTGCGCGAAGGGATGCGCTCAGTGGAACACGTCAAGCGCTACACCACCAACGGGATGGCCACCGACCAGGGGAAGCTCAGCAATATCAACGCGCTCCAGGTGGCGGCGGATGCGCTGGGGATGAGCCCGCCTGAAGTGGGCCTCACCACCTTTAGGCCGCCCTATACCCCCACAACGTTTGGCACCATCGCCAATTACCGTCGCGGCGCGGGCTTTGAGGTGACGCGCAAGACGCCCATCGACGCTTGGGCTGAAGAAGAAGGCGCTGTCTTTGAACCGGTGAGCTTGTGGCGCCGGGCCCGCTATTTTCCCCGCGCCGGCGAAACCATGGCGGCTGCGCTCTCGCGCGAGTGCCGCACCACACGCCGCGCCGTGGGGATTTTCGATGCCTCCACGTTGGGTAAGATTGAGGTGGTGGGACCTGATGCGGCCGAGTTCTTAAACCGGCTCTACACCAACCCCCTCCTCAAGTTGGCGCCGGGCCGGTGCCGCTACTGTCTCCTGTTGGGCGAAGATGGCTTCATCCGCGATGATGGGATTGTGGCGCGCCTTGGTGAGGATCGCTTTCACGTGACCACCACCACGGGCGGCGCCTCGCACGTGTTGTCCAAGATGGAGGACTACCTTCAGACGGAATGGCCGGATCTTAAGGTGTGGCTGACGTCGACGACAGAAGAGTATGTGGCCATCGCGCTCAACGGTCCTGACGCGCGGCGTACACTCAAACCGCTGGTGGAAGGGCTCGACCTTTCCCCGCAAAGCTTTCCCCATATGTCGGTGGCGTCCTGCCAGGTGGCCGGGGTGCCCGCGCGCCTCTTTAGGGTGAGTTTCACCGGCGAGGTGGGCTTTGAGATCAACGTCCCCGCGCGCTCTGGGCTCAAAGTCTGGCACGCGCTCCTGCAAGCGGGCGCCCCTTACGGGATCACACCATACGGCACCGAGGCGATGCACCTCATGCGGGCCGAAAAGGGCTACATCATCGTCGGCCAAGACACTGACGGGACGATGACCCCTGAGGACATGGGCCTAGCCTGGGCCATCGGGCGAAAGAAGGCCGACTTCGTGGGTCTGCGCGGGCTCATGCGGCCTGACCTTGTGAAAGAGGGGCGGCGCCAGTTCGTCGGCCTTTTGACAGAGGACCCGGGCACGGTCCTGGAGGAAGGGGCGCAAGTGGTGGCCGACCCCCTCAAACCCCTCCCCTTGCCGATGATTGGCCACGTCACCTCCGCCTACTTTAGCGATGCCGTGGGGCGTTCCATTGCGCTGGCGGTCATCGAAAACGGATGCAGCCGGTTGGGCGAGACAATCTACCTTCCCATGGCTGACGCCTTCCATGCTGCGACCATCGTGGCGCCCGCTTTTTATGACCCGGCCGGAGAGCGTCTCAATGGTTGAGGAAACGCCTGCGCCCATCACCGTGACCACCATAGAGGCGGGCGTGCGGCTTAGCCTCAGAACCGCTGACAGTGAGGGCGCCGGCAAGGCGCTTGGCCATCCCCTCCCCACCAAGATCGGCACCATCACCGAAGCGGGCCAAAGGCTTGCCCTCGCCCTTGGCCCCGACGAGTGGATGCTCACAGCGCCCGCAGGCGATGGGTGGGAGGGGCTCGCTGACCGATCCCCCATCAAGGAGCCCCACAGCCTTGTGGGCGTGGGCGATCGGGAGCTGGTCATTGTCGTTGAGGGTGACGGCGCTGCCGATGCGCTGAGCGCCGGCTGCCCGCGCGATGTGGAGGCGATGGCGGTGGGCTGCGGCGCGCGCACTGTGTTCGATGGAGTTGGGATTGTGCTGTTGAAGCGGGCCGCACACCGCTTCGAGATCCATGTGTGGCGGTCTTATGCGCCCCACGTGCTTCACCTCCTTGCTGTGGTGCAGGAGGAGTTGGAGGCAGGCCTATAGCGCCTCGCCAAGGAGGGTGCGGAACCGTTCGACAGTCATCTGCGCGGGATTGGTGGCGGTGGAATGATCGGCCTGCGACCAGGCCGCCACTTTATCAAGCACGGCGGCGTCCACCCCCATGGCGCCCAGGCTTTCCGGCAGCCCCAACGAGGCGTTGAGGGCAGAAAATGCCGCGGCCACATCGTCGTGCGGCTCAAGGCCAAGGGCGTGGCGCAATCGGACAAACTTTTCAGGCACAGCCGGCTCGTTGAGCCGCAACACGTGGGGCAACAGCACGGCGTTGAGCGTGCCGTGATGAAGGCGCAGCGCTTTGAGGCCGCCAAGGGCGTGGGAGGCCGAGTGGATGGCACCCAGCCCCTTTTGGAAGGCAAGAGCGCCTTGGAGCGCCGCCATCATCATATCGGCGCGGGCGTTGAGGTTGTGACCGTCGGCGACAGCAATACCAATGGTGCTGTAGGCCCGAGCAAGCCCATCAAGGGCGATGGCGTCGGCGGGCGGGTTATAGCGAGGGCTCAAAAACGTCTCGACGCAGTGGCTGATGGCGTCGAGCCCTGTGGCGGCGGTGAGGTGGGCCGGCAGCGGCAGGGTCAATTCAGGGTCACAGATCGCCACGGTGGGAATGAGATTGGGTGAAACAAACCCAAGTTTTCGCTCATTGCGCAGGGTGATGAGGGCGGCGCGCCCCACCTCGCTCCCTGTTCCGGCCGTGGTGGGAATGGCAATGAGGGGAAGGACGCTCCCAATCCGGCCCACGCCGCCATAGATTGCCGCGTAGTTTTCCAAAGGACCGTCATGGGTCGCCATCAGGGCGACGCCCTTGGCAAGGTCGATGGGTGAGCCTCCACCAATGGCAATCAGCCCATCCGCATCATGAACATGGAGCGCGGTGTGGGCCGCCTCGACCGCCTCTTCGGTTGGGTTTTCGGGCGTTTCGGCGAAGACGGGCGCGGCCGCCATCCCCCCTGCATCCAGCCAGCCCTCCACCAATCCTGAGCGGTAAAGGCCAGCATCGGTCACCACCAAAGGCCGCTTGATGGCGTGTGCGCTCAGCACATTCTTGAGTTCGCCGATGGCGCCTACACCAAAGCGAACGGTGGTGAGATAGCTGATGAGGTCCGACATTGCCTCGCCCCGGGTGGAACAGTCTTTGTTATGTGCGGCTAAGGATTGCGCATTGCCTGTTCCGCCTCAAGCCGTTCGCCTCTGAGAGTGCGCAGCGTGGTCAACAACCCATCGATCTCATCAGACCGGGCGACAATCCTGTCGCGCATCCTAGCGCCTTCCGGGGTGGACACGTCGATCGCCTCTAGCGTCTCCCTGTCGGCGCTGACGGCCTCTCTGAGGTCTGAGACATCGGTCTCAAGGCGCATAATCTGCCGGTCGATGGCGGCGATGGTTTGGGCTGCCTCGGCCACACGGCGCAGGCGCGCGGCGGTGTCTTCATCCACCGCACCGCCAATGGCCAGCACCTCATCGATCACGGCGGTGGGAATGTTGCTGACCGTGTACTGCTCGGTGAGAGGCCGGCTTCCGGTGAGGTCGATCCGTGTGGGGCCGGCGGGAACATCGATCCTGAGACGGCTCGTCACCTGAGTGTGGTCCGTCAGCTCATGGGGGAGCGGTGTATCGGCGCTCAGCGCTTCGTTGCCGATGCGCGGAACGTCCACAACAAGGGTGATGGGCTCAGCCGCCTCCACCGCCAGCACCATCTGGCGCCGCGCCTCCCTTCGGACCCTCAACATGCCGTCAACGATGCTGGCGCGCGACAGCAGCTGCCGGGTTTGGCGCGTCACTTTGATGTTGACGTCGGTGGAGCGGGCGAAGGGTAGGATGGACCGCTCGCCACCATCGGCGCCGGCAAAGCGGGCGTCGCCCACAAACCCTGCCTCGTCGTAGACCGCGATGAGCCCGCCAGGAACGGTGGCGTCAGGGTCAAAGGCAATGTCGAGGGCATCCATTGCGGCGGGATTGGCATCAAGCTCCAGGTACGCGATCCGCTCAGCGTCCTGCGAACCATCGAGGAAAGGGACGGTGAGCGTGCGGCCTGCGGCAAGATCAATGGCGCCCGCGACAGGGAAAAGGGTTGAGGCGCTCCCCACCAGCGCTGGGCCGCCCGTTTCCAATTGGGCGGCGGGGGATGATGGTGCGGGGGCGGCTTCGGTATCGCGGGCCCGCATCGCATTGAGCTGCGCCATTGACGGCTGGGCGTACCTTGTCAGCGACCGCCGCAGTTGTTCTTCTTCTTCGGCAGATAGCGCAGGACCGACAGCCGTGCGCCCAACTGCGAACGGGGCCAAGGGACGATTGGTCCTGAGTGGTGCATAAACGTCTTGCCGGTAAGCGACGGGCGTGCCGACGGCGAGGCGCAGATCGATCCCGTTCCAGTCGAGCCCTGTGGTGTTTTCAAGGGTCGCCCAGCCTTGAAGGTCAACCGCGCCACCGCTCCCCAAGATCGCGCGGTAGGACGGCCGCCACACCGTGGTGGGCACCACGAATGAAAAGCCAGCTGCCGCCTCCGCCCCAAGTTTGACGGTGAGTTCGCGCCGCCCATCGTCAACGCTTTGGCGAAGCGCTGGCACCACATCCTGCATCCGCGCCCTCACGGCCGGGCCTTCGATGGCCAGCGGGCTTTCGGTTTCGAATGTTGCATAGGCGACGCGCCCATCCTCTGTCGCCACAGCGATCCTGAGTGCTGCGCGGGCGCCAGTGTCCCCACCCGCTTCAAGAATGACAGGCGTGAAGGCGAGGAGCCGGCCGGTGAGCTGCGTTGCCCCGCCGCGCACCTCCACCTCTTCGCCCACCAGCGCCCGCAAAATCGTGGCTGGGTTCGCCAAATCCCCGCTCAAAAGCCGGCCGGTGATGGAGCGCTCGCCCACCGGCTCGGCCGCCTCAAGGTCGATGGCGCGCACCGGCGCCTCCCCGGTGATGACGAGGGTGCGCAGCACATCAGCCACCAGCGCCCGTTCAATGGCAAAGCGCATCGTGTCGCCAGGCTCGGCCATGATGCCTTCCACCTCCGCCAAGCCGCCCGTGGCGAGTGTGACGCGGGTCACATCAATGTTGGTGCCCGCTGCATCTTGGGCGGCCGCCTGCGGCGCGGCAGACAAAGCGACATAGGCACACAGCGCACCTGACAGGAGGAGCGTGCGGAACCGAGGCAGGTGGGACGAGACCATGTGAGATCCCCTCTTTTTTGGGCCGAAGCCACCGTTTCAGGGCTTATTCTGGAGGTGGTGGCGTGCTCCAGCCTCTCATGCAAGTGCGGCGCTGAACCCATTGTGAACTGCAAAGGGGCGCCACCCACTCCGCGCGGCTGCCTCGTGGCGTTCCCGGGCTCGGCGCGTTGATGCATCTGCGCAGGTCCACCCTGCTCAAACCCCCGTTTAACGCCGATCAATCGTCAGCACATCGGTACCCAAGCAACCAGCGTCCATGTCGCCCCATTACTTCAGGACTTAAACAATGGCAAAAATGAAAATAATCATCCGACAGAGTGTTGGCGACGGAGGTGTCAACGAAGAACTCGATGTGAAGGCCGTGCAATACTACCTCAACCGCCTCCTCTACGCTGGCATCAACGAGTTTGGCACCGAACTCGACCAAAATGGCTCCTGGAATGACGCCACCCGCGAGACACTGCTTGGGTTTCAACTCCTGCACCTTGCCTATGATTCAGGCGAAATGGCGAACCGCCGGATCCACCCTGGCGGCGAAACACTCATGGCCATGAACAAGCTCCTGGAGACTATGCACTATAGTCATGACCGGGAAATCGCTCTGAGGTTCAACAGCTTCCAACCCTACAAACACACCTCAAGCGAAGAGCGTGAAATCACTCTGCGCCGGTTGCGCAGCTTCATCGTGGATGGAATGCTTAAGCGCAAAAACATCGATGACCGCTACTTCAAGTTCAGCTACCGCGACAATTGGGGAATACAGCGGAACGTTGAAGAGAACCACAACATCCAGTCGATCATTAAGCCGGGCTACGCCACCTCACTGCTCGAAGAGTGCAGAATGACCTTCGGCAAGATTGAAGACGAGACCGACTTTGCGAAAGCATTTCTCGCCTACGAACACAAGTTCACCTTACAAGCTGTGCTGATTTGCAGGTTCTTCTCGCTGCAAGGTGGAACAGGTGACGCCAGCACCGGCCACTATGACGATGAGATCGTGATCCTCAACGATCTGATCGCACGAGGCGAGAAAGAGTCGCCCCAGAGCATCTATCACGCCTACCTCAAGCGCTACCGCGCCACCGCGGCAACCATCAAGCGCAAGAACGACAAGTAGCGCCCATGTGATGCTGCGACACGGGTTCGGCGAGCCGCTAATCCTATATCATCCCAAGCGATGGGGTATGAATAAGGGGGCCGCAGGATGGATAAGCGGGTCGAAGTGCCTGTCGGAGTTAAAGCAGCCGAGGCCCCTTTGGGCGTGTGGGGCTCCTACCGCGCTGCACGGCGCAATGTGCTGGAGCTGATCCCCGCCTCTGCCTTTCACGAGAAGATCGTGACTGGTGGGCCGCACACCAAGATGGTCATGCTGATGGATCCTGACGGGATCGAGCGGGTTCTTAAGGGCGCGGCGGACGATTACCCGCGCTCCCAGTCCGGCCTGAGGATGATGAAACCGCGGCGGGGCGACAACATTGTGTCAGCCTCCGGGCCGCTGTGGCGGGCGCACCGCAAAGCCATGTCGCCGATGTTTCAGCCGCGCGCTCTGGCAGCCTACACAAAGACCATGACCCACGCCGCACAAGTGGCCAGCAATCAGGTGGCCGAGGCGGGAACTAGCGCGTTCGACATCTTCCCTATGGTCATGGGCGCAACGCGCGATGTAATCTGCGACCTGGCGCTGTCGGGCGATGAAACCTTGGACCGCGACAAGCTGACCGACGCCATCGACGGCGCTCTTGCCACTGTCACCCGCTATTCTCTGATGGACCTTTTGCGCGTACCGATTTGGGTCCCGCGGCCCGGAAGCATCCTCAACCGCTCTCGTGCGCAGCTAGACAAGATGGCCGACCAGATTGCTGATGCGCGCCGTCGCCGGGGCCCGTGCGACCCCCCTGATATGCTGGACGCTCTTCTTATGTCGGAGGCGCGCGGCGATGATGGCGGCATCACCCGGCTTGATTTGCGCAACGACATCATCGCGCTGTTGTTTGCAGGCCATGAGACTACGGCGCTGGCCATCGGTTGGTCCATCTACCTTTTGGCGCTCCACCAGGATGTTCAGGAAGAGGTCGCATCCGTATGCGCTGGCGTGTTGGGAGACCGCGCTGCTGTGGGGGAGGATGTCGCCGCCCTTCCCATCATGCGCCAGGTGGTCGATGAGGCCATGCGGCTTTATCCGCCAGCAGCTGTGTTGGGACGTATGGCGGCGGTCGATGATGAACTTGCCGGAATACCCGTTGCCGCGGGGACAACCATTTTGATCGCCGCCTATGCGCTCCACCGCCACCGCGCCCTCTGGGATGAGCCTGACCGGTTTGATCCCACCCGCTTTCGACCAGACGCGAAAGACAAACGGCACCGCTATCAATTCATTCCCTTTGGCGCTGGCCCCCGCATTTGTGTGGGAACAGAATTCGCCTATACGGAAGCGGTCATTATTTTAGCGACGCTGTTCGCACGCTATCGCTTCACCCTCGCACCGGGGTTTAAACCCTTTCCACGCATGTGGTTTACGCTCCGCCCCGCCACCGGCGTTCAAGTCATTGCGCAAAGGCGCTAGTCTGGAGCTACCTCAATCACGGAAATTTCCAGGAATACTTTGATATCATTTGTCCTATACTGCTTTAGCCATGCATTCAGTTGGACGCGCGATAGACGAGCGCTTAAGGTCGAGAGCCGCGCCGTGGCCAGCAACGACAACCAAAGACGACTGTGGACCACCGCGAAACACTGACGCGAGGCAGGCCGGCTCCGCTGGACTTTCCGGCCGCTAAGATCCGCGCCTCCGCCGGTGAGTTGGAGGCGATCACGGCGCTGTTTCAAGACATTGAGCACGGCAGGGGCATCGCGTTCGTGCTGGTGCTGAAGCTTGACCCCCACCACGAAAGCCTGATGGGCGAGTAAGTGTTCGCAAGACAAACGTCAACATGCGCAAGTCGCCGATGGTCACCCTGTTGAGGCTGATTGGCTTCACATCATCCCACCCGGATTTGCCTCGTCGATGGAAGGGGGTGCATTTCAGCTTCAGCGCTTGTGCAAGCCTCGTGGGCTGCGGCGGCCCATCGGTCTGTTCGTTTTTTCGCTTGCCCAAGCACAAGGGCACGGTGTGCGTGGTTCTATCGGACACCGGTGCTGGCGGGCCGCAGGGCTTAGGGTCGGCGAGGAATGGGGCGGCCTCTACCCGGTCCAATCGCTACAAGAAGCCCGCTATCACGGAGCGCCGTCTGCGCTTGCCACAACGGTGGCCGATATTCGCCGCCAGCGGGCCAGATGGGCGTATTCAAGTTTGATGCGCACAGCGGTCAGATCTCCGTCAACGACGTTCCGGCCGAACACATGGGACTGCTGGACGCTAGCGCATGTCTCGCTCGATCTGGATCAGATCGAGCGAAAAAAACATGCACGCTTTTCAGGGGCGAGCACGATCTATTGGGGTAGGCTAACCCAGAACCCGTCTCGGCCGACGACCGGGCTGTCGCCAGAGCAGCGGTTCAGCAGGCTGTCCAAAACGATGCCGTATATGAAGTGCACGTCCACGTGGTCGTGCCTGACGGGCCGTTGCGCTGAGTCAGAACTGGCGGGTGAAGGGAGCAAGCCCGGACAGGCTGGCCACCGCTTTGACGGTCAGCGTGCCAAGCTCAGGTGCCTCAGCCAAAAGGGCGGCCGCTGTCACAGCCGAGATGCCTGGAATGCTGATGAGGATGTTGCGACGATCGGCCAGCATCTCATCGCCGGCAATCAGTGCGTCGATTTCACCATCGA
>JBCDLN010000024.1:0-22374 GCA_038745295.1 Pseudomonadota bacterium | reverse complement strand
CGCGCTTTTCAATGCCTACACCAACGATGCCCACGAGCGCAGAATTGCGGCCATTGCCGCGGAGATTGCGCCCGACATTCCGGTGTCCATGTCGGCCGCGATCATGCCGGAAATGTTTGAGTATGAGCGCACCGAAACAACGGTGGTGAACTCTTATGTTCGCCCCGTCGTCTCCCGCTACGTCAACAACTTGAAAGGCGAGCTCTCCCGCAGAATGGGGGAGGGGACGATGCTACAGATTTTGCGCTCCGACGGGGGACTTTCATCGGCCCAAGCGGCGACAGACGCACCGGTGAACCTTTTGATGTCGGGCCCTGCAGGTGGGGTGGCTGGCGCGCTTTGGATTGCAGGTGCGGCAGGGTTCAAAAACCTCCTCACCTTCGACATGGGCGGCACGTCGACGGACGTTGCGCTCATCGAGAACGGAAAGGCGCGGCTGCGGCGCGAAACGCGTGTGGGTGATGTCACGGTGCGGGCGCCGTCCATCGATGTGCGCTCGGTGGGCGCGGGCGGCGGATCGATTGCCTACGTGCCTGAACTCACCAAGGCGCTGCGGGTCGGTCCCCAGTCCGCGGGTGCTGTTCCAGGGCCGGCCGCCTACCAAAAGGGCGGCGAATCCCCCACCGTGACCGACGCCAACGTGGTGCTGGGTTACCTGCCAAGTGATGCCAAATTGGGCGGCGACCTGGAGATCAGCCGGCCTCTCGCGTCAACGGCCGTGCAAACCATTGCCGATGCGCTTTCTGTAGGCCTGGAGACGGCCGCTGAGGGCATCATCAGGATCGTCAACGAAAACATGGTGGGCGCGCTGCGGCTCGTCTCGGTGGAGCAGGGGTACGATCCGCGCGACTTTGCGCTCATCGGCTTCGGTGGCGCCGGGCCGCTCCATGTGAATGCGCTCGCCAAGCTCATCAATGCGTGGCCGGCCATTGTGCCCCCCGGTCCTGGCGTTTTGTGCGCCTATGGGGACGCGACCACGCGGCTGCGCAATGAGGCGAGCCAGACCTATGTGCGGCGGTTCAGCGAAACGTCCGACCGAGAAATCGGCAGGATGCTTGATGGTTTGCGCCAAACGGCCGCCGAAGCCCTCAGCGCTGAGGGGATCGCGCCTCAGGACCAGTCCGTCATCTACCAGCTCGACGTGCGCTACCACGGCCAGGGGATGAGCCTTCCCATCGATGTTGAGCCTGATGAGTTTGACAGAAGTGGGCTTGCGGCCGTCAGCGCCCGGTTTGACGCTGAGCACGAGCAGCTCTTCACGTTTGCGCTTGATGCCGCCCACGAGATTGTCAGCCTAAGGGTCGTGGTGCAGGGGCCAGAATCGAGTGTGGTCGGCGAAAACCGTCCCGCGGGCGGGCCTGATGCGAAGGGCGCCATCATCCACACCACCAAGGTCTACACTGATGGGCTTTGGCATGACGCGAGCGTTTACGACAGGTCTAAGCTGCAACCGGGCAACCGGATCGAAGGGCCTGCCGTGGTGATGGAAATGGATTCCACCGCCCTCATCCTACCCCAGCACGTGGGTGTGGTGGACGCTGTGGGCAACATCTTGATTTGGCCCGAGGCGGACGCCCGCGCCCAAAACACCCGCTAGAGGAGGTCCCGATGCCAGCGAAGATCATCGAGAGCAATCCGGCCCCCTTCAACCGGGTGCCCATCGATCCCATCACCCTCGACATTGTCGAAAACGCGCTGCGCAACGCGCGGGCGGAAATGGACGCCGTCCTTTTCCGCACCGCCATGAGCCCTGCCATCCGCGAGCAGCACGATGCCTTCCCCATGATTGCCAATCAGGAAGGCAAGATGGTCGTGGGCCAGTTCGGCTCCTTCTTGCATGGCTTCATGGAGGGCTATGACGGCACCATCGAAGATGGCGACATCTTCATGACCTCCGACCCCTATTCGTGCGGCGGCGCGATCAGCCATTTGAACGACTGGCTGGTGATGATGCCGATCTTCCACGAGGGGCGGCTTGTGTCTTGGGCGGCGATGTTCGGCCACATGACTGACGTGGGCGGTAAGGTCCCAGGCTCACTCCCCACGGACGCCAAGATGATCTTTGAAGAGGGGATTGCCGTCCCGCCGACGAAGATCTTCAAAGGCGGCGAGCTGCAGCAAGAAATTCTCGATATCATCTTGCACAACTGCAGGATGCCGGAGTGGAACAAGTCTGACTTCTTTGCCATCGTGGCAGGGATGCGGCTTGCTGAACGCCGTGTGCGGGAAAACATCGAGCGTTTCGGCGTTGACGCCTACATTTCCGCCATGTGGGACATGCTGGACCGCAACCGCGAAGCGATGCGCCACATCATCCGCACCATCGTCCCCGAAGGCGGGCACAAAGCCCACTTCGAAGACTGGATCGACGATGATGGGATGGGCAACGGCCCCTACAAAATCGCCTGCACCCTCTGGCGTGAAGGTGATGTGGCCATCTTCGACTTTGAGGGGTGCGACCCGCAATCGCTCTCGTCCATCAACTTCATTTTGAACGAAGAGATGTTCAAAATGTTTGTGGGCGCCTTCACCATCAACTTGTTCGATCCGCAGATCCTCTTCAACGACGGCTTTTACGACCTTGTCGACGTAAGGATCCCGAAGGGCTGCATCTTGAAACCGCAGCGCCCCGCGGCACTGTCCTGCCGGACCCACCTGTTGGGGCGGATTTTCGACCTGATGGGCGGCCTCCTCGGTCAAGGCGCGCCCGATGCCCTCAACGCGGCGGGCTTTTCCGATAGCCCGCACTTTATGTACGCGGGCTACGACAAAACCGGCGAGTGGTACCAGCTCTACCAAATCGGGTTTGGTGGCATTCCGGGCCGGCCTGTGGGCGATGGGCCGGACGGGCACTCCCTATGGCCTGCCTTCACCAACATCCCGAACGAATACTTGGAAGCCTACATCCCGCTGCGTATCCGCAACTATGCGACCATTCCAGATTCAGGCGGACCAGGCCTTCATCGCGGCGGCAACGGCATCAGCATTGCCTATGAGTTTACCGAGCATGGTGAAATCTCAGTCCACGATGACCGGTGGCTGACCTATCCTTGGGGTGTGAATGGCGGCCTTCCGGGGATGCGGTCCACCAAAACGCTGGTCCGCGCCGATGGGCGGGAAGAAAACATCCCCTCCAAGTGCGACCGCGTGGTGGTGGCCCCTGGCGATACGCTGCACTTCAACACCTGGGGCGGTGGCGGCTGGGGGAACCCGCTGGAGCGCGACCCGGCACTTGTCCTCAAGGACGTTGAGCGTGGGCTTGTCACGATAGAAGGCGCGCGGCGCTATGGCGTTGTGATCAGCGGAAGCCGGGTGGACGAGGTGGCAACGGCCCGGCTGCGAAAAGATATGGCGCCCAAAGCCAAAGGCGCCCTCTTCGACCGCGGCTTTGACAACCTCGACGAACTCATGGGCCGCTGCAAAGCCGAAACAGGGTTTGAGCCACCCAAACCCCCCGTCTTCAAGCAGTTCCTCCAAGCGGCGGAGTAGTTCGTTGGCGGAAAATCTTGACGAGAACTACGCCCGCGCGGGATACCACGCCCGTCAGCAGTGGGGCCGCCGGCCGGCGATCATCCTCATTGATTTTGCCCGTGCCTACTATGATGAAGAAGCGCCCCTTTATGGGGGCGAGGGCTGCCAAACAGCGCTCGATAACGCCATTCGCCTTGCCCCCGTTGCACGGGCAGCGGGTGTGCCGCTCATCTTCACCGAGGTGAAATACCAAAAGGGCGGCGCTGATGGCGGGGCGTTCTACGCCAAAGTCCCCGCGCTTTCGTGCTTCGATGCCGGGGCTGAAACCCAAAAGCTTGCCGATGGCTTGGTGATGGAGGCCGACGATATCCTCATCACCAAACAATACCCGAGCGCGTTTTTCGGCACCTCACTGGATGCGCTCCTCAGGTGGAACGGCATCGACACGTTGCTCCTCACCGGGGTCACCACGTCGGGCTGCGTGCGCGCCACGTGCATCGATAGCATCAGCTACGGCTTCGTCACCATCGTGGTGTCGGATGCTGTGGGCGACCGCGCGCCGGGCCCGCACGAAGCCAACCTTTACGACATGAGCGCCAAATACGCCGACCTCGCCACCACCGACGAGGCGATCCAATACCTGACAAAACTGCGCGCGAAAGCCGCGTGAGATGAGGAGACTGCTTGTGTATCGATGGATGACCGCTGCGGCCGCCGTCGCGTTTGCTTTGCCCGCACACGCGGGGATGGAGGAGGCCAAAGCTCTGGTCGAAAAGCACCGCGCGCTCCCCACATTTACAGCGCCCGGTGAGCCCTTCGATGCCAGAGCCTGCATGGCGGACAAGAAGATGTTCGTCATTCCCCTCACCAACGCCAACCCCTTCAACGAAGCCATCAACAGGGGCTTCCGCGATGCTGCGGGGATCATCGGTTTTGACCTTCGCACCTGGGAAACGCAGCTCGACCCGGCCGGCTGGATCCAAGGGATCAACACCGCTGTCGCCGAAGGCTACGATCTGATCGACCTTCAGGGCGGCATCCCGCCCGAGTTCTTGGTGCCGCAGATCTTGGAGGCGACGGGGAAGGGCGTGAAGGTCACCGCCACCCACAACTACGACACCACGCAGACTGTTCCTGAGTATATGTCGGGCGCCGCCAACACAGACTATGTGACGGTGGGCAAGATCTTGGCTGCCTGGGCCATCACCCAGACCGAAGGCAACGTAAACGCCATCGTGCTCGGCCCCAACGAGATCACGCCCACAGGGCCGCTGCGCGATGCCATCCTCGGTTACTTTGAAGAGCACTGCGAAAACTGCAAAACCCAGTACATCAATGTGCCGGTCAACGAATGGGCCACGAAAACCCAGCCCGCCGTGCAAAACGCGCTCCTGGCGGATCCCTCCATCAACTATGTGATCCCCATCTACGATTCCATGTCGCAGTTTGCTGTTCCGGCCATCCAGATTGCGGGATCGGATGCCAAAATCATTTCCTACAACGGCACCCCCTTCGTGCTCGACATGCTGCGCGATGGTGACATTGTGGAGATGAATGTGGGCGAATCCCTTGGCTGGGTCGGGATGGCCGGTACCGATGCCAACATGCGCCTTCTGTGCGGTCTTGAGCCTGTCACAGCGCTCAATACACCAGCCTACATCTTCACCGATGAGAACATTGCCACCGCCAGCACCCCCGCCACCTTCAACGACGGTTATGGTGACGTGCACATTGAAGGTTTTAAAGCTCTCTGGGGCATTGAGTGAGGCTGATGAGGCCTCAAGCGGCGGACTGACCCATGGACGGGCAAGTCGCGCTCAGCGTGCGCGGTCTCACCAAAAGTTTTGGTGGGGCGCGCGCCCTTGACGATGTGAGCCTCACCGTTGCGCGCGGTGAGGTTCATGGGCTCCTCGGCTCAAACGGGTCGGGCAAGTCCACCCTCATCAAAGTGCTCGCGGGCTTTCATGCCCCGGAGCCTGGGGCCGACATTGCCCTTTACGGTCAAACCTTGCGCCTTCCCATCAAAGGGGAGGAGGCGCACGCGCTGGGCCTTGCCTTCGTGCACCAGAACCTTGGCCTGATCCCATCGCTCAGCGTTGCTGAAAACTTCTCCCTGACCCGGCTTGCGACAGAGCCCGACTGGCGGCTCTCCTGGCCTGCCCTCAACAAACGGGCGGCCGATGCGTTTGAAGAATTCGGCCTCAACCTCAACCCCAAAGCACCTGTTGAGACGCTGTCGGCTGTCGAGCAGGCGATGCTTGCCATCGTGCGCGCGGCAAAGGATCTTTCTGCCGCAACGGAAGAGCATCGAAGCCGCCCGGGTGTGCTTGTTCTTGATGAGCCGACACCGTTTCTGCCCCGGGCCGACGTTGAAACGCTCTTCGCGCTCATCCGGCAGGTGACCGCAAGTGGGGCGAGCGTGGTGTTTGTGAGCCACGACATTGATGAAGTGCGCACCATCACCGACCGCGCCACCATCTTGCGCGATGGCCGTGTGGCGGGGACCGTCACCACCAGCGCCACCGACCATGACGGGTTTGTGGAGCTCATCGTGGGTAAGCGCATGGACCGTTATGCAGGGGCGGGCAAAACGCTGTCCGGCGCTGACGTGCTTGCCAAGGTCGACAGGCTGGCGGGGCCTGGCTTTGGGCCGGTCAGCTTCTCCCTCAGCGCTGGGGAGATTGTGGGGCTCGCAGGGCTCATCGGCGCGGGCTTTGAGACGGTTCCCGCTCGGCTTTACGGCGCCCGGCAGGAGACCCGCGGAACGCTCACCCTCAATGGCGAAACCCTTGACCTATCTCACCTGTCGCCGCGCGCCGCGCTCAAGGCCGGGATTGCCTTTCTGCCCGCCGACCGGTTGGGGGAGGCTGGCGTCGGCTCGCTGCCTTTGGGCGACAACATGGCCCTTCCCGTCTACCGCAAGCTGGTGGGCCGCTTTGGCCTGACGGACGGGGCGATTGGCCGGCACGCAGCAACCCTTGCTGCGGAGGCTGCGGTTAAGCCCAACAACCCGCAGCTTCCTCTTTCGGGCCTCTCCGGCGGCAACCAGCAAAAGGCGCTGATGGCGAAGTGGCTCCAAATCGGGCCGACGCTATACCTCCTTGATGAGCCCACCCAAGGGGTCGACGTGGGGGCGCGCCAACAAATCTGGGATGCGCTCGACAAGGCCGCTGAACAAGGCGCCGCCATCCTGATCGCCTCCACCGACTATGAGCAGCTCGCAGCGCTCTGCCACAGGGTGCTGATCTTCGCCGGCGGCACCATCCGCTCAGAGATCTCCGGTGGCGCGCTCAGCAAAGATTCCATTGCCGAAGCCTGCTTCGGCGCGACGAGGACGGCCGCATGACCGAGCTGAGACTGGTGCGCGAGACCCCAAAGCCCATCTCTGGCGACGGGGGGGCCGACGATCCCCCCAACTTTGAAGGCAGGATTGCCGCGCTTGAAGCCAAGGTCGCCGCTTTTGAAGCCGGCACGAAACCGCGCATCCAAAAACCCCGCAACATTGCCTCATTCTTTGAGCGCACCGGTCTTCTGATTGCATGGGGCCTTCTTATCCTGGCGCTCGGCGCGGTGCGGCCCGACCAGATGTTCGCCTGGAACTCCTATGCGACAATGCTGGGGTCCAACGCGATGATTGTGGCGCTCACTTTGGCGCTTCTCATCCCGCTTGCTGCGGGTGACTTTGACCTTTCTGTTGCCAGCGTCATGGGCCTTTCGTCCATGTTGATTGCCGTGATTAACGTTCAGCTCGGCCTTCCCATCGGGCTTGCGATTCTGGGGGCAATTGCGGCCGGAGCGGCCGTCGGGGCGGTGAATGCGTTTTTCATCCTGTTCTTTGGAATACACTCGCTCATTGTCACCCTAGGCTCCGGATACTTTGTGGCGGGGCTCATCTTGTGGGTCTCAGACTCAGCCACCATCGCCGGTGTCTCGATGACGCTCATCGAAGGGGTCATCCTCACCCGTGTCTTCGGCATCCCCATCGGCTTTTACTACGCGCTCGCCGCCACCATTGTGCTTTGGTACGTCTTCCAGCACACCGCGATGGGTCGGCGGCTCCTCTTTGTCGGGCGCGGCAGAGAGGTTGCGCGCCTTTCGGGGGTGGATGTGGTGCGCACCCGTGCCGGCGCACTCATTTCCGCCGGCGTTGTCGCCGCCTTTGCTGGCGTCCTCTACACAGGCATGCGCGGTGCGGCCGATCCCACATCGGCGCTAGCGTTCCTCCTGCCAGCCTTTGCTGCCGCCTTCCTGGGCTCAACAACGCTCTACCCGGGCCGCTTCAACGCGCCGGGGGCGTTCGTGGCAGTGTTCTTCCTGTCCACCGGCATCATGGGGCTCAACTTCTTGGGGGTCGATAGCTTCGTCCAAAACCTCTTCTACGGCGGCGGGCTCATTGTGGCTGTGGCGATTTCCCAATTGGTGCGGCGCAGAAAGCCCATGGACTGATGTCGCTCTTTGATATCGAGGCTGATGCCGCCCGCGCCATGGAGGCGCTCAAAGCGGGCGGCATCGTCATCTTGCCGAACACGGTGGGCTATGCCGCCCTCGGCAGCACCGCTGACGCGCTGATGACCATCTTCAACACCAAGCGCCGCGCCCCCCATAAACTGAACGCGATGGTGGGGAACCACGCGATCCAAGCTGAGATCCACAAGCTTTCAACGCGTGCCCAAGAGATCGTTACCGCCATCACCGTGGACTATGATCTGCCGCTCGGATGCATCGCCCCTGCGCGGCTCGACCACCCGATGCTACTGGGGCGCCTTGGCGAAGATATGATGGCGCGCAGCTCCCTCGACGGGACGCTTGTGATGCTCCTCAACGCGGGACCCTGTCACAAGGCGCTCACAGCGCTTAGCCAACAGACTGGTGTTCCGATCCTTGGCTCCTCGGCCAATATCACCATGGCCGGCACCAACTTCTCCGTTGAGGACATCCAACAAGAGATCATCGACATTGCCGATGTGGTGATCGATCACGGCCTTCAAAAATTCCACGGCCAGGGCCGGTCGTCCACACTCCTCAACGTGGAGACGCTGGCGGTTACCCGCTTTGGCGCCTGCTACGCCGATATCGCCTACATCCTCAAGCGCCACTTCGGGGAAGACCTTCCGCCGTTCCCGGCCAACTGAGTTTGCCCAAGCCCATCCTTTCGGTGAGCGCGGCATCGGGACCGTGCCACCGAAATTTCGACAACACGGAGCACAACGATGACCGATCAGTATGATGCCATCGGCTACAGTCAGATTTCCGTCGGTTTCGGCAAGCGGCCCGCGATCTTGGTGGTGGACTTCCAAATGGGCTTCACCGATGCGTCTCTCACCATGGGGGGAAGCCCGTTGGTGGACAGCGCCGTTGAAAACACCGCCCGGCTTCTCGCGTCCGCACGGGAGCGGAAGATCCCGGTGATCCAGACCTATGTGGCCCACACACAAGGCTCAGAGGCGCTGCGCTGGAAGATCCCCGCGGTGGTGGAGGAGTTCGGCGAGGGCGCGCCCGCCACAAAACTCGACCCGCGCATCTACGACCCGGACTACGACATTCTGGTGCGCAAGATCGCCCCGTCGATCCTCTTCCAAACCCCTGCCATCCAGGTGCTCGGCCGGCATAACATCGACACCACCATTATCGTGGGGTGCAACACCTCAGGCTGTGTACGCGCTTCGATCGTGGATGCGTTCTCTTACGGCTTCCGCGTCATCGTTCCGCGCGAGTGTTGCGGCGATGTGGAGGAGGGCCCCCATAACGACAATCTGCGCGATGTGGGCCGCCGCTATGCCGATGTGGTGAGCCTCAATGAGGTGATGATGGCGCTGCCGGCCGCAGCGCCAGAGCCGGCCTGATCCCTATTCGGCGGCCTCGCGCGAGGTGGGCTCGGCCCAGCGCTGATCGAAGGCGTAGACGTCGTCAAAGCCTAAGATGGAGCAGAGCTCTTTGAAGTTGTGGAGGGGGGTTGTGCTGATGTGCCCCTCTGCGGCGAGCTCTTTGTAGGCGCTCGACAGCGCATGGGCGGCTGACAAAAAACCAAGCCCTGGATGGAGAACTAAGCTGTAGCCAAGCTCCTTGAGCCGATCGGCAGGTAGAACCGGGGTCCGCCCGCCCTGAACCATATTGGCCACTAGAGGCTTCTTCATGGCGGCTGAAACGGCAGCAAGCTCCTCCTCCGTCTCAGGGCTTTCAACGAAGATGAGGTCAGCGCCGGCCGCATCATAGGCTGCGGCACGCTTCAGCGCCTCATCGAGCCCCATGGATGTGCGGCTGTCGGTCCGGGCGATGATCAGAAAGTCCTCGCTCTGCCGGGCCTCAACCGCCACACCGATTTTGGCTACCATGTCATTGATGGGGATGACGCGGCGGCCGAGGGTGTGGCCGCACTTTTTGGGGAACTCTTGGTCTTCGATTTGGATGGCGCTGACGCCGGCGGCCTCATAGCCGCGCACGGTGTGGCGCACATTAAGAAGCCCGCCGAACCCTGTGTCGGCATCGGCCACCACGGGGGTGTTGGTGCCCGCCACGATTTGTGAAACGCGAGAGACCATGTCCGTGTAGGTCGCAAACCCGGCATCGGGCAGGCCAAGGTGCGAGGCGGACACCCCGAACCCGGTGACGTAAAGGGCGGTGAAGCCGAGGCGGTCTGCCATCAGCGCCGACAACATGTCGTAGACGCCGGGGGCGAGGATGGTCTCGCCCGCCTCGATGGCTTGGCGTAGGCGTTTGTCGGCCATGGGGTTCCTCCGCGCGGGTGGTGTGTTCTTTATCGATCTGCCTCGGCGCTGTTCGAGGCGCAAGTCTCTATGCTCGGCGAGGCAGCGGCCCGATGCAAGCGCCCAAGGCGCGCAATTGGCGCCGGCGCGCGGGACGTGTCCGCCCCAGGTTGCCGTCTAAGCCGGTGGCCTTGGTCCGGGTGCAGGCGCCGGATGTCACGCTGCCAGGGGAGTGGCCACTATTCGGCAGGCTGCGCCGAGAGGCCCTCGGGGTGAGCGTTCTTCTGCGGCACATCGGGCGTCCCGCCCACCTTGTCGCCGATGAATTGGAAAAGAACGTAGAGCCCGGGGATAAATATGATGCCCACAATCGTTGCCGCCGCCATCCCCCCCAGGACCGTATAGCCCAGCGAGACGCGCGAGGCCGCACCGGCTCCGGACGCCACAACCAGAGGCACAACCCCCAAGATAAAGGAAAACGCCGTCATCAAAACAGCACGGAAGCGCATCTGCGCAGCTGCGACGGCAGCCTCAACCCGTGTTTTGCCCGCCTGGCGTTGCTCTTTGGCAAACTCCACAATGAGGATCGCGTTCTTTGCCGCAAGGCCCACAAGCAAGATGAGGCCAATCTGGAAATAGAGGTGGTTGGAAAAGACGTTGTTGGTGATTTGGGTGTTGGGAAGCCGCATGATGTTGAACACCAACACAGCGCCGAAAATGGCCACCGCCACGGAGGTCAGCACCGCAAGCGGGTTCATCCAGCTCTCATAAAGGCCCACCAAAAAGAGGTAGCCAAAGAGCACTGAAAGCCCTAGCAAAAACCCAAGATTTCCACCTTCAGACTGTTGTTGGTAAGAAACGCCCGACCAAGAGAACGTATAGCCATCAGGCAAGGTCTTGGCCGATATTTCTTCCATAGCAATCATGGCATCGCCGATGGCGGTGCCGGGACCCGCGTTTCCTGTGATCGGCGCCGTGGGGAACTGGTTGTAGCGGAACGCTAAGTTCGGGCCGAGCCGAAATTCTTCGGTGGCGAGCGTTTGCAAAGGAACCATGGCGCCGGTGTTGGAGCGCACATAGATCCTGGAAAGGTCGGTAATGGCCGATCGATACTGAGCGTCGGCTGACACGTTCACCTTAAAAATACGGTCAAGATAGGTGAAATTGTTGACGAAATAGGCGCCCGTTTCGGCCTGAAGCGTGGAGTAAATGCTCGAAATGGGAACTTCGAGGCTTTCAGCCTTCGGGCGATTGATATCGAGGTAGAGCTGCGGGGTGTCGGCCGAGTAGGTGCTGTAGACAAACCCGATCCGGGGGTCTTGGTTGGCAGCCACCATCAAGGCTTTGGCGACCGAGTCGATCTCTTCAGCGCTTTGCCCCGCGATGGCTTGGAGCCGGTAGTCGAAACCGGCAGCGTTCCCGAGCCCTGGGATCGGCGGCGGGGGGAACACCAGCATGTTGGCGTCGGCAATGTCGCTGAGCTTGGCACTCAGCGTGTTGTAGATGGGTAAAAGTTGCCTATCCGGCTCGGTCCGCTCATCCCAAGGATCAAGCACCACCACCAGGAGCCCGGAGCTTGACGATGAAGCACCGGTGAGAAGGCTGTAACCGGAAACCGCAATGACATTAGCAACGCCTGGGATATCGCGTGCAATGTCGGTCGCCCTTTGGATCACGTCTTGTGTGCGCGGTAAGGCGGCTGAGCTTGGCAAAGACGCATCGACAAAGAGGGCGCCCTGGTCTTCGTTGGGTAAGAAGCCCGGCGGCAAGCGATCAAGGAGGAGGCTGCTTCCCACCACAGCGCCCACAATCGCGAGCCCGGCCAACAGCGAGCGCCGGCACAAAATGCCAACGATCGCCACATAGCCTGAGCGCACCCCATTGAGCCCACTATCGAACCACGCAAGAGGTCCACGCTTTTTGCCCGACTGCGGTCGCAGCAACAGCGCGCACAATGCGGGCGATAACGTGAGCGCATTCAGCGATGAAATCAGCACTGCAGCGCAAATGGTGACGGCGAATTGGCGGAAGAGTTCACCGGTGATCCCTGGGAAGAAGGCCACCGGGCCAAACACGGCAAAGAGTACGAGGGTGGTGGAGATAATCGGTCCTTGGACCTGCCGCATTGCTTTGATGGTGGAGACCCGTTGGTCGGTCCCGTCTTCCTCCATGATGCGGAAGACGTTTTCCACCACCACAATTGCATCGTCCACCACCAGGCCAATGGCCAGAACGATCGCAAAGAGCGTCACCGTATTGGCATCGAACCCTAAGGCGACCAGGAACACAAAGACACCGATGAGGCACACAGGGATCGTCGCCGCCGGGATCAGTGTGGCGCGCACGTTGCCCAAGAAGACAAACACCACGACAATCACAATAGCCGATGTGATGCCCAGTGTGACGATGATCTCTTCGATGGAAGCGGTCACGAACAGGGTCGCGTCGTAGATAATCTCCGCAGTCAAATCGTCGGGCAAGCGTTGTTTGATGCGCTCAAGCTCGGCGCGGGCATCGCTCATCACCGCTAAGGCGTTGGCGCCGGGGGCCTGATAGAGCGCGATGGAGGTTGCGGGACTGTTGTTAAGCTGCGAGACGCTTGAGTAGTTCTCAGCCCCCAGTTCGACACGCGCAATGTCGCGGATGCGCACGATGGCGCCATCTTCGCCGGTGGTGACGATGATGTTTTCAAACTGTGAAGGGTCGCTCAGCTGGCCTTGGGTGAGGATTGTGTACTGGTAGATCTGATCGTCCAATGCTGGGGGACCGCCGATAGACCCCAACGACGCTTGGACGTTTTGCTGTTCGATGGCTTGAACAACATCAGTCGGTGAAAGGTTAAGCCCCGCCAGCCGAATTGGGTCGATCCACACCCGCATCGAATAATCGAGACTGCCAAGAAGCGTGGCATCGCCCATCCCGTCAATCCTGGCGAGGGGATCTCGGATGTTGATGCTGGAGTAGTTGGAGATAAAGACAGGGTCGTAGGTCGCCTTGGGCGAAAACACATTGATGATGGCCAACATGTTGGTGGATGCCGCTTGGACAATCACGCCAAACTTTTGCACGGCCTCAGGAAGGCTCGCCTCCGCCTGAGCCACCTTGTTTTGGGTGTTCACCTGGTTGATGTCAGGGTCGGTGCCGACCTTGAAGGTCACGGTGAGGGTGTAAGTGCCTGCTGAGGAAATGGTGGAGGACATGTAGATCATGTCCTTCACACCGTTCACCTGCTCTTCGATGGGGGCGCCTACCGTTGTGGCGATGGTGTCGGCATCAGCGCCTTGGTAGGTGGCGCTGACGGTGACCACCGGCGGGGTGATGTCCGGGTATTGCGCGACCGGGATCACGAAGATGCACAACAGCCCGGCAATGGTGATCACCAGCGACATGACCGCCGCAAGGCGCGGCCTGCGCACGCAAAGTTCTGGGATCATCGCTTAGTTCTGACCTGATGTGGCGGGGCCGGTGGTGCCGTCCGTGGTGGGTGTCGCAGCGGCTGTGGCGGTGGGTTTTTCGTGGGGGAGTGGCGGCTCATCGGGCGCCTGCGCCGTCTGCGGGCCGGCCAGTGGGTCTTGCGAGGAGGCAGGTGGAGAAGTCGCCCCCTCTGCCGAAGGTGACACCGGTACCTGGGATGAGGCGGGGCTGAGAGGGCTCGATGATGCCTCGGGTTGTGAGGTTGAATTCGCCGCAGTCTCAGATGTCGTGTTTGGCCCAGGAGACGTCAGGCCCGTTGTGAGGCTTTGCACCGGCGCTGCCGCCGCGGCCTGAGCCTCGCCGGGGCTCGCTGGTGGAGCAGAACTTTGGTTGGCAGGAGCTGCCGAGGGATCGGCCGCCGGCGAAGTGCCCGCAGAAGAGGGCGCGGCGGAAGGCGGCGTGGCAGGAGAGGGCGAAGAGGCAGGAGAGGGCACCGTAGCTGAAGGCGGCTCAGTCGATGAGGCCGCTGTAGCTGCTGCAGAAGATGACGTCGCCGACGGTGCTGCGCTGCTCGATGCTTCCGGAGCTGCAGAAGCGTCTGTGGTTCCATCCGTTGAGCCGGTCACCGCTCCTGAGCCCGCCGCCGCGTTCTGGGATGATGCTGGCGAAGTGGGCGCCGGTTGCGGCGAGACTTTTTGCCCAGGCCTGATTTTCTGGACCCCTTCCACAACAACGGTCTCGCCTTCGCTCAACCCCTCGCTCACAGCGATCTCTGTGGGGGAGCGATTGGCGACCGTGATGCGGCGTACCTCAACCACATCATCGGTGTTGAGGACGAACACATACGGCCCGTCCCGATCTTGAAGGAGGGCTGAGGCGGGAATGGATGGCTCACTGGCCTCGCCAGCTTCAGCCACAAACACTACAACAAAGGCTCCAGGAAGGAGCATCCCATGGGGATTGGCAAAGTTCGCATAGGCCGTGATCGTGCCCGTCGATGGATCGATCTCATTGCTCGCAAAGGCAATCTCGCCCTGCTCGTCATACATCTTCCCGTTGGGGAGCTGGACGGTGGGCGTAAAAAGGCCTCTGGTGGTGGACACGTCCGCATTGCCAGCGCGCTCCACCAGATCGTTGTAGAGCCGGTCGGGCACGGAGAACGCGATCCTGATGGGGTCAAGCTGCACCAAAGTCGCCATCGTGCCGCTGCCTGTTGAGATGAGGTTCCCGGCGGTCACATCCGTTTTGCCGATCCGGCCGTCGATGGGGGCTCTCAGTGTTGTGTAGGAGAGGTTGAGTTTTGCGCTCGCAAGGTTCGCTTGCGCTTCTTTGATTTGCGCTTCTGCGGCTTGCACGTTGGCCTGCGCAGAGTCCCGCGCCGTTGTCGCATCATCCAGCACAGCTTGAGAAACAGTATCGCGCTCCACCAGCGTTTGCTGCCTTTGGAGGTTGATCTCCTGGTTGCGCAGGGCAGCATTGGCTGAGGCTAGGGATGCGTTTGCTGCAGCAAGTTGGGCTTCCGCTTGAGCCACATCAGCCTGGTAGGGCGCCTGCTCGATTTGATACAGAAGGTCACCCACTTTCACAAAGGTGCCTTCCTCAAACCCCACCTTCTCCAAATAGCCCTCAACCCGCGCCTGCACGTCGACGCTCTGGATAGCCTCGACACGGCCTGTGAATTCCGATGTCACCGAGATGGCCTTCGAAACAACGGGAGCAACCAGCACAGACGGGGGTGGAGCGTTGGTTGCATCTTGCGCGGAGGAAGGGGCGAGGAGGCTTGCCAGCCCCACCATGCCGGCCACTGCCAGCAACAAAACCAGCGCTGCATGGACACGGCGGGTCCCCTGCGCCCGCCCGTCTCGCCGTCCGTGCACGCCACTGGCTGGGCGGTGAGAGGGAATAACAGCCATGCGCTAATCCTCAGTTGAGCACGGCGGTTGTAGCATGGACCGGCCTTCATGCGCAGGGGCAGGGGCGTCAACTTTTTGCGCAAGCTGTCCCGAAGCTGACGTTTTGCACACGCTCAAAAAGGTTCAATGAATGCAGGGTCGAGGGCGCCTTAGCTGCCGCTCGCCGACGCAGGAATATGCGTGATCGCGTGTTCAGAGGCATCAAAAAGATGGATGCACTCGCGCTTTACGCTGAGGTGGAGAACGTCCGCTAGATTGCTGAGATGGTCGCCCGGCGCGCGCACAGTGAGCTCTCCGATTTGCGGCACGTCCACATAGTAGTAGCTGTCGCCGCCCAAATGTTCGGCCACCACAATTTCACCGCGAAAGTCCGCCTCCTCATCGGTGGTGAGCACAATGTCTTCAGGACGGATCCCCAGCTGGACCGGCGCCCCAGCATCAGGACGAAGGGCGCGCGTGGTCTGAAGTTCAACGGCCCCCACTGTGACAGCGCCAGCGCCACTGCCGGGCGTACAGGGCACAATGTTCATGGTGGGCGAACCGATGAATGTCGCCACAAAAATGTTTGCAGGGTTGCGGTAAAGGTCGAGCGGCGGGCCGATTTGCTCGATCTTGCCAGCGGAAAAGACAACAATCCGATCCGCCAGCGTCATCGCCTCCACCTGGTCGTGGGTCACGTAGATCATGGTGGCATCGAGCCGGGAGCGCAGCCGCGCAATTTCAATGCGCATCTGTACTCTGAGTGCAGCATCAAGATTGGACAGCGGCTCATCGAACAAGAACGCTGCCGGGGCCCGCACAATTGCCCTTCCAATGGCAACACGCTGGCGCTGGCCGCCGGAGAGATCCTTTGGTTTGCGCTCCAAAAGGGGCTCAAGGCGCAGCACTTCGGCCGCTTTATCCACTGCAGAGGTGATCTCAGACTTAGACGCCCCGGCAACACTGAGGGGAAAGGCCATATTCTCCCGCACGGACAAATGCGGGTAGAGCGCGTAGGACTGAAACACCATCGAAAGGCCGCGCTCGGGCGCTGAAAGGGCCGTCACGTCCCGCTCATCGATTGTGATGGTCCCGCTCGTAACCTCCTCAAGCCCTGCAATGAGCCGCAGCATGGTGGACTTGCCGCAGCCCGACGGGCCCACGAACACCACGAACTCTTTATCGGCTATGGAAAGGTCGACACCCTTGATAACCTCAACAGGACCAAACGCTTTGCCTATGGCGTGAAGATCGATTTGCGCCATCATTCCCCCCGCACATAGTCAAGCCAGGCGGCGGCAGACCAGGTGAACGCGTCCCCGCCAAGGCCGGCCCCATCAAGGGGGCTGAAGTACTCATAAAAGCCGCTTTGCTCCACAAGGCGCCGGCTGTCGCGGCGGACCCGTTCGGCACGGGCGATGTCGCCCCTCTGAGCAAGGCCGGTCCCGATCAGCCAGTTCACCACCAACCAGACGGGCCCGCGCCAATAGCGCCGCTCGTCAAAGCCCGGCGCGGCTGGGTCGTAGCTCGGCACCATGAACGCACAGCGCTCTGCAATTCGGTCAAACTCTGCCGAAAGCCTTTGCGCCTGCGCGTCCGGCAAAAGGCCTGGCGAGAGCGCCACGAAAGAACCGCTCGAAAGATGCGTGCCAGGCTGGCCCGCGCGCACATCGAAAGTCACAGGGCCGCCGGCCCGCTCGCTCCACAACGCGCTCAGCCCCTTGATGAGAGCTGCCTCACGCACCCGCGCAGCACTTGCAAGCTCAGCCTCGCCCGCGGCGTCACTCAGCCGGGCAAGGGACTGCTCAGCCCGGATCAACACCGATGTCATCAACGGGTCAGCAACGAAGAATGGCGATGTCTCAGCAAAGGCTCTCTGGTCCCAGCCAAGGTTTCGGCCGAATTCCACAAGGGCGATGTAGCGCTTATACTGAAGTTCTGTGGGGCGCATCTGGGCGTCCACATGGCCAAGATCCCGCCGGACAAAAGGTGCCACCTGGTCACACGGCACAACCTCCAGCGCCCCGTCCCAGCCGGGCATATTGTCTTGGCCCGACTCCCAGGGGTGAACAATGCCGATGGCCCCTGTTATGGGGTCCCGCCGCGTGAGAAAGAACCAGCGGTGCCATCGCGCAGCAGCCGCCATCAACGGCCCGCAGCGTTCCGCGCTCAAGTGGCCAGCCCGCCAAAGAGCCTCCAACGCAATCGCAAAGACGGGCGGCTGCGAAATTCCCGAAGATGGTGGCGTTTGGCCCGACTGCCACACCTCAGGTCCGGGGAAGTAGCCGGCGTCAGGGGCATGAAAGATGATGTGGGGGATCATCCCATCGGCCCATTGGGCGCCTGCCAGCGTTTCAAGCTCCACCACCGCCCGCGCCGGATCCAGATGTTGATAGCCCATGGCAGCAAATGCCGAATCCCAGTTCCACTGGAACGGGTAAAGGCCGGCGGTGGGCACCGAGTATCCGCCCCTGTCATTCTGGCGCAAGATCTCCATGGCCACTTGATCGCGGGGGTGGGGTGCCGCGCTCATCCTTTCACCCCACCGGCGGTGAGCCCTTTGACCATGAAACGCTCAGCCGACAAGAATAAGATCAGAATGGGGATGGTGGTAACCACCGCACCAGCCATCAAATACTGTCGCGGAACTTCCGAAGAGTTGAGGGATACCACCGCCCGGGAGAGTGTGAAGATTTTCGGATCGTCCAAAAACATGAACGCAAACAAAAACTCGTTCCATGCGATCATGAAAACGTAAAGACCCACAGACGCAAGGGCCGGCAACGACAGCGGAAGCGTAATGCGCCTGATCACACCAATGCGTGATAGCCCATCCATCAACCCCGCCTCTTCAAGCTCCTGCGGCACACCGCGGAAATAGCCAGACAGCATGTAAATGGCGACCGGCAGGGTGGTAGCTGGGTAGACGATCAACAGCCCCATCACGGTGTTGCGCAGACCCAGTTGTGAGAACACAGCATATAGCGGGATCACCAAGATGATCGCCGGCACCAAGTAGATGAGGAGGACCGAACGAGACAGCGCCTGCCGCCCCGGAAAATTGAGCCTTGCCACGGCGTAGGCGCCTGGGACCGCAAAGACCAGACAAATCAACACGGTCAGCGTCGAGACAACAAATGAAATCACCATGTAGCGGCCGAAATTATATGTGGTGAAGAGCTCCACGTACGAGGAAATGAGCGATTGCCATCCACCCGAAAGGTCGATGGACAGGTCAAGCGGGTTTGCCATCAGCGCTTGCTGGGTTTTGAGGCTTGTCATCACCAGCACGTAAAACGGCAAGATCACAATAACGGCAAAGAAGAGATGGCCGAACATCCCAAGGCTTGCCGCCAAAGCATGCTCCATGCTGCGCCGGGAGTGTTTGGCGAGCGTGATCGCGCCCAAGCTTTTGCGCAGCACAGTGATGAGGGCCCAAGCCGTCACCGCCAGCGTGCCGAGCTGCCAGGCTGGCGCCACCTCCAGCGGTGCTCCAAATGGCGCGCCAAAGGAGAGCGCAACCACGATCAGCACAAATAAGAGCCCGAGCACCGGACCGACCAAGGCCCAGCGCATCGGCGGTTTTGCCCACGCCACCCCAATGCCGATGACAGCACCGGCTATGGCAGCGCTCCCCATCGACGGTGTCATCGCTTGTCCCAACACCAAGGTGAGCGCAACGCCCGCCACAAGTTTTAAAACCGCACCCCACAGGAAGCCCAGTCCAGCGGCAATGACAATGCCAGGGTAGGGGCGTCTTTCCCCCAAAGGCTTTGGCGTATCGTCTATGGCGGGCAGAACGTTGGTCACAGCCCTTCACCTTTCGGCATGGTTTTGAAGTAGAAGAGAGCAAAAATCAGAAGCATAACAAATATAACCACCGCCACCGCAGCGCCCGCACCAAGATTGCCGATGGCAAAACCTTGGTAGTAGACGTCCACTGTGAGCGTTCGCGTTCCTGCCGCGCCGCCGGTCAACAGGAAGATGTCATCAAATTTGTTGAAGGTCCAAATGAAGCGCAGAAGGAAGAGAACTGAGATGATGCCGATGATCTGCGGGATCGAAAGGCGAAAGAACTTTTGAAAGGGCGTCGCGCCATCCATGTCGGCTGCCTCATACATGTCGGTGGGGATCGATTGCATCCGCGCCAGAATGAAGAGGAAGCAGAGCGGGAAGTAGCGCCATGACTCAAACGCAATCACCATGGCAAGGGCGAGGGGAAAGCCGAACTGGAGCCCGAAGACATCCACCGGTACCATGCGCTCACCGAAAAAGTTGATGGGCTCGCCTGTGGCATCCATCGTTTGGAGCATGGTGTTGATGACACCGGAGAACGGATCAAACAGCACCAACCATGTGAACGCCATCGCGATCACCGGCGCCACGTAGGGGAACAGATAAAGCCCGCGGAATATGGCTCGGCCGCGAAACTCACGGTTTAGGAGCTGGGCCGACACAACGCCCAGCACAATCGCGCCAATGGTGCTTAAGAGGGTATAGGTGATCGTCACCCACAAAACGGTGACGAACTCATCAGAGTCAAAAACGGCAATAAAGTTCTCCAACGTAAAGTCGGCGTTGGTCAATACGCTTGAGGCATCAGCCGTTGTGACCGCGCGGCTGTCGCGCGGGTTGATGGGGTCTGCCAGATACTGCGCGTCCGCTGTCACCTCAAAGGCGAGTTGTTCGCGGGCCCCTGCCTCAAAGTTCCCCAAATCGCAGGAGAGGACCCGTCCATCGAGCTGGCAGCGCGGATCAAGCTCAACCGGGTTGAGCCCATCGGGCAATGTATCGGTAAGTGTTGTGGCGCTGAGCGGGACATCGCGCGATGAGTTGCGCAGCCTATACTGGAGCGTCGCCGTATCGCCCGGGGCCTCAATGTCACCGCGCAGTCGCTCGTTGGCGAGCAAGGTCGGCGCGCGAAGGTCAGCAATCCCAACGGGTTTGACGCTGATCCAAATGTTGGCAAGGAGCGGCAGCAGCACAATAGCCATCACGATGGCCACTGTCGGCAAGAGCATCGAATAGGCGAGCCGCGCCTCGCGTCGTGCAATGGGGCCGACTGATGATTTGCCCATGCCTGCCTCCGTCAGCGGCAAGCGCCCGCGGGAGCCGCGAGCGCACCATGTGGGGCGGTCTGAGGGGCCATGTGAGGGCGCCTCAGCGGCGGCGGCTAGATCTTACCCAACGCGTCGTTCATGGCCGAAACGGTGGACGGCGCATCACGCTCCCCGTCGAGATACTCGCGCACGAAACGGTTGATCTCTTGGCTGTTGATGATCTTAGAGGCGAGGGCGAGCTGGCCCTCATCAACGCCCCATCGGGAAGCGCTCTCCAGACCCGACACAATGCTATCGATGGTCTCGGGCGCATAAAGCTCCGTCAGCGGGGCTTTACGATCAACCCCCACCGGTAACGTGCGCCACACCTCCACATACTTTGTGGCATCATCGGCAGTGCCACGGCGGACGGGAAACTTGCCTTCAGGGGCAATGGAAAGGGTCGATTCGTACCCCTGATCCATCGAATAAAGGACAAACGCCTCCGCCACATCCGTGTTGGCATCGGCGGTCACGCCCATGTAGCGCACATCGCCCCAGGCTGCGCCCTCGGGGTTGGAGGGGCCCGAAAAGCGCGTCACGATCCCGGTCTTATTGGCGAGTTCGCGCGAGGTCGGGTCATCGTTAATGGTCACAGGCGCAGAATCCCTGAGGCCTGCCATCTCATCCAAAATAAACGGCGACCAAATAATCATCGCGGCCTTGCCGGCAAAATAAAGCTCGCGCGACTGCTGCCAGTATAAATCACCCGGCGGGGATGCGTCCGCGATCGCCTTATAGAACTCCAGCACCTCGATGGTTTTGGCCTCATCCAGCGGGGCAAAGCCGCTGTCATCCACTGGCGTCACACCGTTGGCCAAAAACACGTGCTCGAGCACCTGGCTCATGAAGTTTTCATCAATCTTGGTGGCGGCCACGAAGCCATAGACTTCTGGCGGATTGTGAAGCTTTTCCAGCGCTGTGACGACGTTGTCGTACGAATCGGGCGCAGCAAGACCTGCTTCGTCAAAAAGGTCCTTGCGGTAGACAATCATCTGCGTCCAACCATCCACGGGGACGGCGGCGGTGATGCCGTCGAAATCGGCCATGCCAAGAGCACCCTCAGCAAAGGTGTCTCGGCCAAGCTCTGATACGATATCATCGTTGGTTTCAGCGTCCATGATGCCGTCTTCTGCCCACGGCAGCACGTATTGGAGCGGGAAATAGATCACATCGGGCAGATCGCCGGCGGCAAAAGCAGCTGTTGCACGGGTCCCAAGATCGGTCTCCGTCACCGGGATCACCTCGACCGTGTGGCCGGTCTCGGCAGCAAACGCATCGGCCATGGCTTGTTGCTTGGCAAGGCGCTCGGGCTGCTCTTCTGTCGTCCAATACCGGATGGTGTCTGCACTGGCAGCTGCCACCATGCCGCTCACAGCAAGAGCTGCAAGCACGGCCGTTGAAGCGCCCCTCAACAGTGACGCACGCGTCTTGGTCCCCATGGATGTCTCCCTCACCCTGATTGGGCTGCCGCGCAGGCAGCTTTTGGCGTAAGTGTTTGCGTTGGCGACAAGGTTGTCAACGGATGTGGCACAGCAACCCAAAGATGGTGCGCTGCCCATACAGCGCTGGCGCTGGCAAGCCCCGCGCAAGCCTCGTCCCACACCACGTCTTGGTTGGGGCAGGTGGATTGACCGGCAAAGATTGTGACACAGTAGAACGACACCATCTTGAACGAGCGCACGCCGTGTTGCGCACCTGACGCTCAGGAGCGGCAATGGATGAACGCCTCCTCGACTGGTTGAGGCAGCTTGGGCTGGAGCGCTATGGTGCAGCGTTCGCCCAGCATGAGGT
>JBCDLN010000023.1:0-22386 GCA_038745295.1 Pseudomonadota bacterium | reverse complement strand
TGCGCGATAAACAGTTCGCTGAGGCTGCCCGCGTCGCCGATCAGGCCGTTTTAACGCATCCCCATTCTCGTCGCTGCCACAAACTCAGAATCGCATCGCATAAGAGGCTCGGCGACAAAGCCAAAGCGCGGCGGTTCGCGCGCGATGCCCTTGCTCTGTTCCCAAACGATGATGAGTTTGCCAAGCTCGCAAGCAGCATCAGCGCCGGTTGAACATGAAAGAAAGGGCCAGGCGTTCGACGCGTGCACCATCAGCGTTCACAAGTCATACCGAGGTCGCCTACCGCGCTGAGCAGTATCTTTACTTGAGCACCAGCCAACAGAGCGAGACGCGTCTCGGATTGGGCTGCTCGCATTAGTAAACGCCGTGGTCCGGCTAGATCGCACTCAGCGCATCTTGGAGGGCTTTTCGAGCAGCATCTTTCGCACTTTGTTGAAGGCTTGCTTCGGATTTGTCTCCGGGGGCTTCAACAGGGACGTTGATGATAACTTTCCCAGGAGGCGACACGGAATTGTCCATAACATGAACAACCGCCCGCGCGCCGATCAGATCAACACTAAGTTGGGTAACTTTCATAATGTCCCCGCTGATTGTGATTGTAACCTAGCAACTTCCTTTGCGGTTGCAACATGACCCGACAAAGGCCACCGCGGCAGCAGAATCGTATGTCGTTTGCCCTTCGCGTCGATGCCGTTGTGGACCTGCCAGCGGCATTGACAGCTCAGATGCGCCTACACTCACTTTCTCTGCAGATCGACGTCGCGCCTATGACCGGCGCTGAAGGAAACGCAGGATCATTATGAGTGAGAGCGCGATCGCGGCAACGGTCCACACAAATGGTTGCGCCCAAAAGGGCGGACTTGGCGCGACCGGGACCAAAGACACCCGCGGCGCGGACAAAAAGAACTCTCCATAAAGATGCGCCACAACGATCGCAAACAGGACCGCAACGCATAAAATGAGGACGACGATCACTGCAGCAAAGAGGAGCTTAGCGAGAGGTTGTCCAGGTTCAGCAAACGGCAGTAAGTTGTTCGCAAGTGCTGCGACCACCACAAGTGCGCACCCCAAAGTAAACAAGCTGAGTGTGAACGGTTGGAAGATCATCAACAACGCCGCAATCCCGACACCGATGATACCAAACTCAATTCTCAGCGCCAAACGGCGCGACATTCCATTGGGCTGCGCAGGACGTTCGCTCACGGGCGCACCGCCTCCCCATCGGCATTGAACACGTGGAGACCGCCGTCTGCAGGTTTCAAATGCAGCGTCTCTCCAGGTTTCACCTTGTTTTCGCGAGGCGTCACCAACCTCAGGTCTGCACCAGCGTTCGTACGGGCATGAACAAGTGTTTCTGCGCCCATCGGCTCAATCAATTCGGCAAGGGCGGTAATCGAGTAGGGTCCAGCTTCTGAGGCAATCGTCACGGCGCGCGGTCTGATCCCGAGCGTTGCTGGCCCCCTTTTGAGGTGCTGTGCCGCTGGTAAACCATCGACGCGGAACGATGCGCCGTCGACGGCAAACTCAGCTGTCCCATCAACGATATTGCTGAGAGTGCATTCAATCAAATTCATCTGTGGTGTGCCGATAAATCCTGCAACAAAAGTGTTGGCAGGCTTTGCAAAGACTTCGTGAGGTGTTCCGATTTGTGAAATCTCCCCATCACGCATGATTGCGATGCGCTTTGCCATTGTGAGGGCTTCAAGCTGATCATGGGTGACAATAATTGTCGCCTTTGAAAGACCCTGCAGGACCTCTTTGATTTGCCCGCGCATGGTTTGCCGAAGCTCCACATCAAGCCGGGAGAGCGGCTCATCAAACAAAAAGCAATTCGGATCCCTGATAATGGCTCGGGCAACAGCCACCCTTTGCTTTTCACCTTCGGCCAAAGCGCCCGGAAGACGCCCCAAAATGTCGGAGAGCTTCATGACATCGGAGACAGTATCAATCCGCTTTTTGACTTCCGTAGAAGAGAGCTTTTCAACGTGTAGAGGAAACGCAAGGTTCTCCGCCACAGTGAGCGAGGGGTATAGCGCGTAAAACTGAAAGACCATCGCAATGTCCCGCTCACCGGGCGACATGTCATTGACCCGGCGCCCTGCGATCATCACGTCGCCAGCACTTGCCTCCTCAAGACCTGCAACGATCCGCAGCGTCGTTGTCTTCCCACATCCTGAGGGGCCTAGCAGACACACCGTCTCACCGGCCGCAACAGAAAGGTCCACGTCGCGCACCGCGGTGAACGCACCGAAATGCTTGGTAACGCCTTTAAGATCAATGGTTGACATCAGCGCTTCACGGTTCCGAAGGTGACACCCCGCAGCAGGTGGTTTTGCAAAAAGAACGTCACCAAGATTACTGGGATCAAGAACAACGTCTCAACCGCTGCCAGAAGACCCCATCGCACCCCAATATCGCCGCCAATGGTTTGCGACATGGCCACAGGGACGGTCCGGGTTTGCCCACCGGTGAGCAGGAGGGCAAACAAGAACTCGTTCCACGTGAGAATGAGGCCAAAGACAGCGGTCGCCGCTAAGCCAGCCACCACTTGCGGCAAACAGATTTTGAAGAAAACCTTGCGGTCAGATGAGCCATCGATCCGCGCAGCGTCCTCCACATCCGGAGACAGCTCATCAAAGAAGCTTTTCATCATCCATATGGTGAACGGTAGATTGAATGCGGTGTAGAGTAGGATGATGCCGATATAGCTGCCTGCGAGGCCTGTTACGCGGAACATCAACATGACCGGGATAATCACAACAATCGCCGGCAACATGCGCGTTGTTAAGATGATGAAAAGGTAGGTGTCGTTGCCCTTAAGTGGATGGCGCGAGAAACCAAACGCGGCCAAAGTCCCCAAAACAAGGGCAAGAAGCACAGAAGCTCCTGCAATAAAGACTGAGTTGAAGAAGTATAGCGCAAACCCAGTTGCCTCAGCTTCTGCACCTGCCGAAAACGACCTGTAGAAGACGTTGACGAAATTCTGCAGAGTAGGCTCAAATGCATATCTTTCGTCGATCAGGCCACCGAACGTCGTGGGGAAGATTTTGAGGGGCACAGCAAGCGCATCGTTATACTCTTTGAACGATGTAATAATGATAAGGAGGACGGGGAAAAAGTAGATAAAGCTGATGATGGCGGCGATAATTGTGCGCCGCCAGCCTGCGTCGCCCACGGCAAAGTGTCGTCGGCCGAATAGGAAACGCATCATGGCGCGGCCTCCTTTGAACGGCGGTTGGCGAGATATAGGTAAAGGTTGGTCAGCACGATCACCGTGAACAGCAAAATATAGGACATTGCCGCGCTGTCGGACGTCTTATTGAACTGTATAGCCTGCCGGTAGACATAAAGCGCGATGGTTTCCGTGCCTTGTCCGCCATCAGTTAGGATAAAGACAAGGTCGAATAACTTGAACGCTTCGATGGTTCTGAAGAGAAGTGCTAGTAACAAGAGCCCTTTGATATAGGGGAACGTGATGGAGAAGAACTGTCTCCAACCTGGGGCTCGGTCAATAGATGCTGCCTCGTAAAGGTGTTTGGGAACGCTAACAAGCCCAGCGAGCACCAATAACATCACAAAGGGTGACCACATCCAAGCATCCGCAATCACAATGGCTGCCACAGCGCCGGCCCGCGATGAGATGAGGACATAGGGTTCGGTGGTGAATAGGTTGACCACCTGGCTCACCAGACCAAACGTCGGGTCATAATAGTATCTGAAGAACGCGCCTACGGCCACGAACGACAACATCATCGGTGTCAGCACGAGGATTAAGAGATAACGGCGCAGCGGAAACTGTTTTGAAAAGAGGAGCGCCAACAAAAAGCCGACCACCATCTGCGCCGTAACGGTGAGGACAACGATGAGCGCGGTTGTGCTCAGCCTCTCCCAAACGATCGGATCAGTGAGAACGTCTTGATAATTTTCAAGACCTTTAAAGCGCAGTGTCTGTCGATCAGCACGGTACGCGTAGAAAGATAGGCCCAGTGACCATAAAAGCGGGAAGATGTTCATGATGAACAACACCGCAATGGCCGGGGCAACCAACAGGCCACCTGTGTAGCGGCCCCAGGCGTTGATGACGGCTGTGAGGCCCACCAGAGACCAACCGGCACCTGCCACCCAAAACCCGATCGCTGGGGGCAGGGCAACAATTGCAATGGCTGTGAGCGCGATTGCAAGGATCGTGGCCCCTCGCCAGTTTCCCCAACTGAGAAGGGTGCGCCGGCTCTGGGCCGGCGCATCCGTGGCGATCGCGGTCATGGGCGGGTGCGGTGCACAGGAGTAGACCTACTCAATTATTATTGGATCAGACCAGCATCTTCCAACAGGTCCTGCTGGAAGTTGGCGATGTTGTCGAGCGTTGTCTGAGCATCTTGCTGACCTGTGATGGCAAGGTCGTATTGTTCTTGCTGTTGCACCAGGAGTTCAAAGAATTGGGGCACATGCCACACGTCTTTTTGCCAATCGAGACCTTGGGCCCACGTGCGGTTCCACGGCCGGTACTCCACGTAACGCGGGTCGTTGTACACGGTCTTGATGGCGCTTTGCCCGCCTTGTGAGGCAAAAGCGTGCTGGATCTCAGGAGAGAGCCACCACTTGACCAGATCCACAGCCTCCTGGACCTGAGCGTCCGTGTTCCACGTCATCAGAACGAAGGGTTGCCCGCCAATATTGGACCAACGCGCCACTGACCCGTCGGACTGGGCAAGCCCTGGCATGTTGGCAAACACCACAACGTCAGACACCTGGGACGTATCGGGGTTGATGGCGCTTTCGGCAAAGCCGATCCAGTTGATGTTCAGAGCCACCTTACCTTCGCGGAACAGCTCATCGGTTTTGAAGATATCCATCGAACCGGTTTTCACCACAGGCGGCATATACTGAAGGAGCCGCAAATAGTGATCGAACGCCTCAACGGCTTTGGGGGAGTTGACCACGCCGACAGCATCGCCCTCGGGAATATTGGTTTCGTCCCAAATGTTGGCTCCATGCTGCCACAAGAAACCGTTGATCTGCATGGACGAGAAGTCATAGCCCTTACCGGCTTGGTACGAGATCCCATAAAAATCATCGTCAAGCACTTGGCCAGCTAAGGTATCGCCAGCCTTGCGCTGGAAAAACTCGCCAATACGTTCAAAATCTTCCCAGGTCATCTGGTCCAATTCTTCTGGCGAGCAGGGCAGCTTCTCTCCATATTTTTCTTGATAGGCCGCCTGCTCACTCTCATCGCACAACACGTCGCTGCGTGCATAGGTGATGAGAATGTCCGGCATTTGCGGGAAACCGAAGTAATTCTCGGACTTGTACGGGTAGGTGGCATACGCTTGAAGCGGCGCGGGGTGCATGTCATCCAGCGCTGCTTTGAGCTCTGGGTCGGCGTCAATCAGGTCGTTGATTTGACGGTAGTAGCCGCCTTCAATGAATGCGCCAAGCCATTGGCTGTCCGACACTGCCATATTGTACCGCTCTTCGCCTGACGTGAGCGAGGCGTTGAGGCGCGTATAGTAATCGGGCCAAGGAATAAAGTCGAACTCAACGTTCAGTTCATTGCCAGACGGTGGTTTGTAGTTTTGATCAATCAAGTTTTTCATGATCCGCGTGGGCGGCCAGTCCGGCACGGCAACATTGAGCGTCACCTCTTCAGCAGATGCCGGTACCGCTAAGGCGACCGTGCCGATCGCCACGGCAAGCGATCTGATTGCCAACCTCTTCGTCATCGCAGTCCTCCCATGGTGGTTTTGTTGTTTTCAAGCAGCACGATTGATCGCCGCCCCGCTTGCTTCGTGGAAAAGATAAGCGCGCTCACTGTTGATTTTGATGGCGAGCGCATCGCCGTTGGTGATGCCGTCTGCCCGCTCTTCGGGGAGCAACATTCTCAAAACTGGACCAGCGGTCTCCAGGGAGACAAGCGTCACATCCCCCAGCGGCTCAACGAGATGAACCTTGGCGTGAAAGTCAGCTGAGCTCTGCCCCGCCAGAGTGAGATCTGTTGGCCGTAACCCCAAGGTCACCGCCATACCCTGCGAGAGACCAGGGTGGGTGACCCGCACCTCACCAAACGGCGTCGTGACCGCGCTTTGACTGCCCGCCACCGTCGCGGGCAACAAATTCATGTGCGGCGAGCCAATTTTCGCCGCCACATAAGTGTTGATGGGCTGATCGTAAAGAACATCGGGCGTGCCGTGCTGCACCACATGACCGCGGTCAAGGACAGCAATCTCTTCACCCATGGTCAGCGCTTCAAGTTCGTCGGGCGTTGCGTAGATAATGGTCATGCCAAACTGGCGGTGAAGGCGCTTGAGCTCAGCGCGCATATCATGGCGCAGTTTTGCATCAAGGTTGGTGAGGGGCTCATCAAGCAGCAAAATCTTAGGCCGTCCGATCAACGCGCGGCCAAGCGCGGTGCGCTGCTGTTCGCCGCCCGAAAGTGTCCCCGGTTTGTTGCTGAGCCTATGGGAAAGGCGCAGCATCTCAGCCGTTTCGCCAACACGGGTGCGGATCTCGGCCGGGGCCACACCCGCTTCCTTCAGCGGATAGGCAAAATTTTGCGCCACCGTCAGGTGCGGGTAGAGCGCAAAGGATTGAAACACCATCGCAATCCCGCGCTTGCGCGGCGGCAATGAAGCAGCATCAACACCATTGATGAAGATGGACCCGCTGTCGGGCGCGATGAGCCCTGCGATGGTGCGCAGCGTTGTGGTCTTTCCCACCCCGCTGGGGCCGAAGAGCACGCAAAACCGCCCCAATTCAGCGTCAAAGCTCAGCGTGTCGAGCGCCGGCGTCGTGCCGTAGGATTTGGTGATGCGCTCAAGGCGCAGTGCCGGCTGTGGGGTCATACGTCGACCTTCACCTTTTCCCAAGCGCAGCTCTTGGCGGATCGCAACACCGCGTCCGTTACAAGGTCCGTGGCAAGAGCATCGCGGAACGTGGGGGCGGCGGGGGCGTCGGTTTCAAGCCCCGTCACAAAGTCAGCCACCTGATGGATGAAAGTGTGCTCATAGCCGATGGACAGCCCCGGCACCCACCACCGGTCCATGTAAGGATGGTCGCCGTCTGTGACGTGGATCGAGCGCCAGCCGCGCACCGCGCCATCATCGCCATGGTCAAAATAAGCGAGGCGGTTCAGATCGTGGAGATCCCAGGCCACAGAGCCATGCTGGCCATTGATTTCAATGGTGTAGAGTGCTTTATGCCCGCGCGCATAGCGGGTGGCCTCGAAGTTGGCGAGCGCCCCGTTGTCGAACCGCGCCAGGAAGAGGCTCGCATCGTCAATGCCCACTGGAGCCATATCGCCGGTGAGCGCATGGCGCCGCTCGGTGATGAAGGTCTCGGCAACGCCACTCACTGTGTTGATCGGCCCATTCAGCCACATGGCCGTGTCAATGCAGTGGGCGAGGAGATCTCCGGTGACACCGCTGCCGGCAACATTGGCATCAAGGCGCCAAAGCGCAGGCCCGCCCTGGGGAAGATCGGCCGACATGGTCCAATCTTGGAGAAACTGGGCGCGGTAATGGAAAATGCGCCCAAGTTTTCCCTCATCGATAAGGCGCTTGGCGAGCATGATCGCAGGCACACGGCGATAGTTGTACCACACCATGTTGGGAACGCCGGCCTGCTCCACGGCCGCCACCATGCGCGCTGATTCGGCGGCATTGCGGCCAAGTGGCTTTTCGCACAGCACCATCTTACCGGCCTCAGCGGCTGCCACGGCAATGGCCTCATGGGTGTCGTTGGGGCTTGCAATATCAATGAGATCAATGTCGTCACGCGCGATGAGCGCCCGCCAATCGGTCTCGACTGAGTGCGCACTCCAATTGGCGCGATGGGCTTCGGCAAGATCGGCGTTGCGCCCGCAGACCGCCGCCAGCACGGGCTGGCGTGGAAGGTCAAAAAACCGCCCAGCACTCAAAAAGGCGTTGGCGTGGGTCCGGCCCATAAAGCCATACCCGACGAGGCCGATGCGCAGCGGCTCACCCATGGGGCTCGCTCCAGCCATGGGCGGCTCTCACATCTGCCATCACCGTGATGATGGCGTTCCACGTCTCCTGACGCAGGAGCACGTCGTTGGCAAACATGCAGCCATCCCATGTGATGTGGCGGACGGCTTTTGTGGGCTTGCCGTAGGCGTCGCGCAGCCAAAGGCCGGCGTGGCGCACAGGATCAAGCCGGCTTGCTGGATCGCCAACCATCGCATGCCGACCCGTTTTGTCGTGACTGCCCGAGCCAAACACCGTGCCGTCGCTCTGGGCCACATGAAGGTCGATGGTCCACGGCCTCAAAACAGCTGCCACAAGGGTGAGGGCCCGGTCGAGCGCTGCCTTATCGGACCAATCATACTCTTCAGGTAAAAGCCGCGCCTCAGGCGCATTGGCCCCCGTGGCATAAAGGAGCGTATGGGCCATATCGGCCTGAAATCCCAAGCGATCCGGCCGGCCCACCCGTTCCAAGGTCTCCACCATCGCCGGCCAGGAGTGCATGCCACCCCAGCAGATTTCCCCCTCCGCGGCGAGGCGCTCTCCTTCACCTTCAGCAATTTCGCACGCTTCTTGAAAGGTCTTTACAATGCGCGCGGTGTTCTCCTCCGGCGCGGCCACCCAGGCGTCGGTGCTGGTGGCGCTATCAATACGCACCACACCATAGGGGCGAACCCCAAGCTCCCTGAGCCGGCGCGCAATGGTGCATGCCCGTTTCACCGCATCGAGGAACCGGCGCCGGGCGTCAGCATCGCCCATCGCCTCACCGCCCCCCACAGGCGGCCAGACCGGCGCGACGCACGAGCCGATCACCAACCCGCGCGAGCCCACAGCATCGGCCAGCGCAGCAATCTCGTCCGCACCAGCATCAATGGGTGTGTGGGGCTCGGCGAGGAAAAGATCGACGCCGTCAAACCGCGTGCCGTGTTCGCCCCTAGCCGCTGTGGTGAGGTCGAGCATAGTGTCGAGGCCGATGGGCGGTTCAGCCCCATCACCTTTGCCGACAAGCCCCGGCCACATTGCGTTGTGGAGCTTTGGGAACGTGTGTTCCAATGCCCGGTCCGCCTCCCCTTGTCGCTTGTCCGCTGAGTGCGGTGCGGATTACCTCCGCTTTGCAAACGATTGTGTGCATCCTAGAGCGGGTTTGCACGGCGCGGCAAGTAACCAAGACGCACACCCCAATGGGGCCGAACCGGCGCAGCCCGCACAGGCCAAACATCGCGCACAAAAAAGGCGACCGGGTTGGGAAAACGGCGAGCCCGACCAGCCCTGCGCAGCGCCACGCGCCCTGTGGAGAGGGCGTGCGGGCCGGTCCTACCGGGTCGCCATCAGCGCATCCTTCATGGTCGTGAGTGCGGTTTGGTAGACATCCTCCGGCGTCTCAAAAAGGGGCCGCCAGATCCGCGTCGCCGCGGCCAGATCAGGCAGTGCCGATCCAAACGCCTCCACCGTCAGCCACCCATCATAGCCCGACGCCACAAGCTGACCGATCACTTTTGAAAAACCGATATGCCCGTCACCCGGCGCCCCGCGTGTGTTTTCGGAAATATGGACGTGGTTGATGGCGCCGATGGTCCGCGCTGCGGCATCGGCCAAATCATTCTCTTCAATGTTGAAGTGGAAGGTGTCGTAAAGATACCCGTAGCCAGGCGCGTTGACGGCTTTGACCAGCGCTGACGCTTGGTCGGCCGTGTTGAGAAAGTAGCATTCAAACCGGTTCAGCGGCTCCACAGATAAGCTGACGCCAGCAGCCGCCGCGTATCGCGCTGCCTCTTGGTGGACGCCAACGCATCGGTCAAACTCTGCAGCGGTGGGTCCTTGGCCAGAAAAAACACCTAGGGGTTGGTGAAACGGCCCTGCAAGAAGGCTCGCGTTGAGGGCAGCCGCACAGTCAATGGCCCACTTGATGTGGTCAAGGGCAGCGGTGCGCACCGCTGGGCTCTCATCAATGCAACTCGCGCCCTCCGGCAGAACCGTCACAGCGGTGCTGCCAAGGCCGAGCCCCTTCGAAAACGTCCCCAAATCCTGGTAATGCGCCACCGTGCCAGAAAAGAGCGGCACTTCAATCCCGTCATAGCCTGCCGCTTTCAGCGCCTCGATGGTGGCGCGCTGCGCATCGTCCACGAAGCCCGTCCACAACAGGAGATTAAATCCAAGTTTCACGGCAGCGCCCCTTCCCACCTTGCGGGCAAAGCCATGCGGTGCCGGAGGCTAAGCCCATCTGTCTTTTCATGTGTGCCGGCACGTTGCCATCATTGAAGGAAGGAACCTCGCCCGTTGGCAAGAAAATGTTTGCGTCAAGACCGGTTGTTTGACGCTTCACCGCCGCAGCCCCTGTCGGCAGGCTGAGGAACGAGACGGCCAAACCACCCAAAACAGTCTCGATCTGCTTGAGCAGGTCTTAGAAACGCTATAGCCTTTTGAGGCCGGGGCACGCCCCGCGCCGGTTTTGGCTGGGTCCCATGAACACAACGTCCCCAATTAAACGACCCATCCCGCAGCGGCGGCAGCGAGAGTTATGAGCGCCACACCGAATACGACCGCTGCACCGCGGCTCATCGTCATGGAACCGCAGGACACCGTGGCAGTCGTCGCCAACGATGGAGGGCTACCAGCAGGTACGCAGGTGGACGGCATGGTGCTCAACCATTTTGTGCCGCAAGCCCACAAAGTGGCGCTTCAAGACTTTGCGCCGGGGGACCCTATTCACCGCTACGGCGTCCTCATCGGCACAGCAAACTGCCCCATCGCGCAAGGGGATTGGATCAACGAAGACAAGCTCGATCTGCCCTCACCACCTGAACTTGACCAACTGCCCGCGCCTGCACGGCTGAACCACGCGCCAGAGCCCATCGAAGGCCATACATTCCAAGGCTACCGCAACGCGGACGGGAGCGTTGGCACCCGCAACATCCTTGCCATCACCAATACTGTCCAGTGTGTGTCCGGCATTGTCGGGCACGCTGTGGCGCGCATCAAACAGGAACTCTTACCGCGCTTTACCCATGTGGATGGCGTCGTCGCGCTCGACCATACCTATGGCTGCGGGGTCGCCATTGATGCGCCCCTTGCTGAGGTGCCGATCCGTACGCTCCGCAACATCGCCGCCAACCCAAACTTTGCAGGCTCCACCATGGTGGTGAGCCTCGGCTGCGAAAAGCTTCATCCCGACAGGCTCTTCCCGGGTGCGTTCGACCCACCAGGCGAGGGGTCCAGGCACAATGGGGGCTCCATTCCATCTCAAGCCTCCGCTCCAAGTCTCGTAACCCTGCAAGACGAGACCTACGTGGGCTTTGAAGCCATGATGGCGGCTATCTTAGAAGGGGCCGAACATCACCTGCGAACACTCAATCAAAGACAGCGGGAGACTTGCCCGGCTTCTGATCTTGTTGTGGGGCTTCAGTGCGGCGGCAGCGATGCTTTGTCAGGTGTGACGGCCAACCCCGCCCTCGGCCACGCCGCCGATCTGATTGTGCGAGCCGGCGGCACAGTCATGTTTTCAGAAATCACCGAAGTGCGGGACGGCATTGACCAGTTGGTCCGCCGCGCCGGCACCCAAACCGTGGCAGACGATCTCATCGAAACCATGGCCTGGTATGATGACTACTTGGCAAAGGGCGATGCGGACAGGAGCGCCAACACCACGCCAGGCAACAAAAAGGGCGGGCTGTCCAACATTGTGGAAAAGGCCATGGGGTCCATCGTCAAATCGGGGACCATGCCCATTGCGGGTGTTGTGCAGCCCGGTGAGCGCACCCGGCAAAAAGGGCTGTTATTTGCCGCCACCCCAGCGTCGGACTTCATCTGCGGCACGCTGCAACTGGCCGCCGGCATGAATGTTCACGTCTTCACCACAGGCCGAGGCACGCCCTACGCGCTGGCCGAAACACCGGTGATCAAAGTGGCGACGCGCAGTGATCTTGCGCGCCGCTGGCATGATCTCATGGATATTGATGCTGGCCGGGTCATCTCTGAGGGAATGACCATAGAAGACCTTGGCCAGCTTATGTTCGAAGAAATACTTGCTGTGGCGAGCGGCCAAAAAACTGCAGCAGAGCGCCTGGGCCTTGCCAACCAATTGGCCTTGTTCAATCCCGGTCCCATCACCTAAGCCCCCGCGCTCGTTGGTGGCGGCAGCGTTTAGAGTGAACGCCCGCCCCCCGGCCATCGACGATGCAAGCAGAATAAGGCACAGTCGGTCATCACCAGGCGAGGACCAGTCCCCATGACAAGCCGCGACCAATTCGTCGAAACACTCAAATCTCAGATTGACGAGTGGAACACTCAAATCGGCGATCTCGAAGCCAAAATGAAAAAAGCAAGCGATGACATGGAGGCGACCTACGCTCAGCAGATCGCGGAGGCATCGCGCTTCAGGGCGGATGCTCAGGCCAAACTTGCTGAAACCCTCCAAACCTCCCACGACATGTGGGATAAGTATCGCGACGGCACGGAAGCGGCGGTCAAAGACATCACCGAAGGGTTCAAAAAGGCGTGGGACCGGTTCAGCTAACCCTCACCAGTTCACCCTCGCCAGCTCACCCTTACTCGCCTGGCTAAGCGGGCCCGTCCCCATCGTTGGACGCCACGTAGTAAGGCATCATCGTGCGGCGGGTCACGTCCACCACAAGACGACCGGTAAGGGGAGGGACCGCGCGCCAGTGGCATGCATCGCGCGGGCATACCCGGCAGTTGACGCCAATGGGGTTCACCATGGCCGACTTTGCCGAAACGTCGAGCCCGTCCGCATAAACCACACGGCTGGCGTGCGCGGCTTGGATACCAAGGCCTACCACCAGTTCTTGGCCCGGCGATTGGGCGCCGGCGCCGGGCCGCTCCACAGTGCGCGCGGCGGTGATGAAGGTCTGCCCTTCTGGCAATGATGCCACGTCCACCACCACCCGGCCGGGCACGCGAAAAGCCTCATAAAGCCGCCAGCGGGGGCACGTCCCCCCTGAGCGCGCAAAGGGGAAAACCCCGCCGCCAAAACGCTTGGAAATGTTGCCGGCGCGATCCACCCTAATCATGAAGAACGGAACGCCCCGCGCCACGGGCCTGCGCAACGTGGTGAGGCGATGGGCCACTTGCTCAAACGACGCGCCAAACCGTGATGCTAAGACTTCCACATCATAGCGCAGACGCTCCGCCGCCTCCAAAAAGCGCTCGTACGGCAGCATGATCGCACCGGCCAAGTAATTGGCGAGCGTCATCCTGTAGATCCCGCGGGCCGAATCGCTCGTGAGCCGCGGATCGGAGGCCATTGCCCGCACCACCTCGCCCCCTTCAAGGTGCCCCACCAGGTGCGCCACCTGGAAGGTCCGTCCCGCCGGCGCCAAAAGCTCCGACAGCAAAAGCCGGCGACGGTGCCGATCAAACCGCTTCAGCGTACCCTTCATCACATCAAAGGGCATAATCGTCACCGTCACCCCATGTTGCGACAGGAGATGGTTGACGAGGCTCGTGGTGAGAGCTTGGGGCAGATCCAGGCGGAACTCGCTTCGTGCTGCAAGATCAGCGGCAATGTTTTCAAGTTCATCATAGTAATTGTCGTGGGCGCGCAGCGCTTCGCGCGCCTCCTCAACAGCGCCATGGTTGAGCGCCATGCTGCCCGCCTCCGACGCTGTTTCGGCCAAAGCGTCGGCATCGCTGCGCGCATCGCGGTAAGCGCCGTGGAGACGCACGATGATTTCAGCCACGCGCGGAAAGGTCTCCGCCACTTCGCTGAGGTCGGCGTGGGAGACATCGCTTCCCGCCACAAGCGGGTCGGCGGCCACCTCTTTCAGCGCCACCACGGTGGTGCCATCGGCCGATGGCGCCAGGGTGCGCAGGTCAACATCATAGGCTTCGGCAAGGCGCAACATCACCTGCGCGGTGAGGGGGCGCTGGTTGCGTTCCATCAGCGTCAGGTAGCTCGCCGAAATGTCGAGGCCTTCGGCCATCTGCGCTTGGGTCAAACCAAGGGTTCGCCGCAGCTTGCGCAGCTGTGGGCCGAGAAACAGTTTTCGACGTGCGTCAAGGTCGGACATGACAAACCTTACAAACTAACAAGAGGTGTCAAAACGAAGTGATACAAACTGACCCCGTGAGTGGCTAGCGTCTGCTCGGAAAGTGTCACTTATCGGGGAAAGTTGACAACGCCAACCAGAAACCGGCCCCGGCGCCGCAGACAGCACGACACGCTTCCCCGGTTCGTAAGGAGTTTGATTATGACAACATTTGCCAACCTCATCCCCAGCGCGCCGCAAGGGCGCTTTGCCGGTATCGAGCGTGTGCACTCTGCTGAAGACGTGGCCCGGCTGCGCGGCTCCGTCACCGTGCGCCACACGCTCGCCGAACGGGGTGCCAACAGGCTGTGGGATAGCCTCCACGAAGAACCCTATATCAATGCCCTCGGCGCCATGACCGGGATGCAAGCGGTGCAAATGGTCCGCGCCGGGCTGAAAGCCATTTACCTCTCCGGTTGGCAGGTGGCCGCCGATGCCAACACCGCCTCCCAAACCTACCCCGACCAATCCCTTTATCCCGCCAACGCTGGGCCTGAGCTTGCGCGGCGCATCAACCGGGCCCTCATGCGCGCCGACCAGGTGGAGCATGCCGAAGGTGGCGCCGAGCGGGACTGGTTCGTGCCCATCGTGGCCGATGCTGAGGCCGGCTTCGGCGGCCCGCTCAACTGCTTTGAGATCATGAAGGCCTACATCGAAGCAGGCGCTGCCGGCGTCCACTTCGAAGACCAGCTCGCGTCTGAGAAAAAGTGCGGCCACCTCGGCGGCAAAGTCCTCATCCCCACAGCCGCCCACGCGCGCAACCTTTCAGCAGCCCGCTTGGCGGCCGACGTCATGGGGACACCCACGCTCCTCCTGTGCCGGACCGATGCTCAGTCCGCCCGCCTCATCACGTCCGACATTGACGAGCGCGACCACCCCTTCATCGACTTTGATGCTGGCCGCACGCCAGAAGGGTTTTATCGCCTCAAAGACGGTTTGGGCGTCGAACACTGCATTGCCCGGGCAATGGCCTTTGCCGAACACTCCGACCTCATCTGGTGGGAAACTTCAAAGCCCGACCTTGATGATGCCAAGCGCTTTGCCGAAGCGGTGCACGCCAAATTCCCCGGCAAGATGCTCGCCTACAACTGCTCGCCCTCGTTCAACTGGCGCGCCAACCTGTCAGAATCCGACATCGCCCGCTTCCAGCGCGAAATCGGGGCGATGGGCTACAAGTTCCAGTTTGTGACCCTTGCCGGCTTCCACGCCCTCAACCACTCAATGTTTGAGCTCGCCCGCGGCTACGCGCAATCGGGCATGGCGGCCTACTCAGCGCTCCAAGAGGCCGAGTTCGCCTCAGAAGAAAACGGCTACACCGCCACACGCCACCAGCGCGAGGCAGGCACCGGCTACTTCGACGCTGTCGCGCTTGCGCTCTCGGGCGGTCAGTCCTCCACCACCGCGATGAGCCAGTCCACCGAGACGAGCCAATTCACATCAACCCCATCCCTCGAAGCTGCCGAATAGCGGCGCCGCTTACGGAAAGGAGACCTTCCATGCAAACCATCACCCAAGAAACACAAGCGGCGAACCCGGCGGATGTGGTGCGTGCGCTGCCCCGCCACGTCATCGGCTTCTCCACCGACATCCTCACCGCCATGGACCTTGGCGCGCTCAGCGCATCGCTGCGGAGCCTGTCGGAAGCCAGCGCCTTCCACCTCGACACGCTTGAGGAACTTCGCCCTGAGCCCACAAGCACAGCCCGGTCGGTGCGGGTGGAGTTTTCGCTCTCAGCCCCTAACGGCACCACAGGCGATGCACAGATCTTCGATCTCCTGCGCAAGATCAGCGCGCGTCACCGCTGGAACACAGTGACCAAAAGGCTCGCCCACTAACGGCAACCAAAGGGGCTGGTCTGCCAGTCCCCCATATCAGCAAGGCGGCGCTCATATGGCGCCGCCTTTTTTCGTGAAGAGATCGCACCCAAACAGACCACCGGGATCAAAGCAGGACGCTATTCAGCCGCTACCAGCATAGGCGTCTGCTGCGGCTCGACGACTTTGAGCGCAGGCGCCGCGGCCCGTCGCCGCCGCGCATAGACCAGCGCGAACATCGGCGGGGTGAAATAAAACGAAATCACCGTGGAGAGGAGAACGCCGCCCGCGATCGACATCGCAAACGGCGGCCAAAACCCACCACCTGCCAAAATCAGCGGCAAGAACCCGCCAAACGTGGTGATGGTGGTGGACACAATGTGCCGGCTCGAGCCCATCACCACCGACACCATCGCCGCCCGATCGCCAGCGCGCGCGCCTTCATCATCGCGCAAACCCGTCATGATGATGATGGCGGCATTGATAGAAACACCAATGGAGCCGATCACGCCGATGATCGCATTGATCCCAAAGGGATACTGAAACACAGCAAGGGCAAAGATACTGAGCCCGGCCGACAACACGCTCACCACCAGCGTGACGAGGGTCAGCCTAAACGAGCGGAACGTCATCACGATGGCGGCAATGGAGAGCGTGATGATGAGCCCCAGCGATGCCAGAAGATTGCCAAGCGTGTCAGAGCGCGCATCGCTGTCGCCCCCGAGCTCAAGCCGGTAGCCTGGCGGCAGCGCAAAGCCCTTTTCATCGAGCGCGGCCTGCGCCTCCACCAACGCCTCCTCGGGCAAAACATCGCGCAAGATAAAGGCTTGGACGGTGTTCATCCGCTCGCCGTTCCGCCGCGTGATAATCGGCGTGCCAGGCTCCAGCGTGATGGCGGCAATGGCCGATAACGGAACACCGGGGTGAAAGCCTTCAGCGGACCGTTGCGCCGCGCTCGGCGGCAAGATGGGAAGGTCGGCAATCGCGGTGAGGTCGCCGCGGGTCGCCTCACCAAAACGCACGCGCACGGGAAGCGTTTCGGTGCCTTCCAGCAGGGAGCCGCCCGTCAACCCTTCAAGCCCCGCCTGCAACTGGCCGGAGACCGCGCGAAGGTCGAGCCCCAGTTGCTCAGCCTTTTCCTCATCGATGGTGACGCTCACCTCAGGCGCACCCTCAATCAACGTGCTGCGCACCACGGTGACGGCATCAATGTCTGACACGATGAGGCGCGCTTCGGTCCCCAACTCCCGCAACACCTCAAGGTTCGGGCCCACAAAGCGCAGCTCCACCGGCGCATCGACCGGCGGCCCCTGGACAAGCCCGCGCACCAGGATCTGCGCCTCAGGCGCGGCGGCACCAAGATCGCGCTCAAGCTGAGCCAAAAGCACCTCCGTCGCCGCACTCGATTGTGTGGTCACAAGGGCCTGCGCATAGCGGGACGACTGATCGCGCCCGCCGGTAATGTTATAGTAAAACGCCGGCGCCGAACGCCCCAGCACCCAAGACACCTGACGTGTTTCGGGCGCCTCACGCAGCACCGCGTCAAGGCGCTCCACCACCTCTTGCGTCTGTGCGATCGAAGCCCCTGGGCGAAGGTCCACCTCAATGTGGAACTGGTCCCGGTCCACCCCGGGGAAGAACTGCGCCGTCAACAGCGGCATCGACATGAAACCGATCACCGGCAGCACCAAGGCGAGCGCGACCGAGCGCAGCGGATTGGCAACCGACCACCTCAGCGTGGTCTCAAAGGCCTTGGCGAGCCGGGGAAGCCTCAATCCGCTTCCCAAAACGCCGCCGCCCTCCCGCGCCGGCAACGCCCAACCCGCGATGGCCGGGGTGACCGTGATCGCCACAATGAACGACCACACCAGCATCACCACCACAGCAATGGCGATGGAGCCCACAAAGTCTCCCGCCGGCCCAGGCAGCAAGATCATCGGCGTGAAGGAGAGTGCCGTCGTCACTGTTGACGCAAAGAGCGGGGCCACAAGCCGGCGGACCGACTGGCGCACGGCTTCAGTTCGGGCAAGCCCGCGGCGGATACGCTGGCCAACCTCATCGGTCATCACAATCCCAGCGTCCACCAGCAGCCCCAGCGCCACAATCAACCCGGTGACGGACATCTGGTGGATCGCAAGGCCAATGAAGTTCATGGTGGCGAGGGTTGCGAGCGACACCACCGGCAAAATGAGCGCCACAATCAGCGCGGCCCGCACACCCAGCGTCAGGAGCAAAACCCCGACCACCAGCGCAACGCCGATGGCCATGTTGGTGCCCACCTCAACAAGGCGGTCGGCCGTATACCGGCTTTGATCAAAGATCAGCGCCGCGTCGATCCCGCCGGGGAAGGAGGCCGCCTCAGCCGCAAGGGTCGCCTTGACGCGCCCCATCCACACATCCACCTGCAGCCCGTCTTCAAGCTTTGCCGCCACCAAAACAGCCGGTTGACCGTTTTGGTAGGCAATCTCCTCTGCCGGGGTCTGTGGGATCCGCTCAACCCGCGCAATGTCGGCAAGCCGGGTCACCTCGCCCCCCGGTCCTTCCCGCACAATCACATCTCGAATGCGCGCCAGGGCTTCAATGTCGCCCGCAACATCCAAGATGAGATCGTTGTCGCCGCTGCGCAGTCGTCCTGCCTCGCCTTTGGTGTCGGCAGCGGCAACTTTGCGCGACACCTCAGCGGCGGTGATCCCAAGCGCTGTCGACCGCTGCGGATCAAGGGTGACGAGCACTTCTTCCTTAGGCACGCCAAAAAGCTCAACGAGCTTAGTGCCGCCCACGTTCCGCAGCCGCTCGGCCAAAAGGTCAGCGTAGCGGGACACAATCGAAAGCGGCACACCCTCGTGGGTGCCCGACAGCGCCACAATCGCGCCGAACGCACCTGTCCCGTCTGAATCGAACTCTGGCGGCTGCACACCCTGAGGGAAGTTGAGCGCAGCGTCCGCAATCGCATCGCGCGCCTCCGACCAGACCCCCTCGATCCGGTCATCGGCGAGCGTATCTTGAAGCTCCACACGGATGATGGAGACCCCGGTCGAAGAGACCGAACTCAACACATCCACCTCGGAGATTTCGCGAAGCTCTTCCTCAAGAGGAATGGTCACAAGAGCTTCCACGCGCGAAGGATCAGCGCCCGGAAAAGGCGTAGTGACAGTAGCGAACAAGTTGGTGATGGTGGGGTCTTCTTGGCGCCCGATGGCAAGGAGCGCTGAAAGCCCCGCCGCCACAATCACAAGAAGGGCCAGCGCAACAATCCGCGGCTGACGGAAGGTGAGCGTTTCCATCAGCTGATCCCCTCTTGGGAGACCACCCGTTGCCCTGGCACCAGCCGGTGGAGCCCATCCACCACATAGCGCGCACCATCTTGGAAGGTGCCGCGCACATAGGCCCGCGCGCCATCGGTGAAGAGGAGTTCCACCGCTTCCGGAGAGACGCTCTCGCTGGGCGCAGACCCTTCGACGGTCATGATTTGCCAGAGCCCGCGCGGCCCCTCTTGGAGTGCGCTCAAGGGCACCATCGCCCCCACCGCAGGGACGAGCTCGGTGAGGGTCATCACCCCCGTCTCACCAAAGGCCGGATGGTCATCCCCCAACACATCAAAAAGTGCCGTGCGGGTGCGGGTCGCCGGATCAAGCTGCGGCAACACCGATGACAGCGCCACTTGGTGGGACTTGCCGCCAAAGTGCACCATCGCGCCCTCTTCAGGCAGGTGCGCTAGGAGCTGAGGGGACAGCCCCACACGGAACTGCGGCCGCGCTGTCTCCACAAGCGTCACCACTGGTGAACCCGCGTTGACGCTCGCGCCGGTGTCCACATAGCGCATGGTGGCTTGGCCCGCGAACGGTGCACGAAGCTCGGACTTTTCCTTGCGAATATCAACGCGCAAGATCCCCGCGTCGATCTCCGCCAGACGCGCTTCCAGCTCCGCCAGGCTGAGGGCAGCGTTATCAAGCGCTTGAGACGAGGCAAACCCCCGCGCTTGCAAGGTGGTCTGCCGCTCTGTGGTGCGGCGGGCAAGCTCTGCCTGGGCTTCCAACGCCTTGCGGCTCGCCTCCAACCCGCGCCGCTCGGCATCGATCAGCCGCGTGTCGAGCCGGGCAAGGAGGGTGCCCTCCGCCACCATCTCCCCCTCATCCACCAGGATCTGCGCCACCGTGCCAGGAAGCTCAAACCCCATCACACTCTCCTGGGCTGGCTCAAGCTGGCCCGAAAAGCGCCGATCGACGGTGTAGCCGTCCGTGATCACAAGGGGGGCGACCTCAACGGAAAGGGCAGGGGCGGCAAGCGGGGCATTCTCGCTCGCCTCGGCAGCCGCCCGCTGCGCGAGGAGATCACGCCCCCCCACCACCAACGCTCCCGCAACGGCGAACACGCATAAAGTGAGCGCAATGGTTAAAAGACGCCGTATCGTGGCGACAAAGCTTTGTCTGATGGACCGGGTTGCGTTCATGTCTGCCATGGTGCACCTGTTCACCGCTGTGAGAAGCTCTTACATATGTAAGAGGCTTTCACAACATCAAGCCCTGCGCAACAGGCCAAAAGGAATCCAACTTGAGTGAGGTGAGTGACAACGAGACCGGTGAGACGCACCGGCGGACCTATCATCACGGTGACTTACGCACCGTTCTCCTAGACGCTGTGCGCGTTCAGCTCGAAGCGCACGGGCCCGACGGCGTGTCGCTCGCCCAAGCAGCGCGAGAGGTGGGAGTGAGCAGCGGTGCGCCCTATCGCCACTTCAAGGACAAGTCGGCGGTGTTGGAGGCCATCGTCGCTGACGGGATGGACCGGCTGAAGGAGGGGATGCGTGAGGGGCGCGATGCGTTTGCCAAAGGCTCACTGGAGGCTGTGGCGGGAACCGGTCAGGCCTACATTGATTTTGCCCGGCACGAACCCTCGGTCTTTCGCCTCGTCTTCAGCCTCACCGAAGGCCACCAGGCGAGCGACGCACTCAAAGCAAAAGGTGCGGCTTGCTTTTCTGTGGTGATGGAAGCGGTCGCCCTTTACCTCAAGCGCCCTGTGGAGGAGCCGATCATCTCAAGGCGCGCTTACATGCTGTGGGCCTTTGTGCACGGCCATTCCTTCTTGATGATCGACAAGAAACAGATCGCTCAAGAGTACAGCGCCATCGAGTGGGACCTTTTGATGGACGCTGCCAGAGGCTTCTTGGACCTTACGCCAACCTGAGCCACGTCAGATCAAGGCCACATCGTCCCGCGCCACGCGCGATCAGCGGCACCCGGCCCGACAAAGCACTCGACGGACGCATGCCAACAACGATAGGCCCGGTTAGCCCATCCGCTCAGAGGCATAGGAGCCAGGGGAGGGCGGGAACACCACGGTCTTGTTGCCGTTGAGAAAAACCCTTCCGTTCACATGCGCGTGTACGGCCCGAGCGAACACCTGCGCCTCCACATCTCGGCCCAGCGACACGTAATCCTCCGGCGACTGCGCGTGCGTCACCCGGATAATGTCCTGCTCGATGATCGGCCCTTCGTCGAGATCGGCCGTCACGTAGTGGGAGGTGGCGCCAATCAGCTTCACCCCCCGCTCAAACGCCTGCTTGTAGGGATTGGCCCCTTTGAAGGACGGCAAGAATGAGTGGTGGATGTTGATGATCTTGCCAGACATCTTCCGGCACATCTCGTCCGACAAGATCTGCATATAACGCGCAAGCACGATCAGTTCGGCGCCGGTCTCCTCCACCACCGACATGATTTGGGCTTCCGCGACGGGCTTGTTGTCCTTCTTCACCTTGATGCAGTGGAACGGAATATCGTGGTTCACCACCAGCTTCTGGTAGTCCATGTGGTTGGAAATGACGGCCACAATGTCCACAGGAAGCGCCCCGATCCGCCACCGATAAAGAAGATCGTTGAGGCAGTGCCCAAAGCGCGAGACCATGATGATCACCTTGCGCTTGTCATTCTCATCAAAGAACTCGGCGTCCATCCCAAACGGCGCCGCGACCGCTGAAAACGCATCTCTGATTTCGCCGAGCGAGCGCCCCTCTTCAGACTTGAAGCTCACCCGCATGAAAAAGCCGCCAGTTTCGGTATCGTCAAACTGGGCGCTGTCGGTGATGTTACAGCCCTGCTCGGCCAAGAAGGTGGAGATGGCCGCCACAATCCCGCGGCGGCTGCTGCACTGAACCCGAAGCGCAAAACTGGACGTCGTCACAGACACTCTCTCCTTTGGAGGCCGCCGGCGCCACATCCGGGCTGTTCGGCGGTGTCGTCTTCCTCAAGCGATGTTTGCCAAACCTCATGGCGCACCACACCGCGACTGGCGCGCCTTACACCCTACAGCGCGCGCTCACCCACCGTTCTCGCCCCTCTGGAAGGCCATCAGGGAAAGGGGCGGCAGCAAGCGCCGCGCCATGGACATGGACGACCGCCCACCCGCCATGGAGTCGCGCTCGCGGCAGGACCACACCGAAGCTCACAAGGTCTCGCCATCTCCAAATGCGATCGTCACATAAGGCCAGTTGTGCGGGGGAATGTGCCCGTTCACGCGCGCCGCCACACCGCAGTGCTCGGCGGTATCTCTACTTTG
>JBCDLN010000022.1:0-22869 GCA_038745295.1 Pseudomonadota bacterium | reverse complement strand
CATGTCCGCGACAACAAGGCCGGCAGCCAGGCCGTCGATCAGCGCGCGGCCTTGAAGGACATCGCCGCGATGGCCGGGCGCCACAAGGATGCGGACCGGCAACCTGAGCGCGTCTGCCGCAACGTGAACCTTGATCGTCAGGCCGCCACGCGAGCGGCCAAGAGCGTTGGCCTGCGGGCCCCCTTTTTGCGCCGGGCGGTGGCGGCCAGCACCTGCGCGTTCATTGTGGTTGAATCAATCGAGACGCACTCAAGATCTGCCTCAGCGGCGAGCGCTTCGAACAGCCGTTCAAGTACGCCGGCCTCGAGCTAGCGATAGTCGCGCTTCTTGACGGTCTTAACGTTGCCGAAGCGGTCGGGTAGATCGCGCCACCTCGCACCCGACTTTGCCATCCAGATCAGAGCATTCATGAAGCGTCGATTGTCGCTGCGTGGGCCGCGCTTGCCCTTGCGGCCAACGGGCACGAGGCCACTGGGCACGAAGGGCTCGATGCGGGCCCACTGATCGTTGGTCAGTTCAGCGCGGATCATCGCTGCTCCTGTCAAAGAACAGCTATGGATCACAAGACTGGGCCGGTGGGGATCATCACGCGATAAAATCGTCCCTACTGCCTAGCGCGGCCGCGACATCTGAAACGCCCCGGTCACGTGGACATAGTCGAGGTAGCCGGCGCGGGCGATGGGTTGGGCAAGGGAAAGGTCCACCATCCCGTTCACCAGCACCTTCTCATCAATGTGGATCATCACCACCTCGCCGATGATGGCGCTATAGCGCGCCCGCTGGCCTTTGGCGTCCTTGAGCGCAACGGTCTCCACCGTCACACACTCCATTGCAATGGGCGAGGCTTTGACCCGTGGCGGTTTCACCGCAAGGCTCGGCACCATCTCAAGACCGGCAAACTCAAACTCAGATTGCCCCTCAGGCAGGGGTGCTGAGGTCTGGTTCATCTCGTTGCGCAGGTCGTAAGTGGCAAAGTTGCAGACAAACTCCCCCGTCGCCTCAGCATTCGATTGGCTGTCCTTTGCTGTAAAGGAGCAAAACATCACCAGGTGGGGATGGTCGCTGACGGCGTTGAAAAAGCTGTAGGGCGCCAGATTGGGGCGGCCGGCCTTGTCGAGCGAGGAGATCCACCCGATCGGGCGCGGCGCCACCAGCGCTTTATAAGGATCATGGGGCAGACCATGGTTGTTGATCCGCGGATCGTAGTGCATGGCAGGTCCTTTTTTAGCCTTAGCTGTCAAGCGGCGGGCTGTAACGGGTGACAATCTGGTCGAGCTCAGGGCGGCTGCGCTCGGTGGGGGGAACCGTCGGCGTGCCGATATGGATGAAGCCGGCCACTTTCTCTCCCTCGCTGAGGCCCAGATGGGCGAGGAAGTCAGCGTCATAGGCCATCCACTCGGTCAGCCACTGCGCGCTATAGCCATGGGCCGCGGCCGCATGAAGCATATTGAGGCACACCGCGCCCGCTGACAGCACCTGTTCCCATTCGGGGATTTTGGGATGGATGGCGGCGGTGCTCACCACAGCCACCACAACGGGCGCACGGGTGAACCGGGCCTCTTCCATTTCCGCGCTTGCGTTGGGGTTCTTGGCTGCGCTCAGTGCCACACAGGTCTGGCCCAATGCGTCGCGCGCCTCCCCCTCGATCACAATAAAGCGCCAGGGGGCGAGCTTGCCGTGGTCGGGCACGCGCGCAGCAATTGTTAACACCGCGTTAAGCGTTTGCGAATCGGGGCCAGGGGGGCCAAGCTGTTTCACAGGCACGGTTCGGCGCGTTGCCAAATAGTCACGCACTGGCGTCATCGACGCGATCCTTTCGTCACGGTCTGCACTTTTTGTGTCAATCAGCACCGAGTGTTGAAATAGAGTGACGCGAAAGTCACCGATTGATTGATTTGCCAGTGCGACGTTCTGGCAACGGGTCGGCGGCATTGGGAAGTGAGTGAGGGGAAACGATGTTTCGTTGGACCGCCTTTATTCTCGCGATGGGTCTTATCTGTCCGGCGACGGCTGCGCTGTCAAAGGCTCCGCTTCCCACGCCAAATCCAATGAGGGTTTCCGCGCCAGACCCCCAAGGGGCCATCGCCCGATTCGTCCGCGGAGAAGACACATTCGACACCGGCGCCGTCGCTTACGCCCCCGCCAACGCCACACAGTTCGCCCCGCTCTCAAACACGCAATCCTCTCTTTATATGGTCGGCAAGCTCTCTGACGCGGGCGAGCCCATCGGGGACGGTCTCATCTGGCGCGTCTTCCGCGACTATCCGGACGCCAGCGGCCAACTCCCGCTCGTGCACAAAGGCCGCGGCGGCGATTTGGAGCTGCGCCTGCCTGAAGGCCGCTACATTGTCCACGCTGCCTACGGCCGGGCGGCGGTCTCCAAGGTGGTCGAGCTCACGGGTTCAACCACCAGTGATGCGCTGGTCTTGAATGCTGGCGGTCTGATGCTGGACGCTATTCTTGACGATCACAACGCAGGACGTGCCGCCACCGAGGCGAGTTTTGAGGTGTTTGCCAACGAGAGCACCGGCCGCCGGTTGGTCGGGACTGTGACCCGCGGCTCCATCGCGCGGCTGCCGGCGGGTTCATACCATGTGGTCAGCAAGTATGGTGATGTGAACGCTGTCCGCACTGCTGATGTGGTTGTCGAGCCTGGCAAACTGACCCGCGTGTCGCTGCGCCACCAGGCCGGCAGCATCAGCTTGAAGCTCGTCCGCCGCGAAGGTGGTGAAGCCATTGCCGACACCGCATGGACCGTCTTTACCGACGATGGCCGCGCCATCTATGAGCGCGTCGGGGCTCACGCCAGCGTCACCCTTGCAGCTGGCAAGTACGCCGTGGTCGCCAAACATCGCGAAGATGAGTTTAGCCGCACGTTTACTGTGGAGTCAGGCGCTGAAAGCGAAGTGATCGTTCTCGCCCAACGCCTCGTCGCGCCCCTCTAGCAGTCGTTTCCATCAACGTTGTTCCTGGCGGACCGGCCGTATGGGGGCCGTGCCTCACTGCTCCCGCCTAGGGTCAATTGTCCCGCGGTGGGCATGATGCATCACCCCACGGCTTCGCCTCTTCGGGGTTGACCCATCCGGCCCACCGCGGGCTTCTGAACGTGTCGGCTCCGGAGGAACGTCGCTGTTTGGTGTCCCACCAAAGGAACATGTGAAAGGGTTCTTTCAGAGCACCTCTTAGGTTTGCCGGAACTTAGAGTGAACAACCTTCAAAGCTTCTACAGCCCGAGCGGGTCACAGCCGGATGGAATCATCCGGCGTCCCGTGCACCCGCGACCGACAAGTGAAGACTGAGCGCGGGGCGCTTCCATGGGAGCGTGACCCGCTCTAGGTCGAGCGTGCTCAGTCAAGCTTTGAGCGTGTTAAGATGCCCGGGGCGAGGTTTCGCTCATCACGCGCGAAAGGCGGGGGCCCGTACTATCCCCCTCTAACCACCACAACCAATGAGCGGCGTATGAGAGCCCGGATTGCCCCGCTCACGCGGCGTTCGTGACACCGCAAGCCGTTATACGCGCTGCCCCGACCCCTCGTGGCCCCTACTCGGCAGCCACATCCTGCGGCAAGGAAAGGTTGGTGACCGCTTGGGCGCTCACGGAGCGGCCAAACATAGGACCAGCAGCATACCGCGCCCCAGCTTCGCGCAGGGCCTGGATGTCGTCCCCGCTGGCAACCCCGTCGACCATGGCACTCGCACCAAGGGCCTCGGCCATTGCAAACAGAGCCTGCAAGAATTTTTGTTGTCGCGGGTCGTCTTGGCCGGCCGCGGTGAGGTGGGCATCAAACCGCACCCCGTCAATGGCGAGCCGATGAAGATGGGGCAGCGCAGTGTTGCGCCGGGCAAAGTCCACCACCCACGGGCTCGCCCCCACATCGCGCAAACGCATGATGAGTTGGGCGGCGAACTCAGGATTGTCGGACACCACAAATTCCGGCACGCCGAGCTGGAAGAGCCCAAAATCAAGACGCGAGCGGGCAACAGCGGTCTTCACATCACCCACCAGCTCTGAGCGGAATGCATCGGCGTGGGGCAATGTGAGCATCATCGTCAGGTCCTTGCCGCCCGAACGCCACTGGGCAAGGGTTTGGGCTGACCGCTCCACAGTGGTAACCGCGAGCGGAACAGCAAGATCCTCCTGCGCGGCAAGGTTCAAAAGCTGCGGCCAGGTCAGCGGGCCTTGGAGCGGGTGGTGCCAGGACGGCAGCGCCTCATAGCCGACGATCTTGTCGTCGACCAAGTCGCGGATGGGCCTGAACTCAAGGAGCACTTTATCTTCACTGATGGCACGCTTGAGGTCCCTAGCCAGGGAGCGCCCGCTCATATTGAGCCTGCGCATCAGCGGGTCGAACATCTCCGCACGGTCACCGCCTTGGCGCTTCGCCCGTCGCAGAGCAAGCTCGGCATTGTCGAGCAGCTCGCCGGGGTTTTCCGCGTTAAGGTCAATCCCTGCGATTCCGAGGGAGGCTTTGAGCACAATTTCTTCGTCAGCGAACGGAATCGGCGCAGCCAGCGTGTCGCGCACCCGGGCGGCAAACTCTTCAAGCTTTTGCGGATCGCAATAAATGAGGAGGCCGAAGCTGTCGCCCGACAAGCGCGCGATGGAATCGTGGCGTTTCAGGATGCGGCTCAGCCGGCGCGCAATGGTCAGGAGCGCCGAATCGCCCACCGATTGGCCAAAGCGGTCGTTCACTTCGGCGAAATTGTCAGGGTTCACCACCACCACAAAGAGCCGCTGGGCGGTTTCATCGTTTGACCAAGCCCGCGCCATCTCAATCCGGTCAAGGAAGAGATGGCGGTTGGGGAGCCCTGTCAGATTGTCGAAGACGCTGTCATGGAGGAGGCGCTCTTCGATGGTCTTGGCTTCGGTCATGTCGTTCATGGTGCCGACGCAGCGCACAATCTCGCCGGCCATGCCGATGACGGGGCGCGCGCGCAACCTGAACCAGCGGTAGTGCCCATCGATCCCGCGGAACCTGAAAAGGTCGTTGATGCGCCCGCGCCGGCGCTCAACAGCCGCATCAAGGGTGGCGCGGAAGCGGTCGCGGTCTTGTGGGTGGAGGACGGCGAACCAGTCTTGCGGCGGGCCCTGGAGTGTGCCCCGTTCAAGCCCCAGTCGATGCTCTGCCTCGCCGCCGCAGGTGATGCGGTCTTGGTCCACATCCCAGTCCCAGAAGATGTCGCCCGAGCCGGCAAGCGCCATCACATCGCGCTCCACGTCCCGCGCCAGGGAGGGTGCGATGGACCGGCCCGCAAAGGCATGCTGCATCACGGTAAAGCCGATGAGGAGGACGAGAAGCACCAGCCCACCATTGAGTGCGGGCTGCACAAAGTCGTTGTCGATATCGCCGGACACGGTGAGCCCCGCGCCCACCACCCAGGCGATGAGGAGCGCCCAGGTGGGCAAAATCATCACCGCCCTGTCGTGCCCGCGGATCGCAGCAATGAGGATTGCGATGAGCCCACCCGCGGCGACCAGCGCCAGAGTCACCCGTGCGATGGAGGCGGTGAGGACAGGGTCCGCCTGCGCAAGCCAGCCCGCCCCCACCCCGAGCGGGATCAGCGCCAGCAGCGCATAGGTGTTGCGGATCCGCCAGCGGGTGATGTTGAGGTAGGATATGATAAAGGCGGCCAGCGCGAGGGCCAGCATCGCCTCGGCAAACGCACGCAAGGTGGCATCGTTGGAGACACGGCCGGCAAGCACATCCCCCAAAAACGCAAAGTCTATGAGCACATAGCCGAACGCCACCCACGCGAGCACGCTGGCCGCGGCAAACATCATCTGCCCTTTGAGGACGAACACCACCAACAGGAAGAGCGCCAAAAGCCCTGAGATCCCAACCACGACGCCCTTAAAGAGCGTGTAGGCATTTTGGCTTTCGCTGTAGGCCTCCCTCTGCCAGAGCCGAAGCATGGGAAGGTTGGGTGTGGTCAGCTCCATCACGTAGGTGACCGTCGCACCCGGATCGAGCGTCAGGCGAAAGACATCCGCATCGACACTGGAAAGACGGTCCGGCGAAAACCCTTCACTCGGCGTGATGGCTTTGATGCGCTCAGCCCCAAGGTCGGGCGAGAGGAGGCCTGACTGGGAGAGCCGGTGGTGAGGGGCAACGAGCAGCCGGTCGATTTGCTGATCGCCGGGGTTTTGGAGGCCAATGACTGCCCAGTGGCGCGTTTCAGGCGAGGTGGCGCGCACTTCAATGCGCTGAACAACACCATCAAGGTCCGGCGCGGTGGAGACCTGAAGATCGCCCAACTCGTCATTATAGAGGTCGGCGAAGGGAAGGAGATCGATGACGGGGACCGTCTCGCCAATGGGCACAGCATCCACCGCACGGGCGCTCGGCCCGGTTATGCTCAGCGCCATTAACGCGGCCAATACCAACACCACGCAACGCACAGCTGACCTCACTCTTGACCTCACCTTGCCAGCACTTTGAGGCCGTCAGCTCGTTTCACCTCATCCTCACCTTCGGTCGTTTATGTTGTCTCACCCTCGGCCCATTGAACGGTTGCACCGAACTCTGCGGGGACAAGACTGTCCCCCGCCACAAGGCCGAACAAGATATGATCGCGCCAGGCCCCATCGATGCACAGGAAACGGCGCGCATACCCCTCCTCAGTAAACCCCACCCGCTTGAGGAGCCTGATGGAGCGCTCATTGTGCGGCAGCGTTGCTGCCTCGATCCGGTTGAGACCAAGAGTTGAAAAGCAAAACGGCACTAAAGTGCGCACCGCATCGCCCATCAGCCCCCGCCCGGCGAACTTTTCACCCGCCCAATACCCCATAGAACACGATTGTGTAACGCCGCGCTTAACGTGGGCGAGGGTAATTCCGCCCACGAGGGCATTGGTTTCGCGCTCAAAGACAAAAAACGCATAGCCTTCGTCTGCCCGGATTTCGCGCTGATAGCGGCGCACGCGGCGGCGGTAGGCCATGCGGGTGAGGTCATCACGCGGCCAGGTGGGCTCCCACGGCTTCAAAAAACGCCGGCTTGCCGCGCGAAGCGTGCTCCATTCGGTGTAGTCCCCGCCCACAGGCATTTTGAGCGTAGTGCGCGTGCCAAAAAGTTTTGTCCCCTCATTGAGGGCAGCCGAGCCGCGCAGCGTGGATGGGCGCTGGAGCGCGCTCACGCGGCCACCCCCTCAGCCCCGCCGAATAACGAGGCGCGGGCGCTGGCCGCATCGGCGCCAACGGTGACGAGTGTGGGCGGCCCCGAGGTCAGGCTCGCCAAAAAATCCCTCACATCAGCCGGTGTCACCGCTTCAAGTTCAGCTATCCGCTCAGATTTATCGACCACCCTGCCATGGACGAGGGCGTTGCGCGCCGCTTGTGCCATGCGGCTTGCGCAACTCTCGCGAGACATGAGGAGCCCTGCTTTCATCTGCGCGCGGGCTCTGCCGAATTCGTTGTCATCAACGTTCCGAGCCGCTGATTGGAGTTCGGCGGCCACCACCTCAGCAGCGGCCGCCACTGTCGCGGGCTCCGTGGCAAAGTGAATCGCAAAAAGGCCAGTGTCAGCAAACGCCCAGTGGAAGGCGGACGTGTCATAGACCAACCCGCGCTCTTCCCTCAGCGACTGGAAGAGGCGCGATGACATCCCACCACCCAGCACCACAGCAGCCAGCTGCGCCACTACCGCACTGGGGTGTGAGGCGGCGCGCCCTTCGTAGCCCAGCAGCCACTGGCACTCCACGGTGTCGGCATCTTCAGTGTAATGGCCACCTGTGTAGGCAGCCTTTGAGCGATCGGTTTCGCTGGCATCAGGAACGCCGGAAAACGCCTCCGACGCCGCATCCACAAACGCGTCGTGGTCAATGGCGCCGGCGGCCACAACAGTCATCGCCCCGCTGTGATAGTGGCGTTTGAAGAACCCCCGCAGCGCCCCTTCATCGATCCCTTCCACAGAGCCGCGGGTGCCCAATATCCGCCGGCCGAGGGGTTGGGCCCGGAATGCGGTTTCAGGAAACGCGTCAAATGCGCGGTCTTCCGGCACATCCTCGGCAGCGCCAATCTCTTGGAGGATGACGTTGCGCTCGCGCTCAATATCGTCGGTGGCAAAGAGCGGCTCGGTCACAATGTCGGACAAGATGTCGAGCGCCAGCGGCACATCGTCGGCCAGCACGCGGGCATGGTAGGCAGTGGTCTCGATGCTGGTGGCGGCGTTGATCTCACCGCCGACGGTTTCGATGGCCTCAGAGATCTGCCGCGCTGTTCGCCGCCGCGTGCCCTTAAACGCCATGTGCTCTAAGAAGTGGGCCACCCCGTGCTCCGGCGGAGCCTCTGAGCGCGCGCCGGCGGCGACCCAAACGCCCAGCGCTGCCGAATCAACGTGGGCCATATGATCGGTCGCCACCGTGAGGCCGCTCGGAAGGCGCGTCAGCTTCATCATGCGGCCACCGCCCTTGAACGATCGGTGACAAAAGCGGCGACGGCAGCGGTGTCGGCCGGAAGGCGCGTCATCCGCTCGGGCCGTTCAAACACATGAGCCAGCCGCTCAGGCGGCTCGGGCCGCACACCGCAACCCGCCTCCACCGCATCGGGGAACTTTGCCGGGTGCGCCGTCGCAAGCGTCACCCGCGCCACATCATCATCGAGCTCGGTTTCAAAGGCGGCTTTGAGGCCAACGGCGGTATGCGGATCAACAATCATCCCTGTCTCGCGATAGGTGCGCGCGATTGTGGCGCGGCAGGCTGCCTCGTCTGCGCGGCCGGATGAAAAAAGCTTGGCCATCCCCTCCCGCTCGTGATTGGTGAGGCGGAAGCCCTCCGCTGCAGCCGCTGCCATGCGCTGCGCCACCGAGCCGGCATCGCGTCCGGAAAGATCGTAGACGAGCCGCTCGAAGTTGGAGGAGACTTGAATATCCATCGACGGTGAGCTCGACGGCTCCACTTTACCAGGCGCGTAGTGGCCCGAGCGCGCGGTGCGATCCAAAATGTCGTTCTGGTTGGTGGCAATCACCAGACGCTCCAGGCTGAGCCCCATGCGGGTGGCGACATATCCTGCGAGAATATCACCAAAATTCCCCGTGGGAACCACGAAGGCAACGCGGCGCTCCGGCGCGCCAAGGGCAAGCCCTGCCGACACAAAGTAGCTGATTTGCGCCGCAACCCGAGCCCAATTAATGGAGTTGACCCCGCTCATGGCCACCCGCGTGTTGAAGTCGCGGTCTACGAAGAGGGTTTTGACGATGCGCTGGCAGTCGTCGAAATCCCCGTCAACGGCGATGGTATGGACGTTGTCTTCCTCGACCGTGGTCATTTGACGGCGCTGCACGTCGGACACGCGCCCGTCGGGGAAGAGGATGAACACATCAATGGCGGAGCGGCCCCGGAAGGCATGCACGGCAGCTGCCCCGGTGTCGCCAGAGGTGGCGGTCACAATTGTCGCACGGCGGCCTTTGGCGGCGAGGATGCGGTCCATGACCCGGGCGATGATCTGCATGGCCACATCTTTGAAGGCGAGCGTGGGCCCGTGGAAGAGTTCCAGCACAAAGTCGCGCGGGCCAATTTGGACGAGCGGCGTGCGCGCCTTGTGCACGAAGGTGCCCATGGCGGCATCAATGTCAGCCTTGAGTTCTGCGCGGGATGGGTCACCAGCCGCGAACGCATCAAGGATCTCAAGGGCGACATCGTCGAGCGGGCGGCCGCGCAGCCCTTGCCACTGATCCTGTTGAAAGACCGGGTAGCTCTCGGGCACGAAAAGGCCGCCATCAGGCGCGAGCCCGGCAAGGGTTGCGTCAGCGAAAGTGAGGGGCGTGGCACCGCCGCGCGTCGATACGTACTGCACAAGGCCTGTCCTTCTTCGTGGGCGGTGAGAAGCGCGCCACGCGGGCCAATGTCAACTCTGTCCTTGCGCGGGGGCAGCTTTCGGACCGAGCCGCTGGCAAAAACCCAGCGCCAGTCCGCTCAAGCGTGGCCGACCGCTGAGGACAACCAGCGGGCGTCAAACCCAAGCTTGGCGACCGCACGGTCATACTTAACGTCCAAATCAGCGTCGAAAATAAGGTCGTGATCGGCTTCGCAGTGGAGCCACCCATTGTCGCATATTTCCTGCTCGAGCTGACCAGGCGCCCAGCCAGAATAGCCTAGCGCCAAGAGCGCGTGGCTGGGCCCACCACCGCGGGCGATGGCGCGCAAGATTTCAACCGTGGCGGTCAAACACACGTCGCCAGCGGTGACCAGCGTCGCCTCCTTAAGCCGGAAATCGGGCGTATGGAGAACAAAGCCGCGTCCCGTCTCCACCGGGCCACCCGTGTGGACAGGAACGCGCAAGGCCGCATCGGGCAAGCGAATATCGTCATCATCGATGACATTGAGCTGGGTCAGAAGATCGACAAACGAGACGTGCGTGGCGGGCTTATTCAAGATGATGCCCATGGCCCCATCGGCGGAGTGAGCGCACAAAAACACCACCGCCCGCTCGTAGCGCGGGTCGCCGATGGTTGGCATCGCAATTAAGCACTGCCCTTCGAGGTAACCTCCCGTCGTCTCCATCAAAGGCCCTCCATTGCTGCTTGGATGCTAGCATATTGCCTGCCAGTCGGCATCACAGCCTGGGGAAAGGGCTCGCCACATGCCCGCAGGTGACCTATACCGCGCCTCCATCACCCGCCTTTTCTCCTCGGAGTTCACCATGACGATTGCCATCGGCGAAACGCTTCCCAGTGCGACCTTTAAGATCATGACTGCGGAAGGCCCGGCCGAAACCACGACCGAAGAGCTGACCAAAGGCCGCAAAGTGGTCATTTTCGGCGTTCCGGGCGCGTTCACCCCCACCTGCGACCGCAACCACCTTCCCGGCTACGTGGAAAAGTATGACGAGTTCAAAGCCAAAGGGATTGACGAGATCGCTGTGGTGTCGGTGAACGACATGTTTGTGATGGAAGCCTGGGCCAACCATTCGGGCGGTGCCGGCAAGGTCACCTTCCTTGCAGATGGCTCGGCCGAATTCACCCGCGCGGTTGGCCTTGAGCTTGATGCAACGGGCTTTGGCATGGGCCTGCGCTCAAAGCGCTATTCGATGCTGGTGGACGACGGCGTCGTCAAAGTCCTCAACATCGAAGAGGTCCCCTCAGAAGCCACCGCAACGGGTGCAGACGCGCTTTTGCCGCACGTTTGAGCGCAGCTTGAGCCAAGATGTGGGCGGGCTGCCGTTGCTGCGGCCCGCCGCATCATTTCCCCACGAAACTTTGTGTGCACCGACCGCGCCCAGGGATTTCCAGGGCTGACGCGCACAACCAGACGGGGCGCCGAGACGGGCGTTGCGCGGACAAGAGCGTCACATGGGCTTGCGTTGCGGGGAGACGAGATGGGCACAGACTTGCGTTGCGCACAGAAGAGAGTAGACCCATGTCTCTCTCAAAGCACACACGAGCTGAGACGATCCGTGCCGGACCCTATTGAACACCAGCTGCGAATTCTAAGCCCGCTCCCGAGTTAGAAGCGATCTCCGGGGCGGGACTTTGAGTGCGCGCTTCACGAGTAAGGCCGGCCGCATCTGTTGGCTGACCGCCTTCCGCCCCGTATGAGACCAACAGGCCGCCGTCTAAAGCCCGCCGAAAGGGGTATGGCGCCACTTCGAGAGTGACCTCAGATGAGCGAGACCTTTGACGCTGCCGCGCCCGACGCTGCGCGGGACTACTCAAAAACCCTTTATCTGCCCAAAACCGAGTTCCCGATGCGCGCGGGCCTTCCCAAAAAGGAGCCCGGCATCTTGGACGGCTGGGCCGACCTTTATGAGCGCCAACGCGCTGCCGCCAAGGGTGCCCCCAAATTCATCCTCCACGACGGGCCGCCCTACGCCAATGGCAACATCCACATTGGCACGGCGCTCAATAAAATCTTGAAGGATTTCGTCGTCCGCTCCCACCAAATGCTGGGGTTTGACGCCAACTATGTGCCGGGGTGGGACTGTCATGGCCTTCCCATCGAGTGGAAGGTGGAGGAGAGCTATCGCGCCGCCGGCAAGAACAAAGACGATGTGCCCACCGTCGAGTTCCGGCGGGAGTGCCGTGAGTTTGCTGAAAAGTGGCTCGGCGTTCAGCGCGACGAGTTTAAGCGCCTGGGCGTCATTGGTGACTTTGCCGATCCTTACCTCACCATGAGCTACGCGGCCGAGGCGCAAATCGCCCGCGAATTGATGACCTTTGCCATGACCGGCCAGCTCTACCGCGGCTCCAAGCCGGTGATGTGGTCTGTGGTGGAGCGTACCGCGCTGGCCGAGGCCGAGGTGGAGTATCAGGACTACCAGTCCGATACGATTTATGTCGCCTTCCCTGCGCAGAACAGCCTCGACGGGGCCTCCGTCGTCATCTGGACGACGACACCGTGGACCATCCCTGGGAACCGCGCGGTCTGCTTCTCACCCATCGTCGGCTACGGGCTTTATGAAGTGACCGAAGCGCCAGAGGAAAACTGGGCCAAACCCGGCGCCAAATACGTGCTGGCGGACGCTTTGGCGCAGGAGGTTTTCAAGAGCGCGCGGGTGAACGCCTTCCAGCGCAGGGCTGACGTTGCCAACAAAGACCTTGCCGGCGTGCAAGCGTCCCACCCTCTCGCAGACGCGGGCTTGGGCGGCTATGGCTTCACTGTGCCGCTCCTGCCCGGCGACCATGTGACCGATGAAGCCGGCACAGGCTTTGTCCACACCGCCCCCAGCCACGGTGTTGAAGACTTTGAGGCGTGGACCGCCTCAAAACGCGACCTTGAAAACGCCGGCATCGATACCGCCATCCCCTACCCCGTCGGCGCCGACGGGCGTTTTACGCGCGAAGCGCCCGGCTTTGAGGGCCGCCAGATCATCACCGATGAGGGCAAAAAGGGCGATGCCAACCAAGTGGTGATCGAAGCGCTGTCCGCATCCGGCAATCTGGTGGCGCGCGGCCGCCTCAAGCACCAGTACCCGCACTCCTGGCGCTCCAAGAAGCCGGTCATCTACCGCAACACGCCACAGTGGTTCATCGCGATGGACAAGGTGTTTGACGATGGCTCCACCTTGCGTTCCCGCGCCCTCAAGGCCATCGATGAGACGGGCTTTGTGCCGAAGAGCGGCCGCAACCGGCTTCGAGGGATGATTGAAAATCGGCCCGACTGGGTGGTGTCGCGCCAACGGGCGTGGGGCGTTCCCATTACGGTCTTCGTCCACAAAGACACCGGCGAGATTTTGTGCGACGCGGCGGTCAACGAAAAGATCGGCGCCGCGTTCGATGCAGAAGGGGCCGATGCTTGGTTTGAAGAGGGCGCCGCCGCGCGGTTCCTCGCACCAGACTACGACCCGGCTGACTATGAGATGGTCACCGACATTTTGGATGTTTGGTTCGATTCAGGCTCCACCCACGCGTTTTGCCTCAAGAAACGACCTGACCTCAAATGGCCCGCCGACGTTTACCTTGAAGGCTCCGACCAGCACCGGGGCTGGTTCCACTCATCTCTCCTGGAGGCCTGTGGCACCACCGGTCGCGCCCCTTATGAGACGGTGATCACCCACGGCTTCACCATGGCCGAGGATGGGCGCAAAATGTCCAAGTCGTTGGGCAACACCGTCGCCCCGCAGGACCTCATCAAACAGTATGGGGCCGATATCCTGCGCCTTTGGGTGGCAAGCCAAGATTATACCGACGATCAGAGGATTGGCGGCGAGATCCTCAAAGGTGTCGCCGATGCCTACCGCAAGCTGCGCAACTCGCTGCGCTGGATGTTGGGCACCCTTGCCCATGACGATGGCACCCCCCTCGACGCTAACACGGCTCCAGAGCTGGAGCGCTTGATGCTCCACCGCCTCGTGGAACTCGATGAAGAGGTTCGCGCTGCCTACAAGCGGTTCGATTATAACCACGTCGCCCACACGCTGATGACGTTCGCCAATGTGGAGCTCTCCGCCTTTTATTTCGACATTCGCAAAGATGCGCTCTACTGCGATGCGCCTTCGTCTGCCCGGCGCAAAGCAGCCCTTGCCACGGTGCGCACCCTTTTTGAGGCGCTCATCTCTTGGACGGCGCCGCTGCTGCCTTTCACCATGGAGGAGGCTTATCACTCTGCCGGTCATAGCGGCTCCATCCACCTTACACAGTTCCCTGAAATCCCAGGCAGCTGGCGTGATGATGGGCTCGCGGCCCAATGGGAAAAGGTGAAGCGCGTGCGCAAGGTGGTGCTGGGCGCCCTGGAGGTGGAGCGGCGCGAAAAACGCATCGGCTCGTCCCTTGAGGCCCACCCCGTTGTGACAATCGCCGATCCTGAGCTGATGGCGGCCGCCAAATCGGTGGCGTTCGAGGACGTGGCGATCACGAGCCAAATCACGCTCCTTGACGGTGAGCCGCCAGCGACAAGCTTCACACTCCAGGATGTGCCAGGTGTGGGCGTGGTGGTGGACAAAGCTGTTGGAACGCGCTGCGCTCGATCTTGGAAGGTGCTGGCCGATGTGGGCAGCGATGAGAGGTACCCAGAGCTCTGCGCCAGAGACGCGGCCGCCATGGCCGAAATCGACGGTCTTCAGTGACGTGACCCCTAGGCCCGACCCGTTGCCTCACCCATGATACGCACCACGGGCCGGGTGACGGCGGCCATCATTGTCGCCGCCATTTTTGTGGCTGACCAAGCCACGAAGCTTTTTGTGCTCCATGGCGTCGACTTTTCGGCAGGGCCCTTGCGGGTTCTGCCGTTCATGAACATCACCCTCGTGTACAATCGGGGCATCTCCTACGGGCTCTTCCAGACCGAGGGTGTGGGGCGCTGGGTGCTGGTGGCGGTCACAGCAGGGGCGGCCATCGCGCTGGGGATTTGGATGTGGCGGGCGGTGCGGCCTGTGGTGAGGCTTGCTTTGGCGATGATCGTAGGCGGCGCCCTTGGCAACCTTGTGGACCGCGTCGCCTACGGCGCGGTGGTGGATTTTGTGCAACTCCACGCGGCGGGCTGGTCTTGGTACGTCTTTAATATTGCAGATGCTGCCATTGTTTTGGGCGTGGTGCTGTTGGTGATTGATGGGTTCCTGCCGGTGCGTGCGCGGCAAAAGGAGAGCGCCGGCTAAAGGTGTTGCATTCGCGCACCAGGTGGCGCGGAACCCGTTTCAGCCGGTTGACCGCGCACCGCGGAAGAGCGAAGCCTCAATGTGGTCGGCGGTGTGCCGGCCGTTACTGGAGTGTCGCGATGAAGCGCTCAATCCTCGCCCTCATGGTGATGAGCCTCGCCCTAGGCGGGTGCAACACCGCCTACAACTATTTTGAGGATGATGACGAAGGGGCCCCCACCCCCGCAGGCGGCTTCAACCTCGCCAATGCGCTGATGAAGCAAACGGGCGTGGTGCCGAAAGATAAGCGCGCGCTGACGTATAAGCCCCGTGCCCCGCTTGCGATGCCTGCATCCACCGATTTGCCGAACCCTGAAGACCGCAACGGCAGCAACGCTGCTGAAGTTGCCGTGAACTTTCCGGTGGATCACGCCGATCAAGAAAAGGACCGCAAGGAGCGCCTGTCCGCCGCGTTGGCGAACGGGCAAACCCTCCCGCCTGCCGGCAGCAACACCGCCGTCGATGCTGACGGAAACCCCACCTCCGTGCAGGGCCTTGGCCTTTCGCCGGCCGACCCCATCGAGCCGCCCTCCCGCAGAGAACGGATGAAGCCTGGGGAATGGGAGAAAAGTCCTATCCGCAGCGTCAAAGAAATGAAGCGTAAGCTCAACTTCCAGACGCCGGATCGAGAACTCTTGACTGCACAAGGCAAGCCCGCCCAGCGGCGCTACCTCATCCAGCCGCCCACTGAGTACCGGACACCTGCAGAAAGCGCGGCCCTGCCCGAAAAAGGCGACATTGAAAAGTCCGAGTGGCTGAGGAAGCAACTCTACCGCGACCATACCAAAGGCCGTTGATGACAGGGGCCCTTGGTCGGCCCTCATCATGGGCGTTCAGCGCGTTGAGGGACTGCAGTCCCCCGCGATGAGGACGACAAGCGGGTGCCTTCCGGCGCCCGTTTTTCGTTGAAGAACACGACCGGCCCCCGCGCATAGGGTGTCCGGCCGAACGTGATCTTGCTGCATGACCGCATCGCCAACGCCCCATGCCTTGGTGTGGGTAGCGGCTGCCGCTATGTCCTTGGTGTGTTAGTTCGGTGGCGTGAACGGTCTCGCCAAGCTCGCCATCTTGTCGGTGGCCTTTGTCGATATTATCGGCCAGGGGCTCGTCTTTCCCATCATCAACACATTGGTAATGGATGCGAGTTCGGGGTTCTTACCTGCGGGCACGCCGACCGCCACCCGGCATTTGGCCTATGGGGTTGTCATCGGCGCGTTTTTCCTCGCCTGGTTTTTCGGCGCCCCGTACATTTCGATGATCTCAGACCGCATCGGGCGCAAACGCGCGATTTTGATCTGTCTTGCCGGGGCTTTGGCCGGGTACGCCATCACCATCGCGGCCCTTTACGCGCAAAGCCTGCCGCTTCTGGTTTTAGGCCGGGTCATCACAGGGTTCACCGCAGGCAACCGACCCATCGCGCAGGCAGCCATGGTGGACGGCAGCGCGGGTGACGCCGACCGCGGCCGCAACATGGGCTATTTGGTGACAGCATTCAGCGCCGGGCTCATTGGCGGCCCCATCATCGGCGCGGTGTTTTCAAACCCTTCCATTGTCGGATCAGCGGCAAGCCTGAAGCTGCCATTCATGGTGGCATTTGTTTTGATGGCCGCATCGATGGTGTTCGTGGCGCTCAGCTACCACGATGTTCGCGCCGAACGCGGCATCCTGAGGTTCAGTGCGCTGGAACTCATTGAGGTGATTGTGAAGGTGCGTCACTACGATTTGGTGCTTCGGATCAGCGCGGTCCTCATGTTCTTCCACATTTCCAATCTCACGTTTTACGTGATGATCGACAATTACATGGCGACACGATTTGGCTATGGGATGACGGGCACCAGCGCGGTGATGCTGGTGATTGGCGCTGCCCTTGCGCTTTCCAGCACCTTTTTAGTCGCGCCCATCCAAAACCGGTACGATAAGCGGCTCATCCTCCAGGCGACGTTTTTGGTGATGGCTCTGTCGGCCTTAGCTGTCATCTTATCACCAAGCGGCATTCTCACATTTATTCCAATATTTTTGTTCTATTTTTTCTTTGGATTTGCGTATCCAACCCTTCTTTCGCTGTTTTCTTTGAGCGTAAACGATGACGAGCAAGGTTGGGTGATGGGGATTACGATGGCAGTCTTCACTTTTGCGGGTGGACTGACATCAATTCTTGGTGGATGGTTGATCGCGATAAACGTAGACCTACCGTTTTACGTTGTTATTGTGTTTAGCCTGGCGGCCCTTGGCGTGATTGCGGCGCTATGGCGCAATGGCGCCATGCGAACCCTGACAGCGCGCCCATAGCGTGGCCTGGCAGGCCGTTGCCGGTTCAATGAGACCGGCGCCTTACCAATTGTTCAGTGGCCGGCAAGCGATGGCACGCCTAGCTTCCCCGGATCGATGGTTGACAGGACGAGACCTATGATCGCCAATCCCCGGCTTGTTGCATTAGGACTAGGTGCGCTCATGACGATTTCGTTCCAGACAGCCACGAGCGCACAATCGACGGTCGGCCAAGGCCCACTCGATCTCAGCAACATCGTGCTCGCGCCAAATGCTGAAACCTTCTCGTTAAACAACGGGATGGAAGTGGTGGTCATCCCCGACCGCAGGGCTCCCATCGTCACTCATATGGTGTGGTACCGGGTGGGATCGGCGGATGAGCCTCCCGGTAAATCAGGCATTGCCCACTATCTTGAGCACTTGATGTTTAAGGGCACCGAGGAAAACCCGGGCAGCACCTTTACCGGTGCTGTCTCGCGGGTCGGCGGGCGCGATAACGCGTTCACCTCAAGCGATTACACGGCCTACTTTCAACAAGTCTCCAAAGAGCATCTGCCGGCGATGATGGCCTTTGAAGCGGACAGGATGAATAATCTTGTCCTCAACGAAGAGGTGAGTGCGCCCGAACTCAACGTCGTTTTGGAGGAGCGTCGCTCCCGCGTGGAGACACGGCCCGCGTCTGAACTGGGTGAGGCGATCGATGCGGCGCTCTTTGTCAACCATCCCTATGGGGACCCCATTATCGGTTGGCCCGAAGAGGTGGCCGCGCTCACATTTCAAGACGCACTCGATTTTTATGAAGTGCACTACCGGCCCGAAAACGCCGTCCTCGTCGTTGCCGGCGATGTGACGCCTGAAGACATCAAAACCATCGCAGAACAAACCTACGGCAAGGTCCCCCCCGGTGGCGGGAAAATCGAGCGCACGCGCCCACCCATCCAAAAGCTGCGTGCCGATCGCGTCGTCACCTTGACCGACCAGCGCGTGCGCCAGCCGTCCACCCAGGTGTCTTGGATTGTGCCAAGCTACACCACCGCAGAGCCCGGCGTTGCTGAAGCGCTTGATGTGTTGGCGGAAATCATGGGCGGCACCAACACCAGCCGACTTTATACGGCAATGGTGCGCGAAGATCCGGTCGCCGCCTCCGCCGGCGCCTACTACCAATCAAGTGCCATCGACGATACGCGCTTCGTTCTTTACGCCTCTCCACGGGGGGATGTGGCGCTCGAAACGCTGGAAGAACGTGCCAGAGCGATTTTGGCCGATATCGCTGAAAAAGGCGTTACCGATGATGAGGTGAGGCGCGCCAAGACGACAGTGCTCTCAGGCGTTGTCTTCGCCCAGGACAGTCAGTCGAGCATGGCGCGGATTTTTGGTGCCTCACTCACCACCGGTGCCACCGTTGAAGACGTCCAGAATTGGCCCTCGCGCATTTCAGCGGTGACGGCGGATGATGTTCAAAACGTCGCCAGCACCTTGCTGCACGGGCGCGCCTCGGTGACGGGGCGGCTTCTGCCGCAAAAAGGGTCTTAGTGGCGGCAAGTGCGGCAGCGCCATTCACCACGGCGTTGCAAGGTGGATAACACAAGTGTCTCAGTTGCGCCGGGATCAAAGGCTGCACGCGCTTAGCAGCTGATGCCGGGAATGGGCTGAAAGGGAAAGTTTCCGATGTTCCGATCGCTAAACCGTGCCATCGTGGGCACCCTCATTCTTCTCTTCGGCGCGGGGAGTGCATTCGCCATCGAAATCCAAGAAGTTGTCAGCGAGCGCGGCATCAAGGCGTGGCTTGTGTCGGACGATACGGTGCCTCTGATTGCTGTTGACGTTGCCTTCAAAGGCGCCGGCTCTGCGCAAGATCCAGATGGCAAGGCAGGCCGAGCCAACATCATGGCAGCCCTTTTGGACGAGGGTGCGGGCGACCTTGATTCGGTGGCGTTCCAAACCGCTATGCAAGACAACGCTGTCCGTCTGGGGTTTGATGCCACGCGCGACCACCTCTACGGCGACATGCGGGCCCTATCAGCAAGCATTGGCACCGGTTTTGAGCTCATGCGTCTCGCGCTGATGACCCCGCGGTTTGATGAGACAGCCCTCAATAGGATCCGCGCGCAGGTCTCCAATGGACTCCGCAACGACCTCAACAACCCGGATGCTGTGGCCGCTCGCCTGTGGTCACGCACAGCCTTTCCCGATCACCCCTATGGCGTCCCCTCAAAAGGCACCCTCGATACGGTGGCCGCCCTCAGCCGTGAGGACATGATCGCCGCCCATGAGAACGTGATTGCGAAAGACAACCTCATTGTCTCCGTCGTGGGCGCCATCGACGCGCAGACCCTCGCTCCGCTCCTTGACGCGGCGTTTGGCGATCTTCCTGAAAAGAGCACCCTCACGCCGGTGCCTGCCGTTGAGCCCGCCCAAGGTGTGACGGTATCAGAAGCGCTCAACACGCCCCAAGCCTCCATTCGTTTCGGCGGCCTGGGCCTGATGCGCGAGGACCCTGACTTTATCCCCGCCTTCGTGATGAACCACATTTTGGGCGGCGGCACCTTCTCATCATGGCTGTTTGATGAGGTGCGCGAGAAACGTGGCCTTGCCTATTCAGTCTATTCCTACATGGCCCCTTTTGAGCACACAGCAGTCTTCGGTGCAGGGACCGCAACGCGCAACGATCAAGCGGACGAAGCAATCTCCGTGATCATGGCCCAGTTCGACAAAATGGCGAATGAAGGGCCCACTGAACAAGAGCTGATCGATGCCAAAGCGTTCCTGACCGGCTCCTATGCGCTGCGGTTCGGCTCATCAAGTTCCATTGCCCGCCAGCTCCTTTTCCTCCAGCTGGAAGAGCTGGGCATGGATTATATCGACAATCGCAATGGCCTGATCGAAGCGGTGTCCTTGGAGGATGTGCGCCGGGCCGCGAGCCGCATATTGGGCCAAGGCAAACCGACGGTGGCGGTAGTGCGCTCCGTCGGCGGCTAAGGCGCTCGCTGATCGTCACGCAGCATGGGGTGGCAGGCGCGTCGGCAGGCTGCGCCCACGCCTCATGCGCAACCTTAGCCACGCTGCACCAAGCCCTGCGTACCATTGAGACCAGGCCCGCCTGATTATCCCCTCGACTCATCAAGGGCGCGGCTCTATGTCCGCCCGTGTGAGTATGGGCCGCATCATGGACCTACAGACAAAGTCAGCCGAAGACCGTTTGCGCGTGCTCAAGGAAGAGCACCGCGACCTTGATGCCGCCGTCGGCGCCTTAGAAGCTGCCGGGTCAACCGATATGTTGCAAATCAAGCGGCTGAAAAAGCGCAAGCTTCAGCTGAAGGATGAAATTCGACAGTTGGGCTCGATCGTTCTGCCGGACATCATCGCATGAGGCGGGCGGCGACCTTGTGTGCATGGGGCACTGCTGTCCCCAACCGGGCTGGGGACACTGGCCTATGACGCAAACCGCTGCACCGGTGGCGGTGATCATGGGAAGCCAATCGGATTGGGAGACGATGAGCCACGCGCACGAGACGCTGGGCACGCTTCACATTCGCGCGGACGTCAAGATTGTTTCTGCCCACCGGACGCCGGAACGACTTTATACGTTTAGCAAATCAGCGGCAGAGATGGGGACAAAGGTGATCATCGCAGGCGCCGGTGGCGCGGCCCATCTGCCTGGAATGGTTGCCGCTCTCACCACGCTCCCGGTCTTCGGCGTCCCGGTCATGAGCCGCACGCTTTCGGGTTGGGACAGCCTTTTGTCCATCGTTCAAATGCCGGCGGGCGTGCCTGTGGGAACCCTTGCCATTGGTCGGGCAGGTGCTGTCAATGCCGCACTCCTTGCCGCGTCCGTGCTGGCGCTCTCTGACCCTTCTTTGGCCAAACGCCTTGCTGATTGGCGCGCCGCGCGAACTGATGGTGTTGCGCTAACACCGTCCGACGACCCCGCCGCTGCGGCGCCTCACCCCACAACCCCATCGGCTCCGCGTGCTCCATGATGCTGTCACAAGGGGCGACCATTGGGATCATTGGCGGCGGTCAGCTTGGCCGGATGCTGGCAAGTGCCGCGCTGGAGCTTGGCTTTCGCGTTCACGTCTATGCCCCGCCCGATGCGGACAACGTGGCCTTTGCAGCTGCTCACAAAGGCGTTGTCGCCGCCTATGACGATCACGCCGCTATGCTTGCCTTCGCGCAAGATGTGGACGTGATCACCTATGAGTTTGAAAACGTTCCCGTTGCAGCGCTTGAAGGGAGTCAAACACCGGTCTGGCCGCCGGTTGGCGCATTGTCGGCCGCGCAGGATCGCCTTGTTGAAAAGGCGTTTTTAGAGACTTGCGGCTTTAAGGTTGCGACGCACTTGCCGGTGAACTCAGCGGCAGAGCTTGATGAGGCGCGCAAAACCATCCCCAACGGCTTTTTGAAGGCACGGCGGTTTGGTTATGACGGCAAGGGCCAAGCGCGGATTGCACCCGGTGTGGCTTCGGATGCGGCGATGGCCGCGATCAGCGGCGTTCCGGCGATTCTTGAGGCGGCTGTCAATTTCCGCGCAGAGACATCGATCGTCTTGGTGCGCGGCGAAGACGGCAGCACGCGCTCTTACACGCCCACCACCAACCTCCACGATGGCGGGATCTTAAGGCGCACCCACTTTGAAACCCCCCTCCCACCCCAGGTGGTGGACGAGGCGGCCCGGCTTACTGCGGTGGCAGCCGAAGCGCTTGGCTATGTGGGCGTCATCACGGTGGAGTTCTTTGTCACCGATGACGCCGATGCGCCGCTCATTGCCAATGAGTTTGCCCCACGCGTTCACAACACCGGCCACTGGACGATGGATGGTGCACTCACCAGCCAGTTTGAGAATCACATAAGGGCGGTGGCCGGCTGGCCCTTGGGCGCGGTGGATCGGATTGCCGATGTGACCATGGTGAACCTTTTGGGTGACGACATTGACGCCCTGAGCGAGCACATCAAAAACCCAGCGGCGCGAGTGCACATCTACAACAAGCGTGCCGCAAGCCCCGGGCGTAAGATGGGCCATGTGAATTTGCTGAAGCGTACGGTGGACTTCGACGCGGAACGCTGCTAGCCACACGTTTCACCCAAGCGCGTTGTGTGACATTTAGTGTGCGGCCTCTTGGCGCACAGTTCGTGTTGCCCATCTTGTGATGACGGCCCGACGGTGCAGCCGACAATGCCCGTGCAACAAAAGGATTGATGCGGCGTGCAGGTACTCGTTCGCGACAACAACGTCGACCAGGCGCTTAAAGCGCTCAAAAAGAAGATGCAGCGTGAAGGCATCTTCCGCGAAATGAAAATGCGAAACCACTACGAGAAGCCGTCTGAGCGCAAAGCGCGTGAAAAGGCTGAGGCTGTGCGTCGCGCACGCAAGCTTGCGCGCAAGCGCGCCCAGCGCGAAGGGCTCATCCCCGGCAAGAAGCGCGCCTAACACGCCGCCCCACCTCGTCAACGGTGGGGAACCTTTCTAGGGTTGTGTGCATGAGTCGGTATGGTCTTCCCGCACGTGTTGGTGTGATTGCGCTCGTTGCGGCGGGCGT
>JBCDLN010000021.1:0-23222 GCA_038745295.1 Pseudomonadota bacterium | reverse complement strand
GGGGCGTTCATCTTCGCGGGCGTCGGCGAGGATGTCGCTAACCTCCACAACGAATCTTATGATTTCAACGACGAGCTAATCCCCGTAGGCTGCTCCTACTGGGCTCAGCTTGTTGAGACCGCGTTGCCGAAGGCGATCTGATGCAGCACGTCAAATTCAAGGCGATGGCTGAGGGGGATCGGGAAGATTACGTCTTCCTGGAGGCCCATGAGAGGGACTCAGCGCGCGCGGTGGGCACACGGCTCCTCGATGCGCTGGTCCAGCTCGACACGGCCAGTTCAGCCTACCGCGTGTCGCGCTACCAGCATTCCGTCCAGGCCGCGAGCCGGGCCTGGCGTGACGGTGCGGATGCCGATTGGGTGGTCACCGCGCTCCTGCACGATGTGGGCGATTTTTACGCGCCCTACAATCACGACGAATACGCCGCCGCCATTTTGCGCCCTTATTTGCGGGAGCAGTGTACTTGGGTTGTGGCCCATCACGGCCTCTTCCAGCGCTACTACTACGCACACCACTTCGGCGGCGATCGGGACATTCGTCGACGCTACAAAGACAACCCCTACTACGAAGACTGTGTCGGTTTTTGCGAGCGATGGGACCAGGCCTCCTTCGACCCGGAGTATGACAGCCTGCCGCTCGACCAATTCCGCCCGCTTGTGGAGACAGTCTTTTCGCGCGAGCCCTATCAGCCCAATACCATTGCAGAGGGCGTACGGCGGCCATTGGTGGATCTTGTTGTGGCAGCCAGCCGAAATGAGGCAGCTGCGAACCCGAGCTGACCCGTAGTTTCGCGAGCTTATGATCCGCGCGGCCCGGCCATTCGCTTCCGGTGTCGTGCAACCGAGCGGTCACATGGACGCGTGCGGTCAAAGGGCGAGGCCTTGGTGTTCGAATGAGAGTGGTACGCGAGCTGAAGCAACCAGCGCGTTGCCACCCTTTCCGCTGACGCACGCAGTTATTTCATGATGAGGTAATGCGAGCACGCAGCACCCAACTGCCCTACGGCAAGCGCCGGGCGGCCGCAGCCGCGCAGCGCTAGATGTAGAAGCTTTAAAGGTTGTTCCGTCTCAGCTGTGCCAAAACTCAGCAGTTCCCTCAAAGAACCCTTCCCATGTTCCTTTGGTGGGACACCAAACAGCGACGTTCCTCCGGAGCCGACACCATCAGAATCCCGCGGTGGGTCTGATGGGTCAACCCCGAAGAGCGGAGCGTGGGTTGATGCATCAGGCCCCCCGCGGGAGAATTGTCTATAGGCGGGAGCAGTGAGGCACGGCCCCCTACGGCGGTTCCGCCATGAACAACGTTGATGGAAACGACATCTAGGCGATGGCATCAATCTCCTCGGCCGTCAGGCCGCCGGGCACAATGGTGATGGGGACAGGATAAAGCCCCGCCTGCCCGGTTGCGATGGCGCTTACCAAGGGGCCTGGGCCGTCTGATCCGTCAGCGGCGGCCAGCACCAGAACGGCAATGGACGGGTCATCGATAATCACTTGGCGAATGCCGTCGGCCCGGTCGCCAAACACCACACGCCGCTCAGGCTCCACGGCGTTGACGGCTGCAAGACGCTGGAAAGCACGGTCCAGCATCTCGTTGGCCTCCTCTTCCGCCTCTTCGCGCATCCGGTTTTCAACACCGAGCCAATGCTGAAATTCGGTCTTGCCGGCCACCACCAGCGCCAGCACAGTGGCGCCCGTGCGCGCGGCCCGGCGCACGGCGTAGAGGAGGGCCTGCTCGCACTCCGGAGTATCGTCAACGATGACGAGGAACTTCCGGCGCTCGCGCGACTGGTCCATCTTACTGGATGCGCTTGCGGTAGTTGATGACGAAGAGGTCCTGGTCCACCTCAACATCGGTCTTAACGTTATAGATGGAGACGCTTGTCTCCTGGCCTTTGCTGTCCACCACATTCCATTGCTTGAGCGCTTTGGTCTGCGCGTCAAAAAGGAGCGTGATGGAGCCGTCGCCGAAGACCGTGTTTTCCTCGATGGTGATGGACACAAGGTCAGGCTGAACGTCCACCCGCTTGACGTTTTCATTGCTGGTGAGATCGATCTGATCGTCGAGCAGGAAGCGTAACGGAGTGCGCTTTAGGGGCCATATGTCTTGCGTCTGGCTGCGCCTGTCGCGCACCGCCACGGACCCGCCGTCCGAGATGATGTCGAGCGAGGAGGGACGGTCATAGAAGAAGCGCACTTTGCCAGGCTTTTGGATGGCGAACCGGCCTGAGGTGCGCGATCCGTCCGGCCCGAATTGGACAAACTCCCCGCGCATCGTTTGGATCGAGTTGAAGTAGGCGTTGATCTGAGCGAGCGTTTCGCCGGTCGCGGCTTGGCTGCGGGCATCGCCTGTCGCAGCAAAGACGAACGCCATAGCGGCGGCGATAACTAACTGGCGCATGTTGAGAACCCCAAACTGTGATGGGCCGACCCATGCCGGCCTCAACGTGAGTGCGGAGTGAATGTGCGTCATCCGGTGCGGTTGCTCAAGACGTGGGCGCCCTTGGAGCTGTGCATGGCCGTGCCCCGACCCTGATTAAGCACGCTGGACCGCCATATCAGGCCCCAAATTTCCCCATTGCCGCGAAACGTTGCCCCGATGCGTGCCAACGGACCGTCAGCTCAAGCCAGACAGCACGGGCAAATTGCCCTTTTTACGGGAATGGGCCACCCACAATCCGGTTCAGCGCGGGTGGGATCTAGCGTTCACCGCCGCTTTCATAAAAAAATTTGAGAATAACGAATTCTAACTTGATCAACCCATAGCAAGCCGGCATGACGGCCATCGTGACGCCCAAGTATCACACGTGTAAGAGGCATCAGAACACAAATGCTACAACTTGAGGAGCTCCTCGAAGCGCTGGAAAACCTTGAAATTCCAGACAACTTCGATTTCGCCGCACTTTTAGCCGGTCTCGATCTTGGAACGGCTCTAGAAATTTTGGAAGGGATCGGCATCGATCCAAACGCCATCATCGAGGTGGTTGGGGACGATTTTGAAGCCACAGATCTCCTGACCGAGCTTCAAAGCTATGAAAATGTCGGCCCGCTTATCGACAGCGTGGTTGACCTTTTGATCGGCCTTGAGCTTACAGCGTCTGACCTTGTTGCGCCTGCGCTTGCCATTGGCGTGCCCAAAGGGGTGGTCAACACGGTGCTCGGCATCACTGGCCCGGACTTCCCTGTATCCCTGCTGCTGGAAGAAAAGAAAGTTGCTGGCCTTCTGCCCGACAACATCTTCATCGGCACATTCGGTCCCGACAACATTATCGGCACCAACGAAAACGATCTCATCCTCGGACTTCCGGGAAGTGACAGCATCCAAGCCCTTGACGGAAATGACATTGTGCTTGCCGGTTTGGGCGATGACACTGTCGAAGCGGGTGCCACCGCTGCCGATGGCGACGACTATGTCAGCGGCTTCCTGGGTGAAGACTCCATCAATGGCGGGGCCGGCAACGACACGCTGCTGGGCGGCAAAGACGACGATTCACTCATTGGCTCGGCCGGTAAAGACATTGCCAAAGGTGGTGACGACAACGACACCATTTTGGGCGGCTCCAACAACGACCGGCTGTTCGGTGAAGACGGCGACGACATCATCGAAGGCGAATCGGGCCGTGACCGTGCCAAAGGCCAAGCCGGCAACGACAGCGTTGATGGCGGCAGCGACGGTGACCTTCTGGCCGGCGGCTCTGGCGACGATACGGTCGTGGGCGGCAGCGGCGACGATGAGATCTTTGGCAACGCCAACAGTGACGAGATGATTGGCGGCACCGGCAGCGACACCATCAGCGGCAACAAAGGCGCCGATTCGTTCATTTTCCAAAATGGTGACCTGGTCGCCGGCGATATCGACATCATCACCGACTTCCGCTTTGGCGTTGATGCGGTGTCGGTGGATGCCTCCGACCCCAACGCCGGCATTATCGACATCAGCAACAACGGCACCGGCACCACCGTCACCTACATCAACGGCTATCAGATCATCTTTGATGGCGTGACTGTTGGCGCGGTGACCCAGCTTGCCGAAGACGGCGACCTCGGCGTCTTCTAAGCCGGCCGCGATTGAGCCGCCTGAGGCTGGCGCCGGCTCCACCCTTGCCCGGCGCGAAGCTTCAGGGCAAACACACAAAAAAAGCCGCGGTCGCCCTGACCGCGGCTTTCGTTTTTCAAGGTGGCTGGGTCAGATGGCAGGCCGGAGAGGGGCGCGCTCAAGCCGCCTCGTCGTCTCCCGGCACCAGGATTTCGCGCTTTCCGGAGTGGTTGGCTGCGCTCACTACGCCCTCTTTTTCCATCCGCTCGATCAGCGTAGCGGCGCGGTTGTAGCCAATGGAGAGGCGCCGCTGCACGTAGCTGGTGGAGGCCTTGCGGTCCCGCAGGACAAGGGCAACGGCACGGTCGTAAAGATCGTCCGACTCCGACAAGCCCTCTAGACCGCTTGATGTGGCGCTCACATCCTCATCATTGCCATCGTCCAACACCTCGTGGAGATAGTCTGGCACACCCTGGAGTTTGAGGTGGGCGACAACCGCCTCCACCTCTTCGTCGGAGACAAACGGACCGTGGACGCGCTGAATGCGCCCGCCGCCGGCCATGAAGAGCATGTCGCCCATGCCAAGGAGCTGTTCGGCGCCCATCTCGCCCAGAATTGTCCGGCTGTCGATTTTCGAGGTCACCTGGAAGGAGATGCGGGTGGGGAAGTTCGCTTTGATGGTACCGGTGATCACATCCACCGAGGGGCGCTGTGTGGCCATGATGAGGTGAATGCCGGCTGCCCGCGCCATTTGCGCAAGCCGTTGGATGGCCCCCTCAATTTCCTTGCCTGCCACCAGCATGAGGTCGGCCATTTCGTCGACAATGACGACGATGAACGGCATCGGATCAAGGTCGAGCACCTCTTCTTCGAAGATCGCTTCGCCGGTGCGCTTATCAAAGCCGGTTTGGACGATGCGGGTGAGGGGCTCGCCCTCGCGCCCTGCCTCCTTGAGGCGCTGGTTGTAGCCCTCGATGTTGCGCACACCGAGCTTGGCCATCTTGCGGTAGCGGTCTTCCATCTCGCGGACCGCCCATTTCAGAGCGGCGACGGCTTTTTTGGGGTCCGTCACCACCTCTGTGAGGAGGTGGGGGATGCCGTCATAGACCGAAAGCTCCAGCATTTTGGGGTCGATCAGGATGACCCGGCAGCTCTCGGGCTTATGCCAGTAAAGGAGCGACAAGATCATCGTGTTGACCGACACCGACTTACCCGAGCCGGTGGTCCCCGCCACCAAAAGGTGTGGCATGCGCGCGAGATCGGCAATCACAGCCTCCCCGCCGATGGTTTTGCCAAGGCACATGGGGAGCTTGGCCTTAGTGCGCTCAAAGTCGCGGCTGGCGAGGAGTTCGCGTAGGAAGACGGTGATGCGCTTGCGGTTGGGGAGCTCGATCCCGATGGCGTTTTTGCCGGGGATCACCGCCACACGGGCCGAGATGGCGCTCATCGACCGTGCAATATCGTCGGCAAGGCCGATCACGCGGGAGGATTTGATGCCGGGCGCGGGCTCAAGCTCATAAAGCGTCACCACCGGCCCAGGCCGCACGTGGATGATGGAGCCGCGCACGCCAAAGTCTTCTAGCACCCCTTCAAGGACACGGGCGTTAGCTTCAAGGGCGTCTTCGGTGAGTTCGCTGTCGATCCGATCGACCGGCGGCGCTGCCAGAAGGGCAATGGGCGGAAACTCAAACTCGGTGCTGGCGAGCAGGCTGGGTTGCGCCTCTTGCACAATGCGCCGGCCTGGCTTCATCGCGGCTGTGGGCATTTTGACCCGCCCGGCGGCAATGGGCGGGGCGGAGACGGGGACGGGGCGTTGGGCTGGCGGTGCTGCCTCTAGGGCCGGCTCCTCACCCTGCCGCGCCACTTCTGCGGTGAAAGGGTCGTCCTCATAGGCATCGCTGAGGGGGAGGGCCTCATCAGCGTGATCGACAAACGGGTCCTCTTCCAGCGGCAGATCGAGGGCGGTGTCGTCCTCGCCGATGGTTTCGTCCCATTCGCCATCGTCCTCGGCGTAAAGATGGGCGTCGCCCGGTGTGATCTCCTCGTCTTCAGCTAGGTAGACGTCGTCTTCGGTGAGATCGGCGGGGTCCACAAGGTCTTCGGGCGCCGGAGGCGTGTGGTTTTGGACGCGGGAGGCCGGGCCGCGCAGGGGCGTTGTAAAGGCGTGTGTGGTGCGCGGCTCCTCCACAAAGGGGACGGTCGCGCGCCGGGGCTCTGCGGCCGGTTCGCGCATCCGCCGGGGCCTCACAGGGGGTTGCGGCTCAGTCTCAAAGCCATAGTCCTGCGTGCTGGCGTCGCCGTCGTCGTGATAGGGCCTATAGGGGGTCTCTGAGGGGGCGACTTGCGGATACGGCTCGCCGGCTCGCCGGCTCCGGTAGGCGGCTGCGTCTTGCGCGAGGTCTCCGTCGGTGCGCTCTAAAGCATCGCGCAGTGTGGGGGCCTCGGCCCGGCGCTTGCGGGCGGGGCGGCGGAATTGCGCCCGCGCGGAGAGGGCTGCGTGGGCGAGAGCACCGCGGTAGGCGGCGAAGCGCGGTTTTTCGGCCTCGAATGCGTCCGTTTCATCAAGGCCATAGGGGTCGGGCGCACTCTCGCGCCGGCGGATCTGGTAGCCAAGGTCGGTGGTGCGGGGGCGCACCCTTGGCGGGGACATGGCGTAAATCATCGCGCAGAGGGCACCGATCCCCAACAAGCCACTCCCCAGCCCGTAAATGGCGCCTGAGGTGAGGCCGAGCGTTCCCACCATGAACTCGCCCCAAACCGTGCCCACAACCCCGCCAAGTCCCAGGGGGAGCGGCCACGTTTGAGTGACGGGAAAGGCGCTCAAAAAGCCCGGAAGCAGGATGAGCGCGCCAAGGCCCGCCAACACGCGATCGGCGCCAAAACCCAGTGGGCGTCCTGCCATGAGGCGGGCCCCCCAAAGTGGCAGCGGCACCACTAAAAGCGGTGCGGCGAGCCCGAAGAGCTGCATGACGGGGTCGGCGAAGGCGGCTCCTGGCCAACCCATGAGGTTTTGAACCGGCGCTGATGTGGCGTGGGTGAGGCTTGGGTCGCTCACCGTCCAGGTGGCAAGGGCCGCTGCCATGGCGGCGGCGACAAGGAAACACCCGATCCCCACCACAAACGACACCGCCCGCCTGGCAAACAGCACCGACGGGTCATCAAGAAGTTGTTCCAACGCTCGTAAACGCAAGACGGACACAGGTTCGCCCCTCAGCCATGTTTTGGAGCGGCCCAATCCGACAGGCGTCGTGCATTGCACGCCGGTGCGGCCAGCCGTTCCCACAAGGCGATTAGTGGCGGTTTGGTGTTAAGGCCCGGTAACCTTGTGACGGCTTGGCGCCGTCCGTGGCTTTCATGTGACGCTCCGCAGACGCGGCCTGCGTACCAGGCGTTGTTTAGGCGGTGGCCGCTTGGCGTTCACCGGCAAGGTCAGCGTGGGCGGCAAAGAACCCGCGCATACGCTTTAGCGCGTCCTTCGTTTCGTCTCGGCTGCCCACAAGGGCAAAGCGCACGTAACCTTCGCCAGGATTGGTGCCGTCGAACGCAGGTGCCGCGAGATAGCGCCCCGGCACCGCTTTGACGCCCGCCTCGGCCCAAAGCGACCGCGTGATGGCAACATCGTTGCCGCGCACCGGCAGCCACAAGAAAAACCCCGCCGGCGGCACCACAGCGCCGAAAAGCGGGCCGAGAATATGGTCGACGTCTTCAAATTTCTCGTCGTAGAGGCGGCGATTGGCGATGACATGCGCCTCATCCCGGAACGTGGCGGCAGCGGCGGCTTGGAGCGGGATCGGCACCTGGGGCGCTGCCTGATTGCGAAAGGCGCGCATCGCCTCAATGGGCGCGTGACCCCCCGCCACAAACCCCACCCGCATCCCAGCAAGGTTGGAGCGTTTGGAGAGCGAGTTGAACACCATCAGCCGGGCCATCACCTCAGGCCGGGCAGCGGCTGCCTCAAGCGCACCGATGGGGGCGGGGCCACCCTCGCGGTAGATTTCGGAGTAGCACTCGTCGGCGAAGATGAAGAAGTTGTGGCGCAGGGCTGCCTCGAAAAGGTGCTCCCAGTCCGCAGCACTGGCGCAATCCCCCTCCGGGTTGGCGGGCGAGGCGATGTAGATGCCGATGGTTCGATCCAAGACGGTGGGATCAAGAGCATCGAAGTTTTGCAAAACGCCCGGTGCTGCGCCCAGCGCGATGGGCTCGGCGTCCACCGTATGGGCGGCGGCGAGATAGGTTTGGTAGAAGGGGTTTGCGAGGAGGATCGCAGGGTTTTCCTTCTGCAGCACGTCGCGGGCGACGATTGCAGCAAAGAAAAGCCCCTCGCGGCTGCCGTTGAGGGGGAGGAGGCCGCCATGCGCGGTGAGTGCGCCTGAAAGGCTGTAGCGCTTGTCGATCCAGGCGTGGACGGTGTCGCGAAAATCTTTGGTGCCGCCGATGGGGGGGTACTTGCCAAACAAGTGGGCGTTTTCGGCAATCACATCCGCCACGAACGGGGGGATGGGTTGGCGCGGGCCCCCTACGGTGAGGTCGACGGGCGGTCCCCCAGGGTCAATCCCGTCAAGGAGGGTGTGGAGCCGTTCAAAAGGGGAGCGTGCGCTGGTCATGCCGCGCTACATGGCGGGGCTTTGCCGGAAGGGCAAGCGTCTTGCCAGATGAGGCCCCTTGCTCTTTGCGCTCCGGATGCGTTGCGGGGCTAGCGCTCGGTGCCCCGCAGAGCCTCCCGCAGGCTCTTCACCGGGTGGAGGAGCCAGCCGAAGACCGCAACGGCCACAAGGCTCCCAATGCACTGGGCGATAATGAAGGCAGGTACATCCACCGGCCTGATCCCGGAGAAGGTGTCGGTGAACGCCCTTGCAATGGCAACGGCAGGGTTCGCGAAGGAGGTGGAGGCGGTGTACCAGTAACCCGCTGTAATCACGAGGCCGACGAGCCAGGGAATGGCGTCCGGCTTAAAACGGATCCCCCCGAGGATGGCAGCCAGCAGCGAAAACGTTGCCACCATCTCCGCAAACCACTGGGACGGGCCAACGCGCACGGTGGACGAGGCTTGAAAGAGATCAAGCTCGAACATCGCATGGGCCGCGATGGTGCCCAAGATGCCCCCCACAATCTGCGCGACCACGTAGGGAATGGCCTCTTGGGCAGGAAGGGCCTTTCGCACCACCATCGCCAACGTGACGGCAGGATTGAAGTGGGCACCCGAAACCGGCCCAAACACGGAAATCAGCACCACAAGGATGGCGCCTGTGGCGAGGGTGTTGCCGAGGAGGGCGAGGGCCACATCGTCGGTCAGCTTGTCGGCCATGATGCCCGAGCCCACCACCGTGGTGACAAGAAGGGCCGTGCCGAGCGCTTCGGCAACAAGGCGGCGGCTGAAGCTGAAGGGCTCGCTCATTGGTCGTCCATCCGTCCGATTGCATTGAGTTCGCGGGCAAGCGCGGCGGGGCTGAGCGTGTCGATGGGAAGGCTGGCAAACCGGTCGATGCGCTGGTTGAGCTTGGCGTATATGGTTTTGAAGGCTTGCTTTCGCTCAGCCTCCGGGGCCGCAGCGGGGTCAGGCAGGCTCCATTGGGCTCGCACAGGCGCGCCATGCCATAGCGGGCAGCTTTCGCCTGCTGCACTGTCGCACACGGTGATCACAACATCGAACTGAGGGGCGCCCTCACGCTCGGCGGCAAACTCGTCCCAAGATTTGGACCGGTAGCCCGCCGTTGTGTGCCCCGCCTCGGTGAGGGTCTGAAGGGCGACGGGGTGCGGCTCGCCCTTCGGCTGGCTTCCCGCGGAATGGGCACTGAAGCGCGGATGCTGATTGAACAGCGCTTCTCCCAAGATCGAACGCGCCGAGTTCCCGGTGCAAAGCACCAGGACGTTTATCCGGGCCATGACGCACACCATTCAACGTTATTCGTCGAACGACGTACAGCACTATTTTAACAGGAGTTTGAACCCCAGAACGCACACCCTCTCGGTCGGTGGAGGGGAGGGGCTAAGCCCCCCCAGCGTCACCGTCGGCGGCGATGGCTTCTTGCGGGTCGCCCTCCGTCCCAGCCTTAAACCGGGCTGCCATCATCCCAAGCAGCCGCTTGTTGAAAGCGGACGGGTCGGACGGGGCTTCTCCATCCAGGATCTCCGCTGAGCCGAGGAGCAGCCAGGAGGCATCTTCAATGTCTCCAGCAGCGCCACCCGTCGCGGCCATAGCGGCAAGGGATTTGATGAGATCGTGGGTGGGGTTGATCTCCAAGATCGGCTTGCCGCCCATCCCGGTCTGACCGTGGCGGGCGACAATTTTCTCCATCGCCTTGTCGTACCCGGTCTCAGCCGCCACCAAACAGGCAGGGCTGGTGGCAAGCCGCGATGAGGTGCGCACCTCCGACACTTCCCCCTCCAGCGTTTGCTTCACAAGGGCGGTGAGGGTGGCGACATCACTGTCACGGGCGGGCTGGCTGACGGTGCGCTCATCGCCGGTGAGTGGGATCTGGTCGAGATCGGCCGAGCCCTGGGTGATCGACTTGAAAGGCTTACCCTCATAGCCAAGGGCGGTGCGCACCCAAAACGCATCCACAGGATCGGTGAGGAGAAGCACCTCCACATCACGCGCTGCAAAGCCTTCAAGGTGCGGCGATGCTGTGAGGCGGTCTTTGTTGTTGCCGACGGCGTAAAAAACTGCCGTCTGATTGTCCTTCATGTCGGCAACGTACTGGGCGAGTGAGCGCCCGCCCTCGGGCGACTTGGTGGTGCTAAAGCGGCAGAGGGCGTAGATCTCATCGCGCCGCTCAGCGTCCTCATAAAGGCCCTCTTTGAGGACCGCGCCAAAGCTCTCCCAAACCTTGGTGTAAGCGTCGGCATCTTTGTCGGCGAATTTTTTGAGCTCGGTCAGGATGCGCTTCGTCATCGCCGTTTTGATCTGCGCGAGCATCGGGTTGGTTTGCAGCATCTCGCGCGAGAGGTTGAGCGGCAGGTCTTCTGAATCGATGAGCCCGCGCACGAAGCGCATGTAGGCCGGCAACAGCGGCGCCTCATCGGTGATGAACACGCGCCGGACATAGAGCTTCACACGGCCTTTGCGGTCAGGGTCGAAAAGGTCAAACGGCGCCATCTCGGGCACGAAGAGGAGCGCGGTGTACTCCTGCCTGCCCTCCGCGCGGGTGTGGATGGTGAGCGCCGGCTTATCAAAGGCGCCGGCGGTGAACCGGTAGAACTCGGCGTACTCGTCCTCGGTAATGTCCGGTTTGGGGCGCGCCCAGAGGGCTTTGCCGTCCACCAGCTCGCGGCGGGCAGGATCGCCCGCTTTTTCGATGGTAATTGGGACGGGAACATGCGCTGAGTGATGTTTGACGAGCCCTTCGATGGTGGCGTCATCAGCATAGGTGGCATGGTCTTCCCGCAAGGTGAGACGCACAGCGGTGCCGCGCTTTGGTGTATCGCCCTCAGCGGCGGGGGCAACTTCAAACTCGCCCGAACCATCGGAGCGCCAGGTGTAGGCGTCTTCAGCGCCGGCGGCCCGGCTCACCACCGTCACCTCGTTGGCCACCATGAAGGCCGAATAAAACCCAACGCCGAACTGGCCGATCAGCGTGTTTTCTTTGTCCTTGTCCTCCAGCGCTTGGCGGAACTTTTCCGTCCCCGAGCGGGCCATGGTGCCCAAATGCTCAATGAGCTCGTCCCGGGTCATGCCGATCCCATTGTCGGCAATGGTGAGGGTCTTGGCAGTTTCATCCACCGTGAGGGCGATTTTGAGGTCCGGATCGCCTTCAAGAAGGGATGGCTCGGTCAAGGCGGTTTGGCGCAGCTTCTCGCAGGCGTCGGCTGCGTTGGAGATGAGCTCACGCAGGAAAACGTCGGGCGTTGAGTAGACCGAGTGCACCATCAGGTGGAGGAGGCGTGCAACGTCGGCTTCGAATGGGCGTGTTTCGGCGGTCTGTGTCATCGTGACTATGCGGTAAATGGTGCGGTGAATGAGGGTTGCTCGTTAAATGCGAAGCATGGCCGGTCCGATCAAGACCATTGCGTCGCGCGAGCCGAAGGTTCAGGGTTTCACGGCTAAACAATGAGAAGGCGCCATGGCGAACGGTGAAGAAGCAAGTCAGGTGGTGCCGCTGAGGCCCAAAGCGGCAGCAGCGGCGGGGACAGTGCAAAGCGCAGCCCAGCGCCCAGCGCCCCCTATGGTGGCATTCCACCGCACAGAGCTTGCGCAGATTTTGCGGGTCTATGGCCGCATGGTGGCCGCCGGTGAGTGGCGCGACTACGCCATCGACCACGGCAAGGACCAGGCCATCTTCTCCATCTATCGTCGCATGGGTGAGGTGCCCATGTTCCGCGTGACCAAAACCCCCAAACTCTCCCGCCGCCAAGGCGCCTACGCTGTGATCTCAGCCCAGGGCCTGATCCTGAAGCGCGGTCACGAGCTTGAACAGGTGTTGAAGCTCTTTGATAAGCGGCGTCATCTGTCCGTCGTGGGCGACTGATTAGCCCTTCCCACAGACAATCGGCGGTTCTGAAAGGATTTTGGTGATGCTGCGCGCCTTGTTGTGCTTCGTCATGGCCACCTGTTCGGCGGTGGCCGCGGCAGCCCTCGACATTCCTGAAAAGCCTGAGGGGGCCATCCGCTTTGCCACCTACAACGTTGCCCTTTATGGCGACCGCGCGGGTGGCCTCATTGCGCGGTTGCGCAACGGGGCGGACCCTCAAGCCCGCGCGTCGGCTGAGATCATCCAACGGGTCAGGCCCGATGTCCTCCTTATTCAGGAGATTGACAGGGACGATGCGGGCGAAGCGCTCAACCTTTACCTCACCCGCTTCTTGGGCGTGGCGCAAAACGGGGCTGAACCCATCATCTACCCGCACCGTTTGCTGCTCCCCACCAACACCGGCGTCGCCTCGGGGGTGGACATCAGCGGTGACGGCAGGGTCGGGCGGGAAGGCATTTTGTACGCCATCGACGCCAAGGGCTACGGCGTCTTCCCGGGCCAATATGGCTTCTCGCTGGTGTCGATGTTGCCGCTGGGCGAAGCGCGCACCTTCAGCGACTTTTTGTGGCGCGACATGCCGGGCCACCGGATGCAGCGCAAAACGCCAGAGGCTGTGCGCGAGGTCCTGCCGCTCTCATCAAAGACCCATGCGCTGATCCCGGTGGAGGTGGAAGGGGGCCCCATCTATGTGGCCGCTGCGCATCCAACGCCCCCCATCAACCCCGCCGCCATCCCCCGCAATGCCGACGAGATCCGCTTCCTGGTCGACCTTCTCCATGAAGCGCGCAGCCACTATGCAACCGACGACAACGGCGTTGTGGGAGGCCTTCCAGCAGGAAGCTATGCCGTTGCGATGGGCGACCTCAACGCCGATCCTGAGTCGGAGCAAAGCGATGCTCTCGACGGGGCGATCACCTATCTCCTTGATGATCCACGGATGAACGATCCTGTGCCCATGTCGCAGGAAGGCGCGCTCACCGCAGCCTTCCGCCGCGCGTCCATGCGGGTGGACTACGTGGTGCCCACGGCGAACCTGGAGGTGGTCCAGTCCGGCGTGGTGTGGCCCGAGGACGGCAGCCCCTTAGAGGATGCCTCCGATCACCGCCTCGTGTTTGTTGACATCAAGATCCCCTAATCCACGATGCGTCTCGGCTCGGTGTTTGTCGCGCCTGGTCGTGCTCAGCGGGCGCCGCTGACGGCAAAGCGATCGTCAAACGCGACGAGGTGAGCAATGGCGGCCATCTCGTCAAACGGCGTCTCATAGGACCACGCGGCGTTTTCAAGGGTCGCGCCATCCACCGTCACGTGAAAGTAGACCGTGTCGCCTTTGAACGGGCAGTACGTGGTCTTTTCGCTTTTGGTGAGTTCAGCGGTGATGTCGGCGCGCGGCAGGTAGGCCCGCGGGGGGTAGCGGTCTTCCGTTAGGTGAATGGCCGTGTTTGAGCGGGCGACCGCCGTGCCGCCATAGGCAACAGCGGCGTCAGAGGGCGCGCTCAAGGTGATGGTGTGTTCGGGGTGGGCGGCAAAGCCCGGTGCTTTGTTGGCCATCGCGCTCTCCTCACATGGCAAAGCTCATTGCGTGCTCAGACACATATTGGGGCGCCCCATCGTCTTGGCGACCGTTGCCCGATGACGGACACCTCCTTATGTCACCAACGGAGTATGCCCATCGCGCGTGTCGGTGGTGCCAGCTGAGATCCACGCTGCGGCTTTGAACCGCTGGGGGAGACCGATATGTTTATCCAAACCGAGGCTACGCCTAACCCTGAAACGCTGAAGTTCCTGCCCGGCAAAACGGTCATGGACACGGGCGTGCTCGACTTTCGCGCCCCCGATGGCGCTGAGATTTCGCCGCTCGCCAGCCGGCTCTTTGCCGTTGAGGGGGTGACGGGCATCTTCCTCGGGTCCGATTTTATCTCCGTCTCAAAGGACGGGACGCCCTGGGAGCACCTGAAGCCCGCGATCCTGGGGGCGATCATGGAGCACTACCTCTCCGGCGATCCTGTGGTGACCGACCCCAACGCTGCCCCGCTGGAAAGCGATGGCGAAGACTATGATGAGGCCGACGCATCCACCGTTGCGATGATCAAAGAGATCCTCGACGAGCGGGTGCGCCCTGCCGTGGCAAGCGATGGCGGTGACATCATCTTCCGCGCCTATAAGGATGGGGTGGTGCACCTATCGATGCGCGGCGCCTGCGCAGGCTGCCCGTCCTCCACCATGACACTCCAGATGGGCATCCAAAATCTGCTGCGCCACTTCATCCCCGAAGTTCAGGAGGTGCGGCCGGTCGTTTAACGCCGGTCTGCCCATGCCAGTCCTTGTCCTCGACACGGCGCTGGAGGCGTGCCAGGCGGCCGTTGTGACAGATGGCGTGGTCTGCGCACATGTGGTCACCCGCGCCCAAGGGGGCGCTGAGGCCATCGCAGCCAACGCCGTTGCGGCGCTGCAAGAGGCTGGCGTGGGGTTTGGCGATCTTGCGCGCGTGGCGGTGACCATCGGGCCAGGCTCTTTCACCGGCGTTCGCGTTGGGATCGCCTACGCCAAAGGGGTAGCCTTTGCCCGCTCGATCCCGGCTGTGGGCGTTTCAACCCTTGAGGTGCTGGCACGCCAGGGCGGGTTGCCGGCACTTGCTGTGATCGATGCGCGCCATGGCGCCGTTTACGCGGCGCTTCACACCGCGCCGGGCGTCGCGCCGTCCGTTGCTGCGCGTATTCCTGTCGCAGCTTGCCTGGAGCTTGCCGAAGCGGCGGGGGCGCAGATCGTGGGTCCGTCGGGAGCCATTCAGGTTGTGGGCGTGGGGACGCCTCTCCAAGCCATTGATCCGCTTGTCCTTTTTGAATGCGCCCAAGGCGACCCAGCCGGGCGCGCGCCGCGTGCGCTTTATCTCGCACCCGTCGATGCGGCGCCGCAGCAGCACAAAGCCCTGGCGCGCGCGTGATGGTTGTGGCCAACTACGGGGATGACTGGGCAGGCCCGCCCCCGATGATCTCCTGGCTCTCCGCTCCGCGCGTGATTGATCACGCGCGCCCGGGCGACTACGAGATGCTTGAAGACATCCACGCCCGGTCTTTCGTCGCCCCTTGGTCAGCCGACGAGCAGGCTGCGCTCAACGACGGGCCTGGCGTGCGCACCTTTGTGGCGCGGCGCGGCTCTGCCACCTCAAGCCGGCGCCCCATTGGCTTTATCACGGTGCGTTGCGCCGCTGATGAGGCTGAAATCCTCACCATGGCCGTGGCTCCGCGCCAAAGGAATGCAGGGGTTGGACGATTGCTGCTTGAGGCGGCACTGCGCCATCTTTATGCAGAGCGGGTGCGGGAAGTGTTCCTGGAAGTCGACCCTCACAACGAGCCTGCCATGGCGCTCTACCGGCATATGGGTTTTGAAACGGTTGGCGAGCGGCGTGACTATTATGGGAACGGGGATGCGACCCGCCAAAAGGCCCTCACCATGCGTCTCCTGATGGAGCAACCGCAGCTGACTCAGCTTTGACGGACCGCCTGTCTCAGCAGCCAGTATGGGACGATCGGATTGACGCCATCAGGTACCGACCGTCACAGTGAGGAGCCTGGTCCCGCAGGTCAACATGCGGCAGCACCGCGGCCAATTCTTAACGATGACGATCACGATGACCCCATGGCAGCTTTAATGAGACGACGGCCTTGAGACCACCACGATGACGCTGATCCGCGCCATATTGGCCATCATCGGCCTGACGCTCTTGTCCCTCGTCCTGATCCCGCTCCAATTTTTGGCAATGGCTCTCAAGCGTGACCGGCTGGTCAAGCGCCTGCCACTGCTCTGGCACAAGACGGCGATCCGCATCCTGGGCATTCGCGTCCACGTCCATGGTGCGCCCTCATCAGACCGCCCGCTCTTGCTGGTGGCCAACCATGTGTCCTGGCTCGATATCACCGTGCTCGGCTCGTTGATGGAGCTTTCGTTCATCTCCAAAGCCGAAGTGGGGGAGTGGCCGGTGTTCGGCCTATTCGCCCGGCTCCAGCGTTCGGTTTTTGTAAACCGTGAGCGGCGGGCAAAGACGGCAGAGGTGACGGCGGAAATCGCCTCAAGGCTTGCCTCTGGCGATGTGCTGGTTCTGTTTGGCGAGGGCACATCGTCCAACGGCATCCATGTCCTTCCCTTCCGCACAGCGCTCGTTGGGGGTGTTGCCCGGGCCGCAGCAAGTGCTGCCGGGGGCGAAGAGGGGGCTATTGTCCAGCCGCTTGCCGTCAACTACACCCAGCTCCACGGCGTTCCCATCGGACGCTTCCACAAACCACGGATTGCGTGGTACGGCGACATGGAGATGCCGTCCCATTTGTGGTGGATTTTGAAATACGGAGAATTGGACGTCGACGTGGTGTTTGGCGATCCCATCCCGTTTGGGGAAGGGGGCGATCGCAAGCGTGTGGCCCGGACCGCTGAAGAGACGGTGCGCCGCCTGGTGGGCGAAGCCACCGCGGGCCGGCTGACGCGAGACACCCAAAAGACGCGGCAAAGAGCATGACCAAGCGGGCCTTTATCAAAAGCTTCGGCTGCCAAATGAACGTTTATGACGCCGCGCGGATGGCCGACCAGCTGACCGCTGAGGGCTACGAGATGGTGCCAACGGCTGATGATGCGGATCTGGTGCTCCTCAACACCTGCCATATCCGCGAAAAGGCTGCCGAAAAGGTCTATTCAGAGCTTGGCCGGCTCAAGGATGGGCCGGCGATGATCGGCGTTGCGGGCTGCGTTGCCCAGGCAGAAGGCGATGAGATCATCAAGCGCCAACCGCGGGTGAGTTTTGTGGTGGGCCCACAAGCCTATCACAAGCTCCCATCGTTGATCGCTGAAGCACAAACGGGCGCGCAGCCGGTGGAAACCGACTTGGCGGACGATAAGTTCGCGGCCCTTGCCGCCCCCACCAGGCGCGTGATCGCCTCGCGCGGCGTCACCGCGTTCCTGACCGTGCAAGAAGGGTGTGACAAGTTCTGCGCCTTCTGCGTGGTGCCCTACACCCGCGGCGCGGAAGTGTCCCGCCCCGTCGCTGAGATTGTGGAGGAGGCTGAAAGGCTGGTGGCAGCAGGCGTGCGGGAAATCACGCTCCTGGGCCAGAACGTCAACGCCTACAGCGGCGGCGATGGCGGGCTCGCAGGCCTCATCACCGTGCTTGCCGCGATCCCCGATCTGAAGCGGCTCCGGTTCACCACCAGCCACCCGCTCGACATGGATGAGGCGCTCATTGCCGCCCACCGCGACGAGCCCAAGCTGATGCCTTACCTCCACCTTCCTGTGCAGGCTGGGTCGGACAGCATCCTCAAAGCCATGAACCGCAAGCATACCGCGGCGCAATATGTGGACATCATCCAAAAAGTGCGCGCGGCCCGGCCTGATCTTGCCCTGTCGGGCGATTTCATCGTGGGCTTTCCGGGCGAGACGGATGAGGACTTTGAGGCGACGCTGAGCCTTGTGGAAACGGTGGGCTATGCCTCCGCGTACTCGTTCAAGTATTCGCCCCGCCCTGGCACACCCGCGGCCCTGCGCGACGATCAGGTGCCAGAACCAGTGAAATCGGCGCGTTTGACGAAGCTCCAGGCTCTCCTTGCTGCTCAGCAAAAGGCGTTTAATGCTGGTTGTGTGGGCCGCACGTTGCCGATCCTCATTGAAAAGGCTGGGCGGCGCGAGGGGCAGTGGGTCGGCCGCTCGCCTTACCTGCAGCCTGTGCACATTCAAGACGGCGGCGAGACGATTGGCGATACTGTCAACGTCGAGATCACGGGTGCTGAGGGAAACAGCCTCTTCGGCGTCGCCGTGGCTGCATCACAGAAAGACGCCGCTTGACCATCTCCGCGCCGGACCAGGGGGACACCCGCACGCTGGTGCTTGAGGACGCTGCGCTGGCCCAGGCGGTGTTTGGCGTGGGCGATTCTCACCTTGCGATGATTGAGGGAAAGTGCCGGGTGGACATTGTGGCCCGCGGCAATGAGGTCACGGTTCGGGGCGACGAAGAGAGCGTCGAACAGGCCGTCGGCGTGATCCAGCACCTTTATAAGCGCGCCAAGCGAGGCCATGAGGTGGATGCGGCGGACGTGAATGGCGCTCTGAGGGTCGGTCTGTCACGGGATAATCAGCTCTCCCTACCGTCCATCGAACGGCCAGATTCGGTTGCCCATATTGCGACCCGCAAACGCCAAGTGGAGGCCCGCTCACCCACCCAAAACGCCTACATCAGAGCCATGGAAACCCATGAAATGGTGTTTGGCATTGGCCCTGCCGGTACCGGGAAAACATTCCTTGCTGTCGCCTTTGCCGCCCAATGTTTGGAGCGGGGCTTGGCGGAGCGGATCATCCTATCGCGTCCCGCGGTGGAGGCTGGCGAGCGGCTTGGCTTCTTGCCGGGGGACATGAAAGACAAGGTGGACCCTTATCTGCGGCCCCTATACGATTCCCTTTACGAGATGATGCCGCCTGACAAGGTGGACCGGGGCTTGGCCTCCGGCATGATCGAGGTGGCGCCGCTTGCCTTTATGCGCGGCCGCACGCTGTCGAACGCTGTTGCGATCCTCGATGAGGCGCAAAACACCACACAGATGCAGATGAAAATGTTCCTCACGCGTCTGGGTGAAAACGCCCGTATGGTGGTGACCGGCGACCCCTCGCAGATCGATTTACCGCGCGGCGTTGAATCAGGTTTAAAAGAAGCTACACGAATTTTGAAAAACGTTGACGGCATCGCTCAAATTCGTTTTCGCGGCGAAGATGTTGTGCGCCATGAGCTTGTGGCGCGGATCGTTGCAGCGTACGATGCAGACACTGTTGACGAGGCTTATTGAAGATGAACCTGGCGCACGAAGCGCTGTATACTGACCGTGTCGACGATGAGGGAGAGGCGTTTGCCGGACCTCAAGGCTTCCGCGCGGAAGTGCGCATTGATGATGCCAGTTGGACTGCGATTTCTCCTATCGCGATATGCGACAAGGCGTTGAATGCCCTTGTTGATACAGTGAAGCCGACAACAACCCCCGCCCGCTGCGATATTATCTTCAGCGGCGATAACGCTTTGGCGGACCTCAATCAGACGTTTCGGTCCAAGGGCGGTGCCACCAACGTCCTATCATTCCCGTCCGGCGAGGGGGTGGACGATGATGGTGTGCAGTTTTTGGGCGGAGTTGCGCTGGCCCATGGGGTGTGCGCGCGGGAGGCTGCGGAGCGGGATATTTCGCTCGCCCACCACGCCACCCATTTGGTTGTCCACGGTGTCCTCCATCTTCTGGGCCATGACCATGAAGAAGAAGACGCCCGTCAGGATATGGAAGCTTTGGAAGTGTCGATATTAACCGGGCTCGGGATTGCCGATCCTTATGGGGAAGCTGAGAGAGCATAGGCTCGCGCTAAAGGAACAATGACGGACACAGATAGTCTCCGCGCGGCTGGGTCGAACGGCTCGGTCGCCGCACATAAACCCGACGGTGAAGAGGGCTGGTTTGACCGGGTGCTCACCGTCTTCGGCCTCAAAAACTCGGAAGGCCTGCGAGAAAATCTCGCCCAGGCGCTGGCAGAAGATGCATCGGAGGATGCCATCTTCACCGTGGAAGAGCGCCGGCTCCTCAGAAACATCTTGTCCGTGCGCGACACGCGCATCATCGACGTGATGGTGCCTCGCGCGGACGTGGACGCCGTGCCGGAGGACATGTCCATCGCCGACTTGATGGCAAAGTACCGCGAAGCGGGACACTCACGCCTTCCTGTCTTTAACGAAACGCTCGATAACCCTGTCGGCTTCATCCACGCCAAAGACGTGATGATCCGCCTTGCCGAAGAGGCCGCATCGGACGGTCACCTCAACTTTGGCGCCATCGACCTGACCCGGCCGCTTTCCGCGCTCGACCTTGTGCGCCCTGTCCTTTTTGTCCCCCCCTCAATGCCGGCCATGGACTTGATGGTGCGGATGCAGACTGCCCGCACGCAGCTCGCTCTGGTGGTGGACGAATATGGCGGAACCGATGGCTTGGTGACGCTCGAAGACCTCATCGAAACCGTTGTCGGGGACATTGAAGACGAGTACGACTGGCCCGATGAGCCCACCATTACCGCCGGTGAGGCAGGCACTTGGTACGCTGACGCCCGCGTCGACATTGAAGATTTTGAACAGGCAGCCGACATCGAGCTTCCCAAAACGGAGATCTTTGACGGTGTCGACACGTTGGGCGGTATGGTGTTTGCCATTTTGGGCCGGGTGCCTGTGCGCGGTGAGATCGTAAAATCTGAGGATCTGCCCAGCATTGAGTTTGAAGTGCTTGATGCCGATCCGCGCCGGATCATGCGCGTGAAAGTCACCGTGCGGGCTGGAGCAACACCGCGCACCCGCGCCGATGAGACCGATCCCCTCCTCGCCTGAGACGGGCCGCGCGTTTGTGAGAGAGCGGCCCTTCTTGCCGCGCTCTTTGGGACGCGCGGGCCAATGCCGGGTTGTGTGGCGGGCATGGGAGCCGTGCCCATGCGCCGCCATCATCGCACGCCTTTGCTGCCCTACCGCGCCACCTGCTGATCGGAGCGTGCATTGACTGCCGCTCTCGAGGCCGTTGCGCTGCCAGAAGTGGCGTTGGTCGCGGCGGCGGTGGGTCCCTTGTGGCACCGGCAATCCAACGAGCCCGCGATGATCATGCCAAGGCAGGGCGGGGCATTGTTGAGCGATTTCGCCCTTTGAGCCGGGCGCAGAACGTGCGGTGGCGCGGTCTCCAACGCGCAGCAACCCGCAGGCTCGGCCCCCTTCTTGCCAGGCGATGGCTACGGCTCCTCTTGGCTTTCATCAGCGGCATCGGGCTCACCTTAGCGTTTCCGCCCTACGACATTGTGGTTGCGCTGACGGCATACTCGGCGCTGCTGTTGTTGATGGAGGCAGGAGAGAAGGCGGCCAGACGGGCCTGGGTGGACAGGATGCTCATAGGGGCTGCCTTCGGTTTTGGCGCGCACCTGATGGGGCTTTGGTGGGTGGGGCTCGCATTTTTGGTGGATGCGGACCGTTATGCTGCTCTTATGCCGCTTGCCGTCATCGGCCTTCCGCTGATTTTGGCGCCCTTTACCGCGCTTGCCACGGTGTTGTGCGGTCTTGCCCCTCAGCGTCTTGCATGGCGTGCTTTGGCTCTGGCGCTCGCCATTTCCTTTACCGAATGGCTGCGCGGTATGGTGTTCACCGGCTTTCCTTGGAATGTGGCTGGTGTCGGGATCACCCAGTCGACCCTTTTGGCGCAAAGCGCATCCGTTGTGGGGCTCACGGGGCTTTCGTTTGTGGCAGTGCTTTTCGGGACGCTTCCAGCCGTTCTGATTGAGAAGAAGAGCCGGTGGCTTGCTGTACCAGCTGGCATCATCTTGGCGGTGATGGCGGGGTTCGGCGCGCAACGGCTCTTAAGCGCGCCGGCACTTGCGGACGATGCGCCCCTTATTCGTGTGGTCCAGCCCGCTATCCCCCAACGCGATAAGTGGGACCCAGAACAGCGCGATATGATCTGGGAGCGGCTTTTGCAGCTCACTGAAGAAGACCGCCCGAACGGTGGCTTTGATGCAGTCATCTGGCCAGAAACCGCTATTCCGTTCCTCTACCGCACGCCAAGCGCAGAGCAGGCCGCGTTGGCGGGGGCGCTCTCTGGGGCGAGCCTCATCACGGGCGCGGTCGACATGGAGCGGATCGACGGCCGTGTGAGGACCACCAACTCGGTCTTTGTGATGGACCCGGACGGGGCGCTCGCGGCGCGTTACGACAAAGCCCATCTTGTGCCTTTTGGGGAGTACGTTCCGCTCGCAGGGGTCCTGAGCTGGCTTGGCTTTAAGGCGCTGGCGGCCGGCGATGCGGTGTTTGAGGCAGGCCCTGGCCCCACAACCATTCGCCACCGGGACTTGCCTCGGTTCCAGCCGCTGATTTGCTACGAGATTATCTTTCCTCACCTGCGGGCGGACGGGGCCGCTCAGTGGATTGTCAACGTCACCAACGACGCTTGGTTTGGCAACACACCTGGCCCGCGGCAGCATTTGCGCCACGCAAGGTTGAGGGCCATCGCCCGTGGCGTGCCTGTGGTGCGTGCCGCCAATACCGGCATTAGCGCTGTGATCGACAGCAGCGGTCAGATTTCAGAATTTGTTCCCCTGAATACGATTGGAATCATCACAACGCGCTTGCCGAACCCGCACCCATCGGTTTATTCAGTTTTGGGTGACCTTCCCATATTTGGGTTGTGGTTTGTGGGAGCGTTTGGGGTTCTCGTCGCGCGGCGGTTGACGTGAATAACGTTTAGAGGGAATTATCCCCCCGCTTGGACAGCGAAAAATCGTTTTGATAAGTGAATGACACTTTTAGCTTGTGGTTTCGCAACTGATTGTGGTATTCATGCGTTGTCTCAGGTGTGAATGAGCGGGTTGTTGCTTGCAATAGTGGCACGCAGCAGCTGGCTCAGGATCGATGTGAAGAGACATGACAACGCAGCAGTGTGAGCCGATGGCGCCCCGTAAAGAGCCCAATCCGATAGACATTCACGTGGGAAGCCGCCTCAAGTTGCGGCGCACGATGATGGGCATGACCCAAGAGAAACTTGGTGACCGTCTGGGCGTCACCTTTCAGCAGATCCAGAAGTACGAAAAAGGTACCAACAGGATCGGCGCCAGCCGCCTCCAAGAGATTGCTGACATCTTGGATACGCCAGTATCTTTTTTCTTTGAGGATGCTGAGCCGCACATGGCCCCTCC
>JBCDLN010000020.1:0-23399 GCA_038745295.1 Pseudomonadota bacterium | reverse complement strand
GCAACCCCAGCGGCACGACAGAACAGTTGATGGAACTGATAGTCAAGCGCATGAAATTGCTGGACGTTTTTTTGATCCACCGCTTTTGCTTGCTGTTTGAGGTTTTGCCTCATGCGGGAGATGTCGCCAGCGTTGCGCCGCGCCACCGCCAAACGCAAGACCTCAAACTCCACTGACTGGCGGACGAAACGGGCTGTCCTGATTTCCTGGACAGAGAATCTACGTACGATGGTTGCGCGCTGAGGGCGGATTTCAATGAGCTTGAGATCGGCCAACCGGATAAATGCTTCACGCACAGGCTGTCGGGAGACGTTAAGGCGCCGCGCCACTTCATGCTCAGAGATCCGTGCGCCTGGGATCAAATTCATCGCAATGATTTCGTCGTGAAGGAAACTAAAAATATCAGCTGCTGTGGTCCGGCGCTCTCCGGTATCCAGCCCAACGATTATGCCATCCTCACGACCCACGCTACACCCAATCGGTTCGACAGTTCCCAAGGATCGCACCGAGCAATCTGGCTCAGTACCAACGACAGCTCCAATACCCCGACAAACGCCCATGGGACCGGTAACATTGTTGCGGCGGCCAGTACCATTTGCAAGCACCCGAAGCAATCTTCGGTCGACCGAGGGGTCACACAACCCGTCTGATGCAGATGCATACGCCAGGAAGGCTTGCTTATTTGCTTAAAGCGTCAAGCACCGCTGATGAAGGGTGTGCTGCGGGCCCTCTCCTGAAAAACGCGGACGGTGCCGATGGGGCAATGGGTCGCGTTCTTGCAGGCCGCGGCCGCAATCTGACAAGGGAATTTGGCCATCCGCCGCGCTGAAGGCATCTGACTCGTGCGAAAGTTTTAGGCAGCGGGATGCTCCGATCTCACCCTGATGCGCTGTGAGCGCTGCCAAATGCCGTGATAATTTGGTCGACCAAAGGCGCGTCTGCCGCAGGCATCGGAAACCCGACAAGGTTCTCCGGCCTGACGAATTCGATGGCGGCAACATCTTTTGGTGCAAGCGTGCCCCTCCAGGCCCTTAAAGTATAGACGGGCATCAACAGGTGAAAGTCGTCATACCGGTGACTAGCAAACGTAAAGGGGGTGAGGTCGGCCGCCTTGGCGTCGGCGCCGAGTTCTTCGTAAAGTTCACGCACCAGCGCGTCCTCCGGACTTTCGTCAGCCTCCACCTTCCCTCCTGGAAACTCCCAGAGGCCGGCCATAGCTTTGCCCTCGGGCCGCTGGGCGATCAGAATGCGGCCGCCTGAATCGATCATCAGCGCAGCAACAACAACGAGTAACCGCACATGGGGCTCCTTGGTCGACCTGGTTGAGGCAACCCTTTACACGATAAAACGCCATCAACCACGCACCCCAGACACAGGGCATAGGCGAGGTGATGGTCATTGTCGCGTCGCCCCGGTCTAGCTGCACAGTTCCGGCATTTGCTGGAGCGGATCGAGAGCGATCGGGTTCGTCTGTCCACTCTTAGCGGATGAATTCAAAGGGCATGAGGCCTTTTAGGGTCTTGAGACGGCGGCCGTCGTTGTAAGCGGCGAGGGAGTCGTCGAGGTGTCGGTGGAGCACGTCGTGACCGTCGTTGTGGAAGCGCTTGATGGCGGCGTCCTTAATGCTGCGGTTCATCCGCTCGACCTCTCCGTTGGTCCGCGGGTGGTTTTACTTGGTGAAGCGGTGCGCGATCCCGGATTCCATGCATTGTGCGGCGACGAAAGGCGACGACGATCGCTTCGTCTTCAGCTGGCAGGACCGTCGATTTTGCCTCTTTCGGCCCCGTCGGCAGATCCCTCACCGACGTCAGCTTCTTCCATTTAGCGGCGGTCTTCTGGTTGATGCCGTAGTGTTTGGCGAGCGTCCTCAGGCTCTCTTGATTATTTTGTATTGCAGAGCGGACCGCCTCTGTCGTCGTGGCGCTTCCATGCAGAAACTGTCACACCGCGCATCCTTCCACTCCGGCGAAAAGACTGCACCATCAAAGCCCGTTTTCAAACACCTAGACACAAAGCGTGCCCTCGGCGACGCGAACCGCACTGCCCTTCAGGCGCACACTCTTCAGAGTATCACTGGCCATATCGATGGTCAGGCTAACGCGGGACGGGCGGCCCATCTCGATCCCTTGGGAAATGGTATACTCGCTCAAACCCTCGCGCTGGGCGTGGGGTCCAAGGATGGCTGCAAATGCCACGGCCGCTGACCCTGTGGCAGGATCTTCGTCAATCCCCTCAAAGGGGGCGAACATACGGGCGCGAAACGTGTCTGCACCGGTGCGGGTCACACAATAAATATCACACATGCCAGGGCCAAAAGTGTCGACCCACAGGCTGGTCCGTCGCTCGATTTTGCTCAGCGCCTCGACGCTTGCCACAGGCACCACCATGAAATGAGGACCGGAGTTCGCGCTTGAAGGAGTGAGACCTTCAAAGCCAATGTCGCTGGGCGTGAGCCCAAGCGCTTGTGCTACCTTGTCTGGGTCGGGCGTCGTACCGGTGACAAATGGCACAATGGGCGCGTCAAACTCAGCCGTGCCGACCCCGTCATCAATGGTCACCGCACTGGTCACAGGGCCCGCTTTCAGCGCCATTTTGACGGTCCGACTGGCACCACCCTCACGGTGTGCCAGGGCGATCGCGCTTCCCACAGTGGGATGCCCGGCAAAGGGAAGCTCCCTCGCCGGTGTAAAGATGCGCACGGATGCGGCATGCTCTTCGTCCGGTGGGCGCGTGATGAAGACCGTCTCTGATAGGTTGAACTCCCTGGCGATGGCGTGCATCGCCTCGGTTGGGATGTCGTCGGCGCCAAACACAACGGCGAGTGGGTTGCCGGCGAGCGGTGTGTCGGTGAAAACATCATAGACTTGATAGGGGTGGGTCATGTTCAATCTCGTTGTTATGCGGCGCTGGTTAACGCGGACGGGTGCTCCTGGGCGCATCGGGAGCCGCTCGAAATGGTGTTTGGCGGCCGGATGCTTTGTCTCCCTGGTCGCAGTCCTGGCAACCGGTATCGCCGTTCCACCAGCCAGCGCTGCCACATGCGGCAATGGACCAGCAGGTTTCAACGCCTGGCTGAATGATTTCAAGGCCGAAGCGGTCCGAAAGGGTATTCGCCAATCCACAGTGGATAGCGCTTTGAACGGGGTCACCTACTCCCGGCGCGTCATTGGTTTCGACAGGAACCAGAAGTCTTTCAAGCTCTCGTTCGACCAGTTTTGGCGCCGGCGTGTGGATCAGCGGATGATCAACCGTGGCCGCAAGTTCTTGAAAGACAACGCGGCGATGATGTCGCGCATTGAAGCGCGCTATGGTGTGCCGGGGGAACTGCTTGTCTCCGTGTGGGCGCTCGAATCAGGCTTCGGTCGCGATTCGGGGAACCTTCCCATCATGCAATCCCTGGCGACCCTTGCCTACGACTGCAGGCGCAGCACGTTTTTCACCAATGAACTGCTGGCCGCGCTCAAGATTGTCGACCGCGGGGATATGCGCCCATCTCAGATGCGCGGGGCATGGGCCGGTGAAATCGGCCAAACCCAGTTTCTGGCCGAGCGCTACCTCAACTATGCGGTTGACTTTGACGGGGACGGCCGGCGCGATCTCATGCGGTCTGTGCCCGATGTTCTGGCCTCCACCGCCAATTGGTTCAGCCGCAACGGTTGGCGCCGTGGCCAAGCCTATGGGCCGGGCACTGCCAATTTCCGGGTGATTGCCAAGTGGAACCGGGCATCGGTCTATCAAAAAACTATTGCCCGCCTTGCCGAAGAGATTGGCCGCGGGTCGTGATGCGCCGTGGCGCCGCCGCATGTGCGACGGTAAGTCCACACCCGTTTTTGGCTGAGGCGCTTTTTTGTGTTGTTTATCACATAATGCGCAATTCAGTTCATTAGGATATGGCGACATGGAGGGAGAGGCGAACCGATCACGTCGGGAAACCTAAGCACAATGGGCTGAGTGAGGCGGAGACCACACCAGTTTCGATGTGCCGCCACCAAACCTCAGGTGGATCCATGTCGCGTGTGTTGACGTTGATACGTTGAGAATGCGCGAGGGAGTGAACCGGGGAAGGAACGTCGTCATCATGGCGCTGGATCGTATCGTTGCAGCCTTTTTCTTCGTCGCCACACCGGCGAGCGCTGGCGACATGCCCATGGCCAAGATCGTGGAGCAAAATGGCTGCAAAGGCTGCAATCTCGTGTTGCGGAACCTGCGCGGCCTTTATGTGATTGAAGCAGATTTTGCCGGCGCCACGCTGCGCGAAGCGGACTTTAAAGGTGCAAGCCTTGCCGGTGCCAATTTTAAAGGCGCCGATCTCCAGCGCGCTGAGATGGAAAAGACTGCGTTGGTGAACGCAAACTTCGCCAGGGCTAAGATGCGCGGGGTTGACCTTGAAAAGTCGAACCTGTCGCGCGCCAACTTCAAGGGCGCCGATCTGCGCGATGCCGACGTGATGTCTGCAACCTTAGACGGCGCGGACCTTTCAAACACCGACCTGCGCAATGCCAGTTTCCGCCGCGCCCGCGCCCACAACGCGCAGCTCACCGGCGTGATGGCCCGGCACACCGATTTTGAGCGAATTGATGCGACAGGTGCAGATTTTTCCGGCGCCAAGATGGAATGGTCCGATTTTGACCGGTCGAACCTTTCCGGCGCCAACCTCAGCCAGTCAGTCCTCAAGGGGCTAAGGCTCACAAGCGCTAACTTGCGCAAAGCGAACCTTTCCGGCGCCAACCTTGAAGACGCACTGCTGCGGCGGGCCGACTTTTCGGGCGCAGACCTTTCGGGCGTGCGCGGCCTCACCCAAGCCCAGCTGAACCTTGCCTGCGGTAACGACGAGACGGTTTTGCCCAGGGGCTTCGACATCCCTGAGTGTGCGCGTCACGCCGAGGGTGAAGACGTCACAAACTGATCGTGCTCCGCTGGCCGCTCACGCGTATGTGACGGCGAGCTCATAGGCGGTCGATCAACCGGGATCGTTTTGCTGCGCGATGAAGCTGTCCGCCCGCGCTGCCCCGTCATCCGGGCTCTAACGGCAATTCCCCCCTAACGCCACGCGCGCTGTTGTGGCGCTCCATAATCAAACGCTTTTGTTTATCGCGCTCAGTCGCAAGATCCTGGCGGGTTTTTGCTCCCAGGGACTGGTGATCTTGTGCCACAGCGACCGGATTAAGTGCTTTCCGACCTCCAAACGCTAGGTTTTCGCCATTGCCCTTTCCACAGGGGGGGCTCAGACACATTTACGATCTAAAGTTTGGAGTTCGCTTGACCCATCGACTGCACCAAGGCGATTTGCCTGCTCCTTTATCCGGCATCAGTTCAATCGCCATTGATACTGAAGCGATGGGGCTGCGCACCGGTCGAGACCGTCTGTGTCTGGTTCAACTGTCCACTGGTGACGGCACGGTGGATCTTGTCCAAATTTCACGGGGTCAGCTGGCAGCGCCTCACCTCACGCAGCTCCTGGCGGACCCGGCCATCGAAAAGATCTTCCACTTCGCCCGGTTCGATATGGTTCTCCTGACCGACACCTTCGGCGTCATGCCGCAACCGGTCTACTGCACCAAAATCGCGTCAAAGCTGGTGAGGACCTACACGGACCGCCATGGCCTCAAAGACTTGTCTCGCGAATTGGTGGGCGAGGACATCTCAAAGATGCAACAAAGCTCTGACTGGGGCGCATCTCACCTCACCGATGCCCAGAAGGCGTATGCGGCATCAGATGTGTTGCACCTTCACAAGATTCGCACCGTCTTAGACGCAATGCTCGACCGGGAGGACCGTGCGGCCCTGGCACGCTCCATCTTTGACTTTTTGCCCACCCGCTGCGCGCTCGACCTTGCCGGTTGGGATGACGTCGACATTTTCGCCCACTCATGAGCGTTCGGGACGCCATCGGCCCCTACGATGACGTGCGTCGGTCACGGCGCTCCGTCGAGCAGCGGCGCGCGCGGCGGCACACCCGCACGGTCAAAGGGTTGCGGGTGCTTCTACCTGCTGTGAGTTGCGTGATTGCGCTGGGGCTCATCGGTGTGGCGATGCTCCCCAAGCTCTTCCCCATCAGCGCCTTAGCAGGACTCAGCTTGACGGCTGACGGCTTGGTGATGAATACCCCGCGCCTTGCCGGTCATTTGGGGCAGGGGCGGCGGTATGAGGTTGTGGCGAACCGTGCCGTGCAAAGCCTCCTCAACCCTTCAAAGCTCTCGTTGGAAGAGCTGCATGCCAACTTGGACATGGGTGATGGGCAACGCATCACCATTGATGGCAACAACGCCGCCTACGACACTGACACGGAAATTCTGATATTGGATGGCGGCGTCCAGATTGAATCCACCGACGGCAACACGGTGAGCCTGCCAGGCGCGACGGTCAACCTGAAAGAAGGCATCGTGACCTCCGATGGTGCCATTGAAATTCAATCTCCAAAGGGCGAAATCCGTGCTGGTGCTATTACCGTCTTGGGGGGTGGAGATCTCATCCGCCTGACGGACGGTGTGTCGATCACGATTATGCCGTCCACTTAGTCACCATCTGGAGAACCCGACTATGCTCGCCTCAGTCGTCCACCGCGTGTTGCTAGCGGCCCTTCTCTTGGCCGCGCCGGCAGCGTATGCGCAGACCTTTGAGACGGGGTTCGCGCAATTTGGCTCCGACAACAGCTCGCCAATCGAAATTGAAGCCGACGAGCTTGAGGTGCAGGACAAGTCCAACGTTGCCGTCTTCAGCGGCAATGTGGTGGTGAAACAGGATGGCGCCGCCCTCCAAACAGCGCGCCTCACCGTCCATTATGCCCAAAGTGCGTTGCCCAGCGACGCGCAGGCACCGCAGACACCTCAGAACAATCAGCGGATCTCTCGGCTTGAAGCGGAGGGGCGAGTGTTGATCACATCAGACGGGCAATCCGCGACGGGCGATGCTGGCACCATCAACTTTGATGACCGCACCATGGCGCTCAACGGGAATGTGACACTGACGCAGGAAGGCAATGTGGTGACGGGGGATCGCCTCACGGTCTCGCTCGACACAGGGGTTGCGCGCGTGGAATCGCGCTCAAGGGTGCGTGTGCTTCTCACCCCTGGCGGCGTACAGCAGCCTGCCGCTCCCAGCGACTAGATCTTCCGGCCTTCGAGTTGGCTCCAGGGGAGTCGGCTCCGTTTGAACCGGCTCCATTCGGTCGGCGCGAGATCGCTGCCAACGCCACACCAGCTGCAACGGGCACCCCATGGAATCCACCACAACACTCAGCCAAACCCCCATGCCCGGAGACGATTACGCCTCCATCGCGCGAGACGTTGCCACCATGAACGCTGCCGCTTGGCTCACTGACGATCGGCCCGCCTGGCGCAGCACCTTCCACGATGACGTGACGTTGATCGTGCAACCCTCAGCAGCCTTCACCGTGCCATGGGCCGGCGTTTATGTGTCGTTTGCCTCTGTCAGCGCCTTCAACGATCTCATGCAGTCGTGCATGTTGTGGGACAAAGAAAAGATCGTCTTCTCGGGATACCGGCCCAACAGTGCCGACCCGCACAACACCAACTTGTGTGAGCGCACCGTTCAGCTGGTGGGGGCTTTCGTTCCCACAGGCAATCGCTTCGACTTTGTGATGAACGAGTACATTGAAGCCAAAGACGGCAAGCTTTTCCGCAGTGTGATCACCTTTGATGAAGCTGAGGTGTCCCGCCAGTTTTGGGGCACGACCCAGCGGCCCGCGGATCAGGCAATCGACGCGCTGAAGCTTTCTGTGGTGTCCTCGCGCCAGTTGCCCCTTTGCATCGCGCCGCTTTTGAAAGGACATCAACGGTAGCGTCTGGGCTGCCTCCAAACGTCCAGCAGTTTGGCACGGTAAGGGCAGCTTTAAATTGATGTCTTGGCGGGCGCGATCTGTGTCGTCAGAAAGGTCTGGCCAAAGCAAGTTGGGGCGTGTACTCCTCTCTCCATGATGAAGGTCAAAAACATCCATAGTGTTGACCTATTGCTCGCAAGGTTGCGGGCCTATTTGTGCTGCCCGCTTCTCCTTATGTGCCCCTGAACGTCGGCTGCTCGCACATAGGGCGGACGTTCAGGGGATGATCAACCAGCCACCAAGATCATGCCGAACGAGGCCACAAAGGACTTAACCCATGACTACGACTGCTGCGCCCGACAACCAGGCTGCACCGTCTGCTGACGCCAATCGCGACGACATCGTCATCTTTGACACCACCTTGCGCGACGGCGAACAATCGCCCGGCGCATCGATGACGCTGTCAGAAAAGGTCCAAATCGCGACCCTGCTTGACGAGATGGGGGTCGATATTATCGAAGCCGGCTTCCCCATCGCGTCTGAGGGGGATTTTGAAGCCGTTTCTGAAATTGCGCGCGTGGTTCAAAACGCGGTGGTGGCTGGTCTTGCCCGCGCCATCCCGGCAGACATTGCCCGCGCGGGCGATGCGGTGCGCCACGCCAAGCGGCCACGGATCCATACGTTCGTATCGACCTCTCCCATCCACCTCATGCACCAGATGCGTAAGTCGGAAGAGGAGGTGCTCAAGATCATCGAGGCCACCGTCACCCAGGCGAGGGGCTTGGTGGACGATGTGGAGTGGTCTGCCATGGATGCCACCCGCACCCCGCTCGATTACCTCGCCCAGTGCGTTGAGATGGCCATTCGGTGCGGGGCAACCACGATCAACTTACCCGATACTGTGGGCTACGCCACGCCGGTGGAGTATCGCGCCATGTTTGAGGCAATACGCCGTCAAGTGCATGGTGCGGACGGCGTGGTGTTGTCCACTCACACCCATGATGATCTGGGCCTTGCTGTGGCGAACTCCCTGGCAGGGCTCGACGGTGGTGCGCGCCAAGTGGAGTGCACCATTAACGGGCTCGGCGAGCGGGCGGGGAATGCCGCGCTGGAAGAGATCGTCATGGCGATCCGCACCCGCGGCGACACGCTTCCCTACCGCACCAACATTGATGCCACGCAGCTCACCCGCGCGTCCAAGCTGGTCGCCGTCGCGAGCGGCTTCCAGGTCCAGTACAACAAGGCCATCGTGGGTGCGAACGCGTTTGCGCACGAATCGGGCATCCACCAAGACGGGATGCTTAAACACGCTGAGACCTATGAAATCATGCGGCCGGAGGATGTGGGCGTTCACGCCACGTCCCTGGTGATGGGCAAGCACTCAGGCAGTCATGCGTTCAGGCAGAAGTTGGAAGAGCTCGGCTTTGTGTTGGGCGACAATGCGCTCCAAGACGCATTCCGGCGCTTCAAAGAGTTGGCCGACCGCAAAAAGCACGTTTACGACGAAGACATTGAAGCCCTCATCGAAGACCAGTTCACGGAGGAAAATGAGCGGGCGCGGGTGATTTCGCTCACCGTCATCGCCGGCACAGGCGGGCCGCAAAAGGCCATCCTGGTGATGGACGTGGCCGGCAAGCATATTACCGAAGAGGCAACGGGTTCAGGTCCTGTCGACGCCGTGTTCAACGCCGTGAAGAAAATCATGCCCCATGAAGCGCGCCTGTCTCTCTACCAGGTAAATGCGGTCACCGAGGGGACCGATGCGCAGGCGGAAGTGTCGGTCCGCCTTGAGCACAATGGGCGTATTGAATCAGGCCGTGGCGCCGATGTGGATACCCTTGTTGCGTCTGCAAAAGCGTATGTGGCGGCGGTCAATAAGCTGAGCGCCCGGGCCGGTATCCATGCGCAGGCCGCCCACGCGGGCTAGAGCGGGTCACAGCCGAATGGAATAATCGGGCGTCCCGCGCACCGGCGACCGACAAGTGAAGACTGAGCGCGGCGCGCTTCCATGGGGACGTGACGCGCTCTGGTGATGAAGAGCGAAAGCGTGAGAGGGCCGGCACTCGGGCTCACTCACCATCGGGCGGTTGAGGCCTAGGCAACTCTTTTAGTGCTACTGCAGCTCCGGTGCGGTAAGCGTCGCTGGACAGTATAACGGACACACACGAACGCGCGCAGCGTTCAGCTCCGGCGGTGCTAGCAGCTTCAAAAACCTCGGCGGATCGCTGGGGATTGAAACGCCGGCTTTTGCGTCAGCCGGCGCTTTAATTCGGGATTGCCTAGCTGACGATACCCTTCTCTTGCAGCATCTCCACAATCCGTTCAGCGTGGGCCTCGGGCTCGCCTGTGGTGGTGTCGATGGCAATTTCGGCAATCTCAGGCGCTTCGTAGGGGCTGTCGACGCCGGTGAAGTTTTTCAACTCGCCCGCATCCGCTTTGGCGTAGAGGCCTTTAGGGTCCCGCTGGCGACACACATCGATGGGTGTGTCGATGTAGACCTCAAGGAACTCTCCATCTTCCATCATGTCTCGCGCCATCCGCCGCTCGGCGCGGAACGGCGAGATGAACGACACAAGCACGATCATGCCCGCATCGGCGAAGAGCTTGGCGGTTTCCGACACGCGGCGGATGTTTTCCACCCGGTCTGCATCGGTAAAGCCAAGGTCGCGGTTGAGACCGTGACGGACGTTGTCCCCATCGAGGATGTAGGTGTGCCGGCCCTGCGCGTGGAGGCGTTTTTCCACGAGGTTGGCAATGGTCGATTTGCCCGAGCCCGAAAGACCCGTGAACCACAGCACCGCAGGCTTCTGGCCCTTGAGCGCTGCGCGGGAGTTTTTGGACACGTCGAGCGCTTGCCAGTGGATGTTGGTGGCACGGCGCAGCGCAAACCACACCATCCCCGCGCCCACAGTGGCGTTGGTCAGGCGGTCTATCAGGATGAAGGCGCCCGTTTCGCGGTTCGCCTCATAGGGGTCGAACGCGATTTCGGCTGACAGCGAGACGTTACAAAAGCCCACCTCGTTGAGGCCGAGGGACTTCGCCGCCAGGTGGTCGAAGGTGTTGACGTCGATCCGGTGCTTGATCTCGGTGACCTGCGCCGTGACCGTCTTCGTCCCGATCTTCAAAAGATACGGGCGGCCAGGGAACATTTCCTCTTCCGCCATCCACACAATGTGGGCCGCGAACTGGTCCGTCACCTCAGGGCGATGGCTGGGCGGGACCAGAATATCCCCGCGCGAGACGTCAATCTCCCGGTCAAGCACAACGGTGACGGCTTCCGATGCACGTCCTTCCGGCAGGTCGCCATCCATGGTCACAATGCGCGACACCGTCGCCTCACGGCCGGAGCCTGCCACCACCACAGGGTCGCCAGGGTGCAGCTTCCCGCTGGCAATGGTGCCTGAAAAGCCGCGGAAGTCGAGGTTAGGGCGGTTCACCCACTGGACGGTCATGCGGAAGGGGCGCTGCTCAAGGTCGGACTGCACCTCGATATTCTCAAGATGCTCCAAGAGTGCGGGCCCTTGATACCAAGGCGTGCGGTCAGAGCGGGCCACCACATTGTCGCCGTAGCGGGCGGAAATCGGGATGGCTTCTAACGTGTCGAAGTCAAACGAGCGGCCGAACTGCTCAAACTCGTCTCTGATTTGGTTAAACCGGAGCTTATCAAAGTCGACAAGGTCGATTTTGTTAACGGCCAGCACCACGTGGCGGATGCCCAGGAGCGACACCAGGAAGGCGTGGCGCTTGGTCTGGATTTGAATGCCGTGGCGCGCATCCACCAGGAGAACGGCAAGGTCCGCGGTGGACGCACCGGTTGCCATGTTGCGCGTATACTGTTCGTGACCAGGGGTGTCGGCCACAATGAACTTGCGCTTGTCGGTGGTGAAGAAGCGGTAGGCGACATCGATGGTGATGCCTTGTTGCCGCTCAGCCTCAAGCCCATCCACCAACAGGGCAAGGTCGATGTCTTCCCCGGTGGTGCCGTGCTTTTTGGAATCGCGCTCAATGGCGGCAAGCTGGTCTTCGAAGATCAGCTTGGTTTCAAACAGCAAGCGGCCGATGAGCGTTGACTTGCCATCATCCACGCTGCCGCAGGTGATGAAGCGCAGGAACGATTTCTTTTCCTGGCTTTCCAGGTATGCGCTGATCGCCTCTGGCGTGAGGTTCTCTGAAACGGCGGCTTGTTGCATCAGAAGTAACCCTCGCGCTTTTTCTTTTCCATGGAGCCGGCTTCGTCATGATCAATGACGCGGCCCTGGCGTTCTGATGTTTTGGCTATCAGCATTTCGGTCACCACGTCTTGGACGGATGTGGCGTTCGATTCCACTGCGCCTGTCAGCGGATAGCAGCCCAAGGTCCTGAAGCGAACCATTTTCTCTTCAGGGACTTCGCCAGGCTCAAGCTTCATCCGGTCATCGTCGACCATGATGAGCGTGCCGTCCCGCTCCACCACGGGGCGAGGCTTTGCCAGGTAGAGCGACACCAGATCGATGTTCTCGATCATGATGTATTGCCACACATCAAGCTCAGTCCAGTTGGAGAGCGGGAAAACGCGGATTGATTCGCCCTTCGCAACGCGCCCGTTATAGATGTGCCACAGCTCTGGGCGTTGGTTTTTCGGGTCCCAACCGTGGCTTGCTGTGCGGAAGGAGAACACACGCTCTTTGGCGCGGCTCTTTTCTTCGTCGCGCCGGCCGCCCCCAAAGGCTGCGTCAAAACCATACTTCGTCAGCGCCGCCTTTAAGGGCTCGGTGCGCATCACGTTGGTATAGTAATTGGAGCCGTGATCGAACGGGTTTATGTTTGCTTTCTTGCCCTCTTCGCTATACTCAACGATAATATTAAGGCCGAGTGTTTTGGCTAGATTATCGCGAAACTCACCCATTTCGCGGAATTCCCACAAGCTATCGATGTGCATGAAGGGGAAGGGCGGCTTGGATGGATAAAAGGCTTTGCGGGCAAGGTGCAGCATCACGGTGCTGTCTTTGCCGATGGAGTAAAGCATCACCGGGTTACTGAACTCGGCCACCACCTCACGCATGATATGGATGGATTCGTCTTCAAGCCGCTTTAAGTGCGAGCTGCGGTCAACTGCCATAGATGTGATACCCGTCCCGGTGTTCAGCTGGTGAGGGCGAAGGGATCGAACGCCCCCGCCGCGACGAAATGAGGATTGGCGAAGGTGTCGCCGGTGCGTTTGCCGTAGCCGAGCGGCGCGCCATCGAGGGTGTAAACCTCACCGCCAGCAGCTCTGAGAACCGCGTGGCCTGCGGCGGTGTCCCACTCCATGGTGCGACCCATTCTGGGGTAAAGGTCGGCCGCCGCTTCTGCGACCCGGCAGAATTTCAAAGATGAGCCGGACGAGACGAAGCTGGAAACGGTGAATTTGTCGATGAACTCTTTGGTCTCATCGGTGAGGTGCGAGCGGGAGGCGACAACGCGCACCCCTTCGGCAGGTGTTGCCACCTTGAGCGGCTCGCGCGGGCCAACCGCCCCGTTTTCGACGCTCGCGCGCCATGCGCCCGACGCGTCGCCCGCATACATCACGTTGATGGCTGGCGCGTAGACGACGCCTGCCACAGGGACGCCGTTTTCCACGCGGGCGATATTGACGGTGAACTCGCCGTTTTTGGAGATGAACTCGCGCGTGCCGTCGAGCGGGTCGACCAAGTAAAAGACCTCTGCAGGCGGGGGCATCTTGCCAGCAGAAATCGCCTCTTCGGCGACGATGTTGTCGACACCGGCGGCGCGCAGGCGCTCTAGAATAATGGCTTCTGCTGCTTCATCGGCGACGGTGACCGGCGACCCGTCCCCTTTTTCGCGCGCCTCACCACCGTTTTCGTAGTGGGGCATAATCGCTTCGCCCGCAACGAGGGCAATCTCGACCAATGTGTCCAAGGTCGGTTCGGTCATTCCACAATGCTCCTAGAGTCCCGCGGAGCCCTAACTTATGCTGCAGTGCAGCGCAATGGGTGTCGCGCCTTTTGGCCGCACATGGCAGACATGCCTCTTATGCTGACAAAACGGCGCTAACGCTGGCGGGTTCTGAAGGGTCTTATCCAAAAGTCGTAGACCGCTAGGGCAACCGCGATCCCGATGACGATGACTAGGTCAAGTTCTGGCACAAAACTGGCGATGATGCCGACGAACGCCACAAATCCCAAAAGACCGACGGCGGACAAGATCCAGTCTAACGTTGTCAAGCGTGCCTCTCACTCTCACCACGGCTCACATGGGGCGCCGCACATCATTCGCAAGCGCAGGATTGACTGTTTGTGCCGCTTTTTGGTGTTGCACACCACCACTGCGCAGACAGAGCCATACCACCTGAGGTGGGTTGGCCACAACATAGTCCACGCCAAGAGGCGTTTGCGCTTATCCTGATAAACCGCGGCGCACCAAGTTGAGCCCGGCCAATATGAGGACAATCAGTGTTGCCCGCCGAAAAAGGGTTTGATTGAGAGCGTCGGAGGTTCTGAAGCCCAGCAACAAGCCCAAGATGGCAGGGCCCAGGAGGTAGGCCGAAAAGGGCGCGGTCTCGCGGTTGAAGATGCCTGACTGCACATGGGCCAGAAGGAGCACCAACGCGCCCAGACCATAAGCCACCCCTTGGAGGCGCAACTGCTCAAGCTTAGGGGTGTTAAGGGCTGTGAGATAAAGAACGGTGGGCGGGCCCCATACCCCTGAAAGGCCACCCAGAAAGCCCGCCGAGCCGCCTGCAATCCATTCGCCCAGCCCACGCCGGTTGGGCGGAATGGTCAATCGCACACTCAAAAGCTGGATCAACGCCAGCGCTACCACCGGAATTCCGATAATCAGGAACAGCGTCTTCACCGGCACAATCGCCACCAGCTGTGACGAGGCGATAATCATGATCAGCAGCAGCGACAGGTACCGCCAATGGGCCTTGGCCACCGCGATGGCAGCGCGGTAGCCGTGACGGAAGGCTTGCACGGTGTTTGTGGCAAGGGTCGGCAGGATGAGCCCGGCAATGGCAAGTTTGGGGTCGATAATGGAGCCAAGCCCCGAAATCATGATCATGGGCATCGCAAAGCCGACGGCCCCTTTCACGTAGCCAGCCAGAAAGGTCACCAGGAACACGGCCGTCCAGGTGGTTAAGGAAAGGTCGGGCAAGGCCTTAGCGGTCCGCTTGATGGCTGAAACTGCGCCTTGGATCGCGTGGCCTGAGCCGCCCCGTCAACCCGTTGGCTGAGGAAAGGGAAGGGATGCCGTTCGCGAGGGCCGGGCAGGTGACCTGCGCGATGGCCAGCGGCAAATGAAAGCGCTAGCCCGGATGCTCATTTTTGTGCGCTGCAGCAAAATCTGCCATCGAATGGAATGTCATGTCAGCGGTGGGCGTTTTGCCCGGCGGCATGGTGGCGCCAAAGCCCTCATCATCATGCCGCCTGTAGATCCAACAATTGCTGAGACCGGATGCGTTGGCGGGGGCATGGTCATGAAAGAGGCTTTCCGCCACGTGCAAGATGTCAGACTTGCTAAAGCCGCGGCGAAGTAGCTGTGTGAGCATAAACTCAAAATTTCGCGGGTTTGGTTTATAGGAGCCTATATCCTCGGCGGTGTAGCGGCCGTCAAACGTCACACCAAGCTTTGCTTCGCTCGCGGCAAAGCTTTCATTGTCAACGTTGGACAGGACGACGAGCTTATAGTGCTCTTTGAGATACGTGAGCGCGTCTGCGCTATCTGAAAAGGCCGGCCAGTCTTTGACCGACTGTCCATATTGCAGGCACGCCTCCCAAGAGGTGGGGACCCCCCACTCCTCCGCAAGTCTTTTATAAACAATTGGAAGTAGTTCACTGTATTTCTTGGTGGGGATCATCGCCTGTGTGGTGGATTCATGAAATGCATGAGCTTCTAAGATCTCATTGCGGGAAAGGGGTTTTTCGGCTCTGTCCACCAGCGGGGCGAGCCCGGCGACCATCCCGCTTTCCCAATCGATGAGCGTTCCATAGACGTCAAACGTCAGCACTTTGAAATCAGACAATGGCATTCTAGCGCCTTTCGCAGCTCGGATTTGGTCTTCTACCCTTAGCTCGCCAAGACGTCCTGCCGGGTTGAACCGATCTTGCCGGATCGTTTCTTCGGCTCTGACAGAGACTGCCGCCGGAGGCCGGATGCCGATGGCAGTCAGTATGGGAGCGCAATGGCTGAAGAATGCGTGCGTTGCTGGCGCTGGTGGTTCAGGCAGACTTGAGCTTTGCTTCAAGCCACGCCGCGTTGCGCAAAAGCCTGGCATCTTCACCGGGCCGGCCTACCACCTGAACGCCGATGGGCAATCCTGCCGCCCCCTTGCCCGCGGGGATTGCAGCGCAAGGCGCGCCCACAAACGTCCAGAGGGCGTTGAACCGGCTATCCCCCGTTGAGGTCAACGAGTGGGGTGCTTCTCCGCCCGCTGCGGGCGTTAAGATGGCATCGAAGCGGTCAAAAATCGGGTCGAGGCCGTTGGCGAGAACGGTTTGCCAATCGAGCGCTTCCAAATACTGCGTGGCGGTCACGGCGTCGCCTTCGGCCATGGCATCGCGCATGTGCTGGCTGAGCTGATCGGCTCCACGCTCGCGATAGTGGCGCAAATTCTTGGCAAAGCCTGCGTGCATGATCCGCAGTTGCGCGTCGTAAGCATTTTGGAACACGTCCGGCAGGGCGACCCGGTCCACCGCATCTTCGCCCAAAAGGGCTGCCAGCTCGTCAAACAGCCCACGCACATCGTTTGAGGCTTCGCTCCAGAACGGGCCCCCCACAATGGCAAAGCGGGGTGGCAACGGGGGGCCAGCTTGGACGGACGCCAGAAGGTCGGCGTGGGGGGCGGGGCGGGTGCGGGCGTCCTCAGGGTCGTGGCCCTGGATGGCATTGAAAAGAAGCGCTGCGTCGGCCACGGACATGGCAAACCCACCCACCGTATCGAGCGGCGTTGCGGTGGTGAGCGCCCCGGTGAGGGGGACTGTGCCATGGGTCAGCTTCACGCCGACAGTGCCGCAAAAGGAGGCGGGCCGGATGGTGGAGCCGATGGTCTGCGAACCTATGGAAAGGGGCACCATGCCTGCCGCCACTGCCGCGGCTGACCCTTGCGATGAGCCGCCTGGCGTATACTCAAGGTTGTGAGGATTGCGGGTGGGCCCCGGCTGGCGGAAGGCGAGCTCGGTGGTGACGGTCTTGCCCAAGATGACCGCCCCTGACGCGCGCAAGCGGGCCACGAGAGTGGCGTCCTTGCGCGGCCGGCGACCCTTGTCGAGCGCTGTACCGTTCTCGGTGGGGTAGTCGGCCGTGTCGAACATATCCTTAAGGGCCACGGGCAGGCCATGGAGAATGCCCAGCGGGCGACCTGCCTTCCTGTGCGCGTCAAGAGCGTCAGCCTGAGCGCGCACATAGTCCGGGGAGATGTGCACGAAGGCCTTTATCGCTCCGTCATCGCTGGCAATCCTATCGAGACAGGCTTCCGCCAATTCGCGCGCTGACAAGGCGCCAGCGGCGAGTTTGCCGGCCGTTTCAACCGCGCTGGGTGCGCTCATCGACCATACACAAGATCGGGAAGCCAGAAGACGATGTTGGGGAAGGTGTAGAGTATGGCCATCGTGAGGAACACCATCGCGAGGTAGGGCATGCATCCTGCGAAGATCTCAGCAAGACGCACGTGCGGCGGCGAGATCCCCTTAAGGTAGTAGGCACTCATGGCCATAGGTGGTGTCAAGAACGACGTCTGGAGGTTGAGTGCCACCAGGATACCAAAGAACAGCGGGTCGATGTCAAAAACGGCCAGCAGGGGCAGAAAGATGGGAACGAAAATAATAATAATTTCAGACCATTCCAGCGGCCAGCCCAGGAGGAAGATGATGATTTGCGCCAGCAGCAAGAACATCAACGGCGACAAATTGAGCGAGGTAACAAACTCTGACACCAGGCTCTCACCGCCGAGGTAGGAAAACACCGACGCGAAGGTCCATGAGCCCACGAACAGCCAGCACACCATCGCCGATGTGCGAACGGTGAGATAAACACTTTCGCGCAGCCGGTCCCAGGTGAGGGCGCGGTAGGCCGCTGCCAGCACCAGGCCGCCCAAGGCTCCCACGGCAGCCGCCTCTGAGGGCGTGGCAAGCCCAAACAAAATGGCGCCGAGCACCGAAAAGATGAGCACCGCCAGGGGGACAAACGAGGTGATCATCATCACAATCACCTGGCCGGTGGAGACGCCATCAATATCCTCATCTCGCGGTTTGGGAGCGAGCTTGGGTTGGAGCGAAGCACGGCCGATGACATAGACCACGTAAAGCCCTGCCAGCAGGAGGCCCGGCAACAGCGCGCCCGCATAAAGCCGCACGATCGAAACGTTCGATGTGGCCGCATAAACGATCAGCATGATCGACGGCGGGATGAGAATTCCGAGCGTACCTCCCGCACAAATGACGCCTGAAGCAAAGCTCGTGTTGTAGCGCGCATTGAGCATTGCCGGGAATGCCAGAAGACCCATCAACGTGACCACGGCGCCGACAATTCCGGTTGCGGTCGCAAAGAGGGCGCAGGTGATGAGCGCTGCCACAGCCATGGAGCCTGGAATGCGCCTGGCGGCAATTTGGAGCGTACCAAACAACCGGTCGACAATGTTGGCGCGCTCAACAATGTAGCCCATGAACAAAAACAGTGGGACGGCCGTGAGCACGTCGTTGCTCATCACGCCGTAGGTTTGGTTCACCAGTAGGTCGAAGATCCTGTTGTTCAGAAGGCCTTGGAACCACTCGCTGTAAAGTTCCAGTGTCCCCGCTTCGCCGCTTTCCACCAGGCGATCGTAGCCGCGCCATTGCCGCGTAATGTCAAAGTAGGCGTAGTAGCCAAAGCCCACCGCCATCGCCATCAGCGTGAACGCGATGGGAAAGCCCAACATGATGATGATGATGAACGAGCCGAGCATGAAGACGGCCACTTGGGGATCGGTCACCGGCGCGCGCTCCTTGGCTTGGCGATCAGTCGGGCTTCTTGGGGGTCACAACGTCCACAGCTTCTGAACCGTGATCGAGGATGTGGCGGTCATGCTCACTGATGAGCTGGGTTTCGAGTTCTTCCACGTCCGCTTCTTGGGCAAGCCACTCGCCACGCTTTATCGCAATGATGCAGCGAAACACCTGGGCAACGCCTTGGATGAAGAGGAGGACGCCGGCGGCAACGATGATGACTTTGAACTGGAAGATCGGCACGCCCGCAGGGCTCATCACCGAGACTTCTTGGAACCGGATCGAGCGGGAGGCGTACTTCCAGCCCGCAAAGATCAGCGCCAGAACCCCTGGGAAGAAGAAAATGAAGTAGAGCACCAGCTCCACAGCACCCTGAACGCGCACGGGCCAAAGACGGTAAAAGACGTCCGCCCGCACGTGCCCATCTCGCGAAAGTGTGTAGGCACCCGCCATCATGAAAAGCGTCCCATACATCATGTATGAGATGTCGAACGCCCAGGATGTGGGGGCAATGAAAACGTAACGGACGAGGACTTCGTAGGCGACGCCGAAGGTCATCAGAAGGATGCACCAGGCGAAAGCGCGGCCGACCCAGGATGAGACTTTGTCGGCAAAACGGATGTAGGTTTCCAAAGCGGGCGAACCTCTCCCGGCCGAGCTCGCCTTAATAGGCAGCTCACATTAGAGCGCCGCCTGAGAACCCCCAAGCGGCGCATTCATGTTGCGACGGCCGAGGGGCCGACGCAAGACCCCAATTGTCTTAGAAGCCGAGCTTGCCGGGGAAATAGTGCTCGTAGGCCAGCTTATAGTCCGCTTGGTTGAGGAGCATGTAGTAGCCGACCCGGTCGGACCAATCCTTCTGGGACTTCACCACGCGGGCAAAATAGTCGTCCGCTTCAAGACCTTCCAAAACGGTGTCCCAGCTGTTGAGCTGCGCCTGCATGATGGACTGAGGCGTCCGGTAGACGTTGACGCCAGAATTGTCGCGAAGGTTCACGAGGTCGGCCGAATAACGGTCCATCGCAAGACCAAAATTGGCGACGGATGCGGCCTCAGCAGCGTATTCCAAAATGGCACGCTGGCTATCGGTGAGGGATTCGAAGAGGTCTTTGTTGAAGACGATCTCGAAGAACTCAGCGGCCTGGTGGTAGGAGCCGAGCATATAGTCCTTCGACACGTCCTGGGCGCCGAACTGGCTGTCAGCCGTCGGGTTGTTGAACTCAAACGCGTCGATGACGCCGCGCTCAAGAGCCGGCACAATTTCGCCGCCAGGGAGCTGCGCCACGGAAAGGCCGATACCCTGCATAATGTCGGTAGCAAGGCCCACGGTCCGGTACTTCAGGCCCTGAAGATCGTCGATGGACTTCACTTCTTCCTTGAACCAACCAAGCGGCTGGGTGGGCATGGGCATGGCAAAGAAGCCCACCACGTCGAGGCCCAAAATGTCGTTGATGAGCTCTTCATAAAGAGCACGGCCGCCACCGTAGTTGATCCAGGCCAGCATTTGCTGGGCGTCGGTGCCGAAGACGGGGCCGGTGCCGAACAATGAGGCGGCTTTGTTTTTACCGTACCAGTACGCCGTCACGTGGTGGCCGGCGTCCAGGACGCCGTCAGCGACGGCGTCCTGGATTTGGAAAGCCTGAACGACCGCGCCAGCCGGAAGCAGCTCAATCTCCAGCGTCCCACCAGACATCGCGTTCACACGGTCCGCATACTGCTGAGCGAACTCTTGGAACACATTCGATGCCGGCCAGGCCGACTGCATTTTGATCACTGTCGCATTGCTGGCACGCGCCACATTCGGCGCTGCCAGTGCAGACGCGCCAGCGACGGCTGCGCCGCCTGTTTGCAAAAAGCGGCGACGGGTCGTTTGGCTCATGAGGTCCCTCCCTAGACGATTCTGACGATCGCTGTGATGCAAATGGCACATCTTTGACAGAAAGGGCAAGGGTCGAGGTTAACCTCGTCATCGGAAACGTCTCTGCCGGCTCGAGTGAGCGCGAACCTCCAGGATTGCCCACGATAAACAGCGCCAAGTCGGGGAACTGCGCAGCATCGGACGGTGTTCTCGTGACCGCGTCGGCAGCGTCCTGCAGGCGGCGCGAAGCTATATTTTTTGGCAAAAGCGCGCTGTGCACGGCGCCTGGATGCGCTGACAAAACTGCTTGTTGCTGAGATTCACCCGGGGGCTCTTCCGGGTTGTTCAGCAGGCCCTTCTCCTTCTGCCAGTTGCAATCGGCTAGACGCAGCGCCCGCCATCCACCTCAAGGTTCACACCTGTCACCATCGATGCTTCGTCTGAAGCAAGGTAGACGGCCGCGTGGGCAATATCATCAGGCACAGAAAGACGGCCAAGCGGAATGGATGCGATGAACCGCTTCCGGTTCTCCGGTGTGTCGGGGACGCCCATAAAGGTCTCCAAAAGCGCCGTCTCCCCCATCACGGGGGCGATCCCGCAAACCCTGACCCCGTCGGGCGCCAATTCCACTGCAAGGGATTTGGTCAGAAGGTTCACCGCCCCCTTTGAAGCGTTATACCAGGACAAACCAGGGCGCGGCCGGACCCCTGCGGTTGAACCTATGTTGATCATCACCCCCCGCCGAGTGCTGCGCCAGTGGGGCACGTAGGCATGGCATGCGTGAAAGATCGATTTCACATTCACCGCAAACACTTGGTCGAACGTCGCTTCGTCGACCGACAAAAGTGGGCCGTTGGGGTGGGATGTGCCGGCATTGTTGACCAGGATGTCCACCGTGCCGAACGATGCGATCGCCTCTTGTGCTGCGTTCGCCATGTCATCAGCGCGGGTTACATCACAGGTTAGAGCAATGGCGTTGTGGCCAATTCTTGCTGCCACCGACTTTGCGCCATCCCCATTGAGATCGAGGACAGCAACCCGTGCCCCCTCGGCCGCAAACCGCTGGGCAATGGCCTCGCCAAAGCCTGACGCTGCGCCGGTGACGACGGATGTTTTGCCCGCAAGGCGTTGGGTGGCAGCCATCTGGCCCTCCTGCGACACACGCGCTCCAAGGCGCTAGCCAAATGGCTGCCTCTTTGCGTTTCGTGGCAAAGTCTGGCCTGCCCAATCAGGAGGATCAAGGACCCTGCTCCCGCTCGTGCGCCTACTCCCGCTCCGAGAGCGCGGGAGTGATTTGTGACGAGGGCCGCCCATGGCTAGGCTCTTCGCGCCGATCACCAACGAATCGGGTCAGCTGGTGGCGCGGTGTCGCGCAAAAAGGGTCCCGCACATGAAGAAGGAGCGATGATGAGACGGGTGCTAACTCCTTTTTGCGCGTCGATTGTAGCCGCTGGGGTGATCGCTGCCATGGTGCCCTCGCCCACGTTTGGATGTGGCGTGGACACCGACTGCACCATCGGCGACAGGAGCTATAGAATTGCTTTGCCCAGTGGAGATGGGCCTCACCCCGCGATCCTTTACCTCCATGGCTACCGTGGCTCCGCCGCCGGGGTCATGAACAACGCTGCATATAAAGACATGGCCAACGCGATGGGCGTTGCGCTCATAGCTCCCAAGTCAGGCGGCGAAGACTGGCTCATCCGGAACGCCCCGCGCAAAGGGTTCGACAATGATGAGCTCGAGCTCAGCTATTTCGATGCGTTGATGGACGATGTTACCACCCGTCACGGAATTGACCCGGCCCGCGTGTTGGTGACGGGGTTTTCCGCCGGCGGGATGATGGTGTGGACGCTTGCCTGCCACCGTGGTGAGAGGTTTGCCGGCTTCTTGCCGGTCGCCGGCACCTTTTGGGACCCCCTGCCTGAAGCGTGCCCAAACCCGCCCGTTGATCTCATCCACATCCATGGAACAGCCGATCAGGTCGTGCCGCCGCAAGGGCGCCCCATCGCGGACACGAAGCAGGGTGATGTCTTTTCCGCGCTCTCCTTGTTTCAGGCCGCAGGTGGTTACGAGCCCACAGATGAGGGGATTGGCGCTCCAAAGGACTTCACCTGTAAGGGCGCTCTCGCACCGGAAGGATCGCGTCTTTATTTGTGCCTCCACGAAGGAGGCCACAGCATCAGCGCTGACTGGTTGCGCTTCGGCTTTGAGACTTTGGTGGACAGCACGCCATGAGTTTTATGCGCCCGATGCTTTGCGGCGCAGCAGCGTTTGCTTTGCTCGCGGCCTTCTTGCTGCAAACCCCGTCAGTTGCAGACGATCTTGCCAAGACTCGCTTTGGCGCGGTGGAGGCGCCGTCCAAGGGGCCTCCTCGGGTGATCGGTTATTATAGCCGCGGCTGCATCGAAGGTGCTGAAGCGCTGCCCGCTGATGGGCCCGCCTGGCAGGCCATGCGCCTGTCGCGCAATAGGGTCTACGGCCACCCGTCGCTGATCGACTTTGTGGAGACGCTTTCGCGCCAGGCGCCGGGGCTTGGGTTCAACGGCCTTCTCATCGGCGATCTCAGTCAGCCCCGCGGTGGACCCATGCTCTACGGCCATACGAGCCACCAGGTGGGGCTCGACGTGGACATCTGGCTCCGACAGATGCCGAAGCGGAGGCTGACTTTGGAAGAACGCGACACACTCCCGTTTCAGTCTGTTCTGACCGCCGACGAGACGGCTGTGGATCCAGACCGTCTGAGCGCGCCGTTGATGATGGTGATGAAAGCCGCTGCCCTCGACGATCGGGTGGAGCGGATCTT